>NZ_CP181499.1:3074148-3390185 GCF_052186135.1 Methylocystis sp. JAN1 | reverse complement strand
TTGGGGACTGGAGCGGTAACGCTTTGTAAGGCCAGCTTAACCAGTTCTTGCTCGTTTACCGAAAATAAATTTGTACGTGTTGCTATTCGACAACACCGGATGCAGTCCCGGCAGTCGGGACACGATCCTGCCACGATGTTTGGGTCTAGTGCCCAAATCGCAGACACGAGTCGGACGAGATGTCCCAGACGCGCTTTCTGCAAAAGGAATTAGGTTCGAGATTTCGGCGTCCAGCACGGCGTCGCGATCGGAACAGAGGCTGACCGCCACATGATGTTTGCCGATTTCCGTCCCCTCGCCCTGACGGGAGCCGTTGCGTTCGCCGCGTCTCTCTCCGTGTCCGTCGCCAGGGCCGAAACGCCCAATCATTGCGCGCGCTATGGTTCGGATTATGTCGCCGTCGCGGGGTCGAATGGGTGCGTCAAGATCGGCGGCCATGTGCGCGTCGACAACATTGCGCGCGCGCCGGCCGCTCCGATGGGTTACGCGGCGCTCGCCGATGGCGTGCAGCGCACGTCCCACCTTCAACCGATGGCGCCCTTCGGGCTGAACGATCTTTTCCCGCGCTGAGCTTTGATGGAGCTTCCAACAAGAATTCCGCCGGTTTCGGCGGGATCAGGCTACTGACGAAGTAGCGACGACGCCCTTCGCGCTTCGAGACGCTTGCCGCGCAAGCTCCTCGGCATGAGGGGCTTCTTCCTTCGGCGCCAAACACTTGGGCTTCATGCTGAGGAGCGAGTGCGAGTCGGGTTTTCCCGACTCGCACAAAACCCCGATTTGCACAAAACAGGAATGTTGATCTCGGGCAGGCCCGAGATCGCAGCTCGTGTCTCGAAGGGCGAGGCCGCCTTGGGAAGTTTGTCGACAAACTGATCCCGCCGGGTTTCGGCGGGATTTTTGTTTAGGCGCCGGCGATGCGCCCTATAGCGGGATGACGCAGTCGCGGAAGGCGCCGTCGACCGAGCCGCCCCAGGCGCCGCGATAGAGTTCGAGCCGCTGCTCGGCGAGCGTGCGGCCGTCGCTGACGATCTTTTCCAAAGGCGCAAGATAGATCGTCTCGTCCTCGCCCTGCGCATTGCGGTAGGCGCGCCGTTTCAGGCCCGCGCGGGCGAGATCGAGCACGTCGCGGGCGATCTCGCGCAGGCCGCGCCCCTCGATCGTCGCGTCGAGCGCGAGAGAGGGAACGTCCTCGCGCAGCTTCTGCCGCGCCGCCGCGTCCCATCCCCTGGTAAGCTGGCGCGCCTGATCGAGAGCGGCGGAATCGTAGAAAAGGCCGGCGAAAAGCGCTGGCAGGGCGGTCATATGCGCGCGCGGGCCGCCATCGGCGCCGCGCATTTCCAGATAGGTCTTGAGCCGCACTTCGGGGAAGATGGTCGAAAGGTGGTTGGCCCAGTCGGACATCACCGCGCGCTCGCCGGGGAGCTGTTGCAGGCGACCCTCCAGCAGGTCCCGGAAGCTCGCGCCGGCGACGTCATGATAGACGTCGCCGCGCTTGACGAAATACATCGGCACGTCCAGCGCATAATCGACGTAACGCTCGAAGCCGAAGCCGTCCTCGAAGGCGAAGGGCAACATGCCCGTCCGGTCGGGGTCCGTGTCGAGCCAGATATAGGAGCGCTGCGACAGGCGCCCGGTCGGCTTGCCGTCGAGGAAAGGCGAATTGGCGAAAAGCGCCGTGACGAGCGGCTGCAAAGCGAGGCCGACCCGCACCTTTTCGACCATATCGGCTTCGCTTGTGAAGTCGAGATTGGCCTGGATGGTGGCGGTGCGGAACATCATGTCGAGCCCGCGCGACCCGACCTTGGGCATATAGGCCGACATGATTTTGTAGCGCTGCTTGGGCATGACCGGCGTCTCGGCGCGCGACCATTTCGGGCTGGCGCCGAGATCGAGAAACTGCACGCCCAGCGAATGGGCGACGCCGGCGAGCGCCGAGAGATGGGCGCCGAGCTCCGAGGATGTGGCGTGGATGTCGACAAGCGGCGCGCCGGAGAGTTCGAACTGACCGCCCGGCTCGATCGAAATGGCGCCGCCGCCGTCCGTCTGCGCGAGGCCGATCAGCGCGTCCCGGTCCATGATCGGCTCCCAGCCGGTCGCTTCCTGAACGCCTTCGAGCAGGCTGCCGACGCCGCAACGGCCGTCGACGCAGGAATAGGGGACCGCGGTCAGCGTATCCGAATAAAAGGGGATCTTTTCGTGTTCCGTGCCGATGCGCAACGGCGCGCCGGAGGTCTTGCACCCGGCTGCGAGCCATTCCACGAGCGCGTCGCGGGACGCGATCGGAGTCGTATCTGTTACGTCGCGAGCCATCTAGTCTGAATTTTCCATAAGATAGGGTCGAAATGACCGAGGCGGGCGCGGGGCGGGAGCGGGGGATTGCGTCGCGGCGCTCTTCTCACGACGCGGGCGCCGCTTCCTGCAGACGGCGGGGATGGATTGCCGGAAAAGCCGCCCGGACGCAAGTGCGCCCGAAAAGCGTGGCGGCGGTTACGCTCTACAGCGCATAAACGCGACGGCGGCGGAACTGACGAAAACCGGGCCGCCACTCTTAAAGCTTTGCATAACTTTCCATTTTATTTCTTGAACGAGGGAGGCCCGATGTTCAACTCATTTCGCAGATTCCTGGCCGACGCGCGCGGGGCCACCGCAGTTGAGTATGCGCTGATCGCGATCATGATATCGGTCATGGTCGTCGCCGGCGCCCAAACGACCGGCGCGACGCTCTCCACCGTGTATTTCGGCAGGCTGATCGGCAATTTCTGACACGCCGCGAAAGCGGCGAGACTTTTGCGAGTTGTTCCAGGGGAAATCAGCGTTTCCCGAGAATCTGGCCAAGAATGCTTTCGAGATCCGACGGGCCCTGTCCAGCCGGGCGGCCGCCCGCGTTCTGGCCCACCTGCAAGGTCTTCTTGATCTGCTCGATCGCGTCCTGAACGGCCGCTTGATCCAGCCCCGCCGGAAGGCCGGCCGGGCCGGAGCCGCTCCGTCCTGCATCCACGTCGAGCGGGCTGCCGCTGTCGGGGCCGCGCGGCGTCATTCCGCCGGGCGGGGCGCGACGGCCGCCGAGCAGCGAGCCCAGAATGCCGCCGAGCAGACCGCCAAGACCGCCGCCCGCTCCGCCGCGCGGGCCCGGCGCGGGCGCAGGTTGCGGGGCCGCCTGGCCGCCGCCGAGGATCTGCTCGAGGATCGGCCCCAGCGCGCCGGAATTGGCGAGCTGGCCGAGAACGCCGCCGAGACCCTTCTCGTTGATGGATTTAGTCAGCCCGCTGAGGAGGACCGAGGCGAGGATCGGCAGAAGCTGGCTTAGGATATCCGCGCGCACCCCGGATTCGCGGGCCGCGGCCTGCAGGACCTGCCCCGTCGCCGCGGGCGAGCCGAAAAGCTCCGTGAGGAGGTCGCGGCCGAGCTCGACCGACTCGTCGCTATGCGCCGCGTCGGCTTCGTCGAAGAAGGAGTAGCGGGTCGTCGTCGCCAGCGCGCCCACCGTCTTCTCGAAGACCTGCGGCTCCTCGGCCGCGCGATTCAGGCCCATGGCCAGCGCCGGCGCAAGCGCCCTGATAGCCGCGTCGATCTGTTCGTCGGCGAGGCCGAAGCGCTGCGCAAGATTAGCCGTGAGCTGGCCGCCCTGCGCGGAAGACAGAATGGACTCGAGGTCGGACATCGGCTTCTCTCCCGCTGGGAATGAGGGGAGTTCGCCTCCCGTCTCTTTCATTCCGCGCCATGCTAGCGCAACGCCCGGCGAATCGGTAGCCCTCGCCGCCCGCGCGGCGGCCGCGCAGGCCGCCAGGCGTCCGGCTGCCCGCTTGACAGAGTCCGGCCGCCGCGACATTGCTTCCACCCGATCGACGCCACAAATGGGCGGACGTCCCCAGCGGGCGAGCCGCCTCAATGCCGCCGGCGCAGCCTGGCGGCGCATCGCCGAAGGCGCCCCAATGAATGTTCAGCCCCGTGGCGTGAAGCCGCCGCTCAAGATTCTTCTCTGCTCGCCGCGCGGATTCTGCGCCGGCGTCGTGCGCGCGATCGACGCGGTCGAGCGGGCGCTCGCGAAATTCGGGCCGCCGGTCTATGTGCGCCATGAGATCGTGCACAACCGCTATGTGGTCGAATCGCTCAAGTCGAAGGGCGCCGTCTTCGTCGAGGAGCTGGAGGAGATTCCGCCCACCGACGCGCCGGTGATCTTCTCCGCCCATGGCGTCGCCAAATCCGTTTCCGCCGAGGCCGAGGAGCGCAATCTGCTCGCCATCGACGCCACCTGTCCGCTCGTCACCAAGGTGCATCGCGAAGCGGAAATTCACTGGAAGCGCGGCCGCCGCGTGCTGCTCGTCGGCCATTCCGGCCATCCGGAAGTCGTCGGCACGATGGGCCAGTTGCCGGAGGGCGCCGTCGTCCTGGTCGAGTCCGTCGACGACATCGGGAATCTCAACCTCGAGGACGAGAACAATCTCGCTTATGTGACGCAGACGACGCTGTCGCTCGACGACTCCCAGGAAATCGTCAACGCGCTGACCAAGCGCTTCCCCGCGATCGTCGGCCCGCACAAGGAAGACATCTGTTACGCGACGACGAACCGCCAGGCGGCGGTGAAGGAAGTCGCTCCCAACGTCGACGCCGTGATCGTGGTGGGCTCGCCCAATTCCTCGAATTCGCAGCGTCTTCGCGAAGTCGCCGAACGCGCCGGCGCGCCGGCGCAGCTCGTGCAGGGCAGGGGCGAGATCGATTGGTCGCTTTTCGGCAATATCAGCTCTCTTGGCATCACCGCCGGCGCGTCGGCTCCCGAAGTGCTGGTTGAGGAGATCATGGACGCCTTCGCCGAGCGCTACGAGATTTCCGTCGAGACCGTCTCGACCGCCGACGAGAGCGTGTCCTTCCCGCTGCCCAAGGAGCTGCGGGCGATGGCCTGAAGGGCGTTGCTCTCGGAAATACGCCCATGGCCGTTTACACGCAGGTCGACGACGCGGAGCTGATCGCTTTTCTCGCGACCTATGACATTGGCGACCTCCTCTCCTGCAAGGGCATTGCCGAGGGCGTCGAGAACTCGAACTATTACCTGCACGCCAGCGCGGGAAGCTTTATCCTCACGCTCTATGAAAAGCGCGTGGCGGAGACGGACCTGCCTTTCTTTCTGGGCCTGATGGAGCATCTCGCGCGCCGCGGCGTCACCTGTCCGCAGCCGGTGCGCAATCGCGCAGGCGCCGCGCTGGGGCGGCTTGCCGGCCGGCCGGCCGTCATCGTCACCTTCCTTGACGGCTATTCGGTCCATCATCCGGAAGTCGCCCATTGCGCGGCTCTGGGCGAGGCGCTCGCGCGCCTGCATCTCGCCAGCGCGGATTTCGAAATGCGCCGCGCCAATGCGCTGTCGGTCGACGCATGGCGGCCGCTCTTCGCGCCCTCGGCCGCTCGCGCCGACGAGGTCGAGCGCGGGCTGCGCGAGACGGTCGAGGCCGAACTCGATTATCTGGAGACGAACTGGCCGAGAGATTTGCCGAGCGGCGTCATCCACGCCGATCTTTTTCCCGACAACGCGTTTTTTCTCGGCGAGAAGATGTCGGGGGTGATCGACTTCTATTTCGCCTGTAACGACGCCTACGCCTACGATCTGGCGATTTGCCTCAACGCCTGGTGTTTCGACGACGCGCATCGCTTCGAGACGGAGAAGAGCGCGGCGCTGATTTCCGCCTATCGCCGCGTGCGTCCGCTGACCGCCGCCGAACTCGACGCCTTTCCGACGCTTGCGCGCGGCGCGGCGATCCGCTTCCTGCTCACGCGCTATGTCGATTGGCTGAACGTGCCCAAGGGCGCCCTGGTGAAGCCGAAGGATCCGCGCGAATATCTCGCCAAGCTGCGCTTCCACCAGACCGCCGGCGCTTTCCTGTGACGAAGCGGGTCTCGATCTGGACCGACGGGGCTTGTTCGGGAAATCCCGGCCCCGGCGGGTGGGGCGCCATTCTGCGCTTCGGCGAGGCGGAGAAGGAGCTTTCTGGCGGCGAGGCGGCGACCACCAACAACCGCATGGAGCTGATGGCCGCCATCATGGCGCTCGAGGCGCTGACGCGGCCCTGCGCCGTCGATCTCTTCACCGATTCGCAATATGTGCGCGGCGGCGTCACGTCCTGGATCAAGGGCTGGAAGGCGCGCGGCTGGAAGACCGCCGACCGCAAGCCGGTCAAGAATGTCGAGCTCTGGCAAAGGCTGGAGGCGGCGGAGGAGCGCCACGACGTCGCCTGGCATTGGGTGCGCGGCCATTCCGGGGACGAGATGAATGAGCGGGCGGATGCCCTCGCGCGCGCCGGCATGGCTCCTTTTCTGTCGAAACGCCGCCGAACGGACGGTTGAAGAGGCCCGATCCTCGCGGCGCGCCCCTTGCAGAGATGGCGTCCGCGCCTATCTCGAATATCAGACCCAGGACTCTCTTCTCTCAGCCTGACGGGGCGCGGCGTTTCGCGCCCCTTTTTGCGTCGTGGTCTTGACACCTGCGCCCGCCAAGCAACCATGCGTCTCAGATGCGCGCGTCTTCGCTGATTCTCTCCTGAAAGGGGGCAGGACGTTCATGCACCAGCCCAGGAAATGGTGGATAGGATTGCCGGTCCTGGCGGGGCTCGTTTATTTCGCCGGGCAATCGCTGGCGCCGCAAATCGAAGCGGCGCTGAAGGCGGGTCTCGCCGCGCGGCTCTCCATCGACCCCGCAAGGATCGCCGTCTCGGGGCGGGACGCGACCGTTTCGGGCGTCGCGCTCTCACAGAAGGAAATAGCCGCGCTGCGCGCCGATTACGGGGCGCGCAAGATCGTGGCCGCAGGCGGCGCCGTGCCCGCCGCCGCTTCGCCGGCCGCGCCAGAGGAGCCGAAGCCTGCGCCGCCGCCGCGCGAGCCCTATCTTTTTTCCGCCACGCTCGGCGAAAGCTTCGTCGCGCTCGACGGCAGACTGCCGAACGAGGCCTTACAGAAGCGCGCCGTTGCGCTCGCGGCTTCCGCCGGCGCGGGCCTTGCGGTCAGCGACGGCACGAAGATCGACGCCGCGCCGCCGCGAGGCGACTATGCGGCCGCTCTGGAGGTTGCGCTCGACGCGCTGCGCCGGCTCGCGCGCGGCAAGGTCTCGCTCGCCGAAGACAGGCTCGCGGTCGAAGGGCAGGGACGCGAGAATGTGCGCGCCGAGACGCTTTCGATCGAAATCAAAGCGCGCCTGCCCGAAGGTTTCGAGCTTGCGCGGGTAGACGTCGCGCCGGGGCCGGTTTCGCCTTACGCGTTTCAGGCGACGCGCGAGGGATATAAGACAATCCTTGCGGGCTTCGTCCCGGACGAGGCGACGCGCAATCGCATCGTCGACAATGCGCGCCGGCGCTTCTTCGACTCCATCGTCGAGGATCAACTCGCCGTGGCGAAGGGCGCGCCCGACAAGTTCGCTGACGCCGTCGATGCGGGGCTCGCGGCGCTCGCCCGCATGGATAGCGGCAATCTCGTCATGAGCGACGGCGATATGTCTCTCTCCGGCGCCGCGCGTTATGACGGCGCGCGCGAGGAGATCGTCAAGGGTTTCGAAGTCGGCTTGCCGAAAGGCTTCAGGGGCGAAACGCGCCTCGTCGCGCGCACGCTCGGCGCGCCGCTCGATGCGGCCGGCTGCCGCACGGCGTTCGCCGACCTATCGAAGAACCAGATTCGCTTCGAGGGCGACGACGCGATCTCGGAGGAGTCGGCGGCGCTGCTGGACGCGCTGACCATTGCGGCCTTGCGCTGCAGGACTACGCCGATCGAAGTGGTGGGATATACGGACGACCGGGGCGTCGCGGAACTCAATCGCGATCGCAGCAAGCGCCGCGCGCGTCTCGTCGTCGAGCGATTCCTGAAGGCGGGCGCGGATTCCTTTCATGTCTGGCCGATGGGCTATGGCGGCGAACGCCCCATCGCGCCCAATGACAGCGAGGAGAACCGCGCGCGCAACTGTCGCATTGAATTCAACGTGAAATGACCGCGAGCAAGGGAGACGTGTGGATGATCTATCTGCTGACGCTCGGCTGGTCGTGGTTTTCGGGGGCGCTGGCGCTCGGAGCGCTCGTCGGCTTTCTCACCTTCTCGCGTGCGCGGGACGCGACATTCTCCGGCGGCTGGGTCGTTGCGCTGGGCGTCCTCGCGCTTGCGGCTGGCGGCGTCATTTCCTATGCCGAGATTCTGGAGGGGCGGGACGCGGCGCTGTTCGACATCGCTTTTGCGGGGGCGTTGGCTTATGCGGCGGGACTGCCGCTTGGCGGCCTTGTCAGGTCGCTCGGCGGCGCGGCCGAGACGAAGCGGCCGGCGCTCGCCCCCGTGCTCGCGACGCCCGAGCGCGTGGTTGAGCCGGCGCCCGCCGAAGCGGAAGCCGCGCGGCCCGCCGCCGCGCCGGAGCCTTTGATCGAAACGGCGCGGACTCCTTCGCCGGCGCCCGCCCCCGCTCCTCCGCGCCCGAAGGCGGCGCCCGGCGTCAAGCCCGAGACGCTCGACGGTCCGCGCGACGGGGCGCCCGACGATCTGTCGCGCATTAAGGGCGTCGGTCCCAAGAGCCGTGAAAAGCTCAATGCGCTCGGCGTCTTCCATTATGATCAGATCGCGGCCTGGAGCCTCGAGAACGCTAGGTGGATCGGCGCCGCCATCGGCGCGCCGGGCCGCGTCGAACGCGATAAGTGGATACAACAGGCGCGGGCGCTGGCCGGCGCCGGAGGGAAACAGAAATGAAAAGGCGTCTCCTTGCGCGCGTCGCGCCGGCCGCGCTGGCCGCCCTGCTTCTGTCGCCCGCCGGCCTTCGCGCTCAGGACATGCTGCAAGGCGTCGATCTTTCGCAGCCCGCCTATTCGCAGGCGGAAATGAGCCGCGCGGAAGTCGAGGGCGCGCTAAAATCCGGAACGCGCGATTTTTCCGGCAAGAGCCTCAACGGGCTCGATCTCTCGGGCCTCGATTTGTCGGGCGCGAATTTGCGCGCGGCGCGGCTCAACAAGGCGCGGCTCGCCGGCGCCGTTCTCGACGGCGCCATTCTCGACCAGGCCTGGCTGCTGCACGCCGACCTTACCGGCGCCTCTCTCAAGGGCGCCCACGCTTTCTCCGCGCAAATGCAGAAGATGATCGCGGATGGCGCGGATTTCACCGGCGCGCGGGTGGCGGGCGATCTTTCCGGCGCCTCGCTGCGCGGGGCGAAGTTCAATGACGCCAATCTCTCCGCGGACATGAAGAACCAGTCGATGGGATTGATGCGCGCCGTGCTGCGTTCGGCCATTCTCGAAGGCGCGCAGTTCCGCAGCGCCAATTTGATGAGCGCGGACATGCGTTTCGTTCGCGCCTCGGGGGCCGATTTCTCGCGCGCCAATCTCATGAACGCCGACGCATCGGGGGCAGACTTCACAGGCGCGACCTTTACGAGCGCGATGACGAAGGACCTCGATCTCGATTCCGCACGGATCGACGCGTCCGCGGACAGCGCGTTCGAGCGTGCGCAGCATCTCGACCGCGCCCGCCGTCGATGAGCGGCGGCGGCGATATTCGCATCGGCGTCGATCTCGGCGGCACGAAGATCGAGGCTGTCGCGCTCGGGCGCGACGGCGCCGTTCTCGCCCGTCGGCGCGTTCCGACGCCCACGCATCATTACGAAGAAATCCTGCGCGCCATCTGCGCCCTCGTCGGCGACATTGAAGCGGAGACGGGGCGTCGCGGTTCGGTCGGCGTCGGATCGCCGGGATCCGTGTCGACGCACACCGGCCTCATCAAGGGCTCCAACACGCAGGTGGTGAACGGCAAGCCGCTCGACGCCGACCTCACGAGGCTGCTGGGCCGCCTTGTGCGCGTCGAGAACGACGCCAATTGCTTTGCTTTGTCGGAAGCGGTCGATGGCGCGGGACAAGGGGCGCGCGTCGTCTTCGGCGTCATCCTCGGCACCGGCGTCGGCGGCGGCGTCGTGGTGGAGGGCAAGGTTCTCTCCGGCCGAAATCACGTGGGCGGGGAATGGGGGCATACGCCGTTGCCCTGGATGACCCGCGAGGAATATCCGGGCCTGCGCTGCTTTTGTGGTCACGACGGTTGCATCGAGACCTTTCTGTGCGGCGCAGGGCTTGCGAGGGAATATAAGCGGCGTTCGGGACGGGACGCGAAGGGGCAGGACATCGTCGCGCGCGCCGAGAGCGGCGAGGCGGCGGCGCTCGCGACGCTCGACGCCTATCAGGATCGGCTCTCCCGCGCGCTGGCTATGATCGTCGACATTCTCGACCCAGACGCCATTGTTCTCGGCGGCGGCGTGTCGAACATCCGGTTTATCTATGAGGGGCTGACGGCGCGCGTCGCGGCGCACGCCTTCACGGACGCGCTCGACACCAGGATCCTGCGCAATGCGCATGGCGACTCGGGCGGCGTCCGCGGGGCCGCCTGGCTATGGCGCGATGAGGGTTAGAGCGCGCTTCACGCCCACTTTTTGGCGAGCCGCGCTCTAATGGCGAAGCAGGCGCATGATCTGCGCCTGCGCCGCGTGCGCCGTCAGATTCAGGCCTTCCCAAACCGTGCGCGTCGTCTCGCCATGGAAAAAATGACCGTCCATGGTCATGAACGCGGCGAGAAAGCTCGCGATGAAACCCAATCTAGCCATGACGCTTCAGGCGAGAACCCCCTCCTCGCGGGATGCACAACTGGACTCATAGAAAATCGGGTTTTCGAGTGTTTTTCAGATTCAATTAAAATTGCGCGGACGGGCTGAAAAATTTCAGGGCGATCCGGTGAACGCCGGGCATGAGCCGATCCTCCCCCTTTGCGGCGAGGGGCCTCGTGCGAAGCAGGGCGGAGAAAAGCTCCGTCAATGTCATGCGGCGCGAAACCCGCCAGGCGGTCTTCGACCGCCACAGTTTGTTGACAAACCTCCCGAGGCGGCCTCGTCCTTCGAGACGCGAGCTTTGCTCGCTCCTCAGGATGAGGCCTAAGTATTTGGCGCTGAAGGAAAAAGCCCCTCATGCTGAGGAGCCTGCGCAGCAGGTGTCTCGAAGCACGAGGGGCGTCGCCGCTACTTTGTCAGCAGCCTGGGGCGGTCTTCGACCGCCAGCTTCCCGGTAAAGGGGGCATCGAGCGCCTGGCGTCCCAGATCGTTGATCGCCCCGCGCCGCAAAAAATTCCTTCCCGGATTTCCCCGGCCGGCCAGCCGGTGTATGCAAAAGGGCGGCGCGCCTGCGCCTGGAGCGCGTTGCGAAAAGTGGGGAAACGTTTTTGCATGAAGCGCGCTCCAAACCTTTAGATTCGATCGCGCCGGAGTCAGGCGGACGCGCGGGCCGCTGAAAGCGTGGTCGAATCGGCGGCGTCGCGCGCTTCTCGCGAAACAGGGTCTTCCTCAGATGGGCGCCTCGGGCGATTCGCCTCATACACAAAAAAAGCTCGCCTTCATCTCCTCCGGCACGCCCGAGGCCGAGGAGGCGCGGCTGCGCCTTGCCGAGAAATATGGCGACGTTCCGCCGGAGGAGGCGGACTGCATCGTGGCGCTGGGCGGCGACGGGCTGATGCTGCGCACGCTTCACAACTACATGGATTCCGGCAAGCCGATTTATGGCATGAATCGGGGTTCGGTCGGCTTTCTGATGAATCAGTATCGCGAGACCGGGCTGCGCAAGCGCATCGCGGAGGCGAAGGCCGCAATCATCCATCCGCTGCTGATGCACGCCACCAATGTGCGCGGCGATGAATTTTCGGCGCATGCGATCAACGAGGTTTCGCTGCTGCGCCAGACCTCGCAGGTCGCGAAGCTGCGCATTCTCGTCAACGGGCACGAGCGGTTGCCTGAGCTCATCACGGACGGCGTGCTGGTTTCGACCCCGGCGGGGTCGACCGCCTACAATCTCTCCGCCAACGGCCCGATCCTGCCGCTCGACAGCCCGCTGATGGCGCTGACGCCCATTTCCGCCTTCCGCCCGCGCCGCTGGCGCGGCGCCCTGCTGCCCGACGCGGCGAAGGTCAGGATCGAAGTGCTGGAATCCGCCAAGCGTCCGGTCTCGGTCGTCGCCGACCATGACGAATTCCGCGATCTCGCTTACGTGGACATAGCGATGGATCACGGCACCGGTCTCGTGTTGCTGCACGATCCCGGGCACTCGCTGGAGGAGCGCATTTTGCGGGAGCAGTTCGGATATTGACGATCGCGCGACGCGCGGTCGTTGCGAGAAGGACCGCGACGAAGCAATGCGGGAAGCGACGATGAGGCTCCGGATCGTTTTGCTCGCTCGCAATTTCGGGCGGTCGCATGCGCGTCAATTCACCCGCTACGCCGCGAACCGCATCAGCTCGGTTTCGAACGCCGCCATGTCGATGATTGGCGAGGTGTCGATCACGGTCGGAGCGGCCGGCGAGGCGACGACGGGCGCGCTCGCTTCCGCCGCCATGCGAGCGGCCTCGGCGCGGGCCTCCTCCAGCGCGGCTTCCATCTCGAAGCGGCGCAGCAGCGCCATCAGCTTGTCGAGCTCGCCGCCATTGATCTCCTCGCAGGCCGTGAGCACGCGCTCGACCATGACGAGCGAGAGGCGCGCCTCGCCGTCCTGGGCGTCGCCATATTCCCGCTGCGCCTCGAGCGCCGCCCGGAAGGCGGGCAGGAATTTTTCAGGCAGTCCCGCCCGGTCGTAGAGGGCGGCGAAGCCGGTGCCGCGGAAGTCGCGCACGAGACCCGCGACCTTGTCCTCGCGCAGCCCGGACAGTTCGACCAGCGCGGCCTCGAAGAGATCGCGATTGCCGGAAAGCAATGCGCGCAGCACGAGGCTCGCGGTGAGTTGCCGCGAGGCGCGCAGATGGGCGACGAGTTCGCGCACGCCGTGGCGGCCGTCATGCGCGGCGGCGTTCGTCACGATGATGACATTCGCCTTGTCGCGCTCCTCTCGCGAGAGGCGCTCGACGCGCTCATTGGTCAGCCAGCCGCAGTCGACGACGAAGGCGGAAAGCGCGGCAGCGGTCGCGTTGACCAGATCGTTTTTCACCGTCGCGGGCAACCACGGGCGCGAGAGCAGGGCCTCGCGCATTTCGCCGTCGTCGCCGAAGCGTTCGATCATCCGGCGCATCGAAAATTCGGGAAGATCCGCGCCCGGATTGACCGCCAGCGAGATCGCCGCCTCGCGAACGCCCACCTCGACGAGCGCGGCGCAGACTCCGGCGGGAACGCGCGCCCGCAATGCGATCGCGCTCTGCGCGAAAGCGTCGCCGATGGCGGCGCAGTCGATGAGCTCCGCCTCGGTGAGGAGCGGCGAACGTGACAAAACGGGGGCCGCCACGTCGGATTGATCGCTTGCGAGGGCCGCGACGAGGGCGTGCGGCGCGTCGACGGCGCTTGCAAAATTGTCGGAGAGCGCGCGGCGCACCAGCGGCGAGGGATCGTCGAGAAGCGACATCAGCGCGATTTCCGTGTCGCGCCGCTCCTGGACGTCCAGCGCGGAATAAAGATAGGCGCGCGCCAGCGCGCCGGCGCCTTCCGCGCGTTGCGCCGCATTGGCCGTCTGCGCCCAGGACAGGAAATGACGCACAATCATGGGACGCTCGACCTCCGTTAACGCAGCGGCTTACCTGAAAGGATTATGGCGATTTATGGTAAATTCTGCCTTAAGGACGCGCGACCGCGCTTAAGAGACGACGTGAGATGCGCTCTATTTTGATAGTTGAGGCCGATGCGCGCGGCGTGATGGCGAGCGCGCTCGCGAGCGGGGCCTCCGCCCTGTTGCTCCGTCTCGGAGGGCGCGGGGCGCGTGAGCGAGACGCCGCCCGGGCGTCCGTGCGCGACGCCATCGAAAGCGCGGGGGAGCTGAAGGAGCGCCCACGAATTTTCGCGCAGATCGCGCCGGCCTCGAGCGAGCTTGTCGACGCCGATCTGGCGGCGCTGGTTTCTCCTTATTTCGACGGCGTCTTTCTTGAAGCCTGCGAGGGGCGCGCGCATATCCAGCAGATCGCCGCCAAGCTGTCTGTCCGGGAGGCGGAAGCGGGGCTTCCGGCGGGCTTCGTGAAGATCGTCGCGCTCGCGGCTCAGACGCCGGCCGGCATTTTCGCCTTGGGCGATTATCACGGCGCGTCGGCGCGGCTTGCCGGGCTGGCCATGGACGATTCCTCGCCGCGCGGCGAGGCGCGGCGGATCGCCCGCGCGCTTCTCGTCCTCGGCGCCGCGGCCGCGGGCGTCGCGGCCTTCGATCTCGCGCCCGATCTCGACGCCGCCGCGCCGGAAGCGGGCTGTGCAGCAGCGCGGCGGGAGGGGTTTTCGGGCCTCGTCGCGCGTTCGGCCGGCGAAATCGCCGCCATAGAGCGCGCTTTCGCCGGCGTGATCGACAAAAGGCCACGATCGGCGCCATAGAACGTGACGATGACCAAGACCAATTTCCGCAAGGCCGGCTCTTTTCTCGCCGCCGCTTTGTTGCTGGCGGCGACCGCCGATCAGGCTCACGCGCGCCGGGGACATCCGGCGTCCCCGCAATCGAGCCCCGAGCAATCCGGGCCGGCGCCCGCCGCCCTCGCGAATACGGAGGGAATGTCGACGCTGCGTCTCAGCGCCACGCTTGCCGTCAACGATTCCCAACCTGTTCGCTCGGGCCTCGTCTGGCGGGTTTTTGAAGAGGCGGCTCAGCCCGACGGCTCGCACAGGCTCCTCGCGCAATCCGACGAGGCGAGCCCGACAATTCCGCTCCCCGACGGCGCCTATATCGTGCATGCGGCCTACGGGCTTGCCGGGGCGACCCGCCGGGTCCTGGTCGAAGGGCACAGCGTCTCCGAGCGCCTGCCGCTCAACGCCGGAGGCCTCAAGCTCGTCGATATGTTGGGCGGAAGCAAGATTCCGCCGCAGCGCCTGTCGATCTCGATCTATGTGCCGGAGCGCGGCAATGCGGAGGCGAAGCTCGTGCTGGCCAACGCCAAGGCCGACGACGTGATCTGCCTGCCGGAGGGCGCTTATCACATCGTCTCGACCCTGCTCGACACGGGGCAGGGCGCGCAGGGTGGCGCCAATGCGACAAACTCGGTCGTCACCGCGGATCTGAAGGTCCCGGCCGGCAAGCTGATCGAGGCGACGCTGAAGCATCACGCCGCGACCATGACGCTCAAGCTGGTCAAGGCGCCGGGCGGCGAGGCGCTCGCCAACACCAGCTTTTCCGTGCTGACGCCGGGCGGCGACGTCATTCGCGAACTGATCGGCGCCTTTCCCTCGCTTGTCCTCGCCGAGGGCGAATATGTCGCGATCGCCCGTCATGAGGGAAAGACCTACCAGAATACGTTCCGGGTCCAATCCACCAGGGACGCCGACGTGGAGGTCGTCGTGAAGGAAGAATCGCCGCCGCCTGAGGAGCAGCCGCAATAAAAGCTCTTGTTTCTACATTCTTTTCCAGGCGTGGAATTATTTCTGGACTATTTCTGATCAATTAATGGTCCGTCTCTGGCGGGTATTTTTGGTTCCAGAGTGGCTGCCCTAAGTGGCCTCCGCTGGCTCTTTTTCGCTGGCCTGAATCTGTCTATAAAATAAGCATTGTGATCGCGAACTAATCGTTCGTTGCACAAAAAGGCGGCCCTTTGGCTGCTCACTAATCATGCTCGCCAAGGGAAACTCGCTCATGATCTCCATTTCCCGTCGCATTGCGCTCTTCGCTCTCGCTGCCGGCCTGTCTTTCGCCTCTTTTGGCGCCGCCGAGGCGCGCGACCGGAGCGCCAAGCCGGCTGTGCGCCATGCCGAGGACTTCTACGCTTATTCCAATGCGCCTGAGATGGCGGCGCCCGCCGCCCCTGCGACCGAGAGCCGAGGCTGCTTCACGACCAACAGCCCGGTTGAGGCCACAAAAGGCATTCGTCACTGGAGCGGCCGCTGCTGATCCGGTTGGCGGCAACCCACAAAAAAGCCGGCGACCTGCGTCGCCGGCTTCTTTTCTAAATGGTCCTCGGTCGCTCAGAGCAGCGAGAAGGGGATGATCACGTCCATGTTGAACATTCCCTGCGAACGGCTCTGGCCAAGCGGGTTGCTGGACGTCACGCCCCGGAAGAAGGGGGTCGTGCCGTTGACGGCCGTATCCCAGCGGAATTCCGGACGGATGATCAGGCCCGTGATGATCGGCATCTTTGGCAATTCCGGCGTGATCGTCACGCCCGCGGTCAGGCCGAGATAGCTCGTGCCCTGTCCGCCCGGACGGAAGATGCAGGAGTAGCAGGGGAAGCCGTGGAAAACGTTGATCGCGTCGTAGTAGCCGGGGAAGGCCGCCACGAAGAAGTTCTTGTTATCACGGTAATATTCGACGCGGCCATTGACCTTGAAGATGTCGTTGACCTTGTAAGACGCATATTGCGCGACGGCGTAGGAGTCCGCGCCCTGCGGCTTCAGCGGAACGCCGGCGAGATTGGTGCCGAAATTTGCGTCCAGCGCATTGATCGTCGCCGCCGGCAGGCCGGTCTGCGAGATCGGGTTCGAGCCGCTCTCGCGGTTATAGGCGATATCCGTGATGAGCGTCAGGTTTTCCGTCACCTTCCAGGTCGTGGTGAGGTTGCTGAAGGTGCGGTTTGCGGAGTTCGGGTCGCAGACGCAGGCCAGCGGCGTGTTCGGCCAGGTCAGCGCCAAGGCGCCAGGGAACGGCGCGAAGGGCAGGAACGGATTGCCGCGCTGAACCGGGTTTTCCGGACCATGATGGACGATGCCGAGGATGGTCAGATTGCCGTCCAGCAGGTTGAGGCCGAAGCCGCCGTGGAAGGAGGGCGAATTGTTGTTGTCGCCCGGCCATCCCGGGAAGCCGGTGTTCACGCCGGTTGTGACGCCGGTGTAAATATCGAGCCAGTCGCGAACGTGGGTCGTGAACATCGCGCCGGTATGGAGGAAGGGCCCGAAATTGAAGATGTAGGAGTGGCTGTAGAAGAGATTGTCCTTCGCGTACATGACTTCGGCGCCATTGTACGTCGGGAACTGACCGACTTTCACGTCGATGCCGCCCTGAGAGATAAAGCTCGTCCAGGGAAGGTGAGCCTGAAGATTCGCCTCCAGGAAGCCGATCTGGGTACGGTCGGCAATCGCGTATTCGAGGGTGCCGGTATAGTGGTTATACCGCATGTCCTCGCCGATCTGGAGCTGCGCCTTGAAGCCGAAGTCATAGGTCGTCGCCTTTGAGTCCAGCGGACGCTGAACGGTCAGCACAGCGCCGTTGAAGGTCGGCCAGTTGGCGCGGTCTGTGTAGAGATGGCCCCAGTTCAGCTTGTTGAAGGGCTGGTTGAAATTGATGGCGACGCCGCCCTCGACGAAGCCGTCGACGGTGACCGTATCGAGCCAGGCCGGCGGCGGCGGGGGAGCCGGGGGCGCTTTCTTCTTTGCGGCCACATCGGCCGCAATGGCCATGCTGGCTGCGATTGACGCCGCAGTCACAATGGGGAGGTAATACCACTTCATGCCAGGAACTCCGGTTAGGAGGCGAAACCTGGAGCGATTTCAAACGCAGCAAGGCGCTCATTCAAGCTCAACTGCATCGCACATGCCCAATCGTTGAGCAAAATCGGCCTTTCTGAATATTTGTGTCCGTGGATGTGGCGCCAATGTCACAATTTGGAGTGGTCTAACCGCGCCAATTTTTCCGCTTTGTTAACCAACGCGGCAAGCAAACCGCCCTCTCGCCCATCGCTCCTTTGACGCGCTGTGATGCGTTGATTCGCCTTGCATCCGGAGCGCCGGGCGCTTGCCTGGACAATTTCGAGGCCCACCTTCCGAGGTGACGGTTGTGTTCGCAACCGTCCAAAGTGAAGGGGAGCCGTATGTCGGGAAATGAACAAGAAACAGGGCCGGATTTCGCCCAGGGAGTCGCTCTTGACGTTCTTGAGCCGGGCGCGCCGTTGCGTGGGCGCGTGGCGGACAGAGCCGCGATCATGGTCCGCTCGTGCGGCGAGGTTTTCATCGTCGGCGCCGCGTGCAGCCATTATCACGGGCCGCTCGACGAGGGCCTCGTCGTCGGCGACACGATCCGTTGCCCCTGGCACCACGCCTGTTTCAGCTTGCGTTCCGGCGAGGCTCTCCGGGCCCCGGCGTTCGACGCGCTCCCCAGATGGCGGGTCGAGCAGGCAGACGGAAAAATTTACGCGCGCGAGAGGATCAAGAGCGCCGAGGCTAAGCCGGCGCCGGCGCGGGCGCCGCGGTCGGTCGCGATCGTCGGGGCGGGCGCGGCGGGTTTCGCCGCCGCCCAGGCGCTGCGGACCGAGGGCTATGACGGCGTGATCGAGATGATCGGCGTCGATCCGGCGCAGCCCTATGACCGCCCGAATCTCTCCAAGGACTATCTCGCCGGAACCGCCCAGCCCGAATGGCTCCCTTTGCGCGATCCGGCTTGGTATCGCGAAAATGGCGTGCTGCTGCGCCTCGGCCGAAAGGTCGAGTCGCTCGACGTCGCCGCCAAGCGGTTGACGCTCGAGGGCGGCGAGGCGGTCTCCTTCGACGCGTTGCTGCTCGCGACCGGCGCCGAGCCCGTGCGCCTGCCAATTCCGGGCGCGGACGGGCCGAACGTCCATTACCTGCGCAGCATCGCCGACGCGGACAGGATCATCGCCGCGAGCGCGGGGGCAAAACGCGTCGCCGTCATCGGCGCGAGCTTCATTGGCCTCGAAGTCGCGGCCTCGTTGCGCGGGCGCGGGCTCGAAGTTCATGTCGTCGCGCCGGAGGCCGTCCCCATGGCGCGCATTCTCGGGCCGGAGCTCGGCGCGCATGTGCGTCAGCTCCATGAGGCTCGCGGCGTCGTCTTCCATCTCGAAGACACGGCGATGCGGATCGGGGAGGGCGGTCTGAGCCTCGAAAAGGGCGGCGCGCTTGCGGCGGATTTCGTCGTTATCGGCGTCGGCGTGCGGCCCAATCTGGCTCTGGCCGAGGCGGCCGGCCTTGCGACCGACAAGGGCGTGCTTGTCGACGAATATCTGATGACGAGCGCGCCCGACGTCTATGCGGCGGGCGACATCGCCCGCTGGCCGGACAAGATCACCGGCGAAAATATCCGCGTCGAGCATTGGGTCGTGGCGGAGCGCCAGGGCCAGACGGCCGCGCGCAATATGCTCGGCCGGAAGGAGCGCTTCGACGCCGCGCCGTTCTTCTGGAGCCAGCATTACGATCAGGTCGTCTGCTATGTCGGCCATGCGCCCGGATGGGATCGCCATGAGGTTTCGGGCGATCCGGCTTCGGGCGCCTGCACAGTCGTCTATTACAAGGGCGACCGGAAGCTCGCGGTCGCGACGCTGGGACGCGACCTTGAAAGCCTGAAAGCCGAAGAGGCCTTCGAGAAGGCGATGGGCGCGCTGGCTTAAAAGGAAAGGGCGCGGGGGAGGTCCCCGCGCCCTCAGACTACCGACGGAGCGGCGGCGCCCCTTCGTGCTTCGAGGCGCCCGCTGCGCATGTTCCTCAGCTTGCGGCATGAGGGGCGCCAGGCGCTTAAGGCTTCATCCATCCGAGGCGCAAGCGAAGCTCGCGTCCCGAGGGATGAGGCCGCCCCGGAGGTTTGTCGGCAAACCGAAGGCGCCGGGAAGTCCTGCGCCGTTACATCGCTTTCCATCAGTCGAAGCGGCCCGCGGCGTGGCCGAGCATGGTGTAGACCTTGCCGGCGTCGCCGGTCAGCAGGTCGAGCGCCTTGGAGCCGTCGCGGTCGCCGCGGCTCGTCTCGACGAGAAGATCCTCGAAGTGGCGCACATAGTGGTCGACCGTCGCGCGGAACTCGGGATCGATGCGGTAGCGGCGGCGGATTTCCTCGAAGGTTTGATGGCCCTGCGCGGTGTAGAGACGGCGGCCGAAGAGTCCGCCTTTCTCGCCGCGCTGATAGCGGCGCCATAGCTCCGCGACCGCGGCGTTGTCGACCATGCGGGCGATATCGAGCGTGAGACTGTCGAGACCGCCGGCATTGCCCTGGCGCGGCGCGCGGGCCGGCGGGACCTGCGGCGACGGCTGCACCGCCGGCCCAGCCGTTTGCGGCTCGTCACGCGAGGCGCGGGCGAGGAGATCGCTCAGCCAACCGCCCTGCGGTTCGCGCGCGGGCTCGGCGGCGCGTGGCGCGGGAGCCGGGGCGGGCGGCGGCGGAGCCGCGGCGAGACGCGGCTTCGGCTGCTCGGCGCGAGAGGCCGGCTCGAAGACGCGTCGAGCGGCGGGCGGCGCCTGTTCCGCGATGTCGTAGACGCGGCCCGAGCGCGCGACGATGTCGGTCAGCTCGTTCAGGGCCTTGACCTGATCGCCCACGACGCGGCGCAGCGCCGCCGCCTGCTCGGCAGTCTCGCGCGGCAGCTCGGTCGCGCCGCGACGCACCTCTTCGCGGGTGCTCTCCAGCTCTCGATGGATCTCGCGCGAGAGGCCGCGGATTTCTTCCGCCGTCGATTGGAAGCGCGCGCTCGCGTCGTTGAAGAGACGGTTGATTTCCTCATTCGCCTGGGTGAAGGCGGCGCGCAGCGCCTTTTCGGTGTCGGTGCGCTGGCCTTCCGCCGCCGAACGGATATGCGCGAAGCGCGCCTCGACCATGTTCGCCGTCTCTTCGGTGGTGGCCGAGAGGGCGCCGCTGATGTCGCTCGAACGATTTTCGATCGAGCGGAACGTGTCCTCCATGCGCTGGGCGAAGCTCGTCAGCGCGCCCTCGACCTCGGCGCGCTTGCCCTCGACGTGCGAGACCAGGTTCTCGAGCGTGTTGCGGCGGGCTTCGAAGACGGCGTCGAGCGCCTGCTGGCTCTGCGCGAGCTGCGCCGCGCTTTGCGCCAGCTCGTGCTGGCGCTCGCCGAGCGCGTCGGCGATAGCGTGGGCGTTGTCGATCGTTCCGCCAGCGACGTCGCTGATTTGCTGGACCTGACCGGAAACGACGCGGATGGCCTCCTGGAACTCGGTGAGGCGCGTGCCCAGCTCGCGCTCCAGATTGACGAGATTGCCGCCGGTCTTGTCGATGATGCTGTGCAGCGAGGCATTGGTCTGTCCGAGCTTGTCGAGCAGGGTCGGCAGCTCCGCGCGGATCTTGTCGTTCATCGCGACGAGCGCGCCGATCGAGGTCCGCGCTCCCGCGTCGAGCGCCTGCGTGAGCGACGCCGTGGAGTCCTCGATCGCCTGCGACAGCTCCTCGCGCTTGTCGCCGATGTGACGGACAATGGCCGCGCCGCGCGTCTCGATCGTCTTGGCGATCAGCTCGCCGACGCTGGCGAGCTCGTTCGTGACCACGCCGCCGCGTTCTCCGAAGGTCGTCTGAATTTGCGCGAGCCGCTCGTCCAGCGCCGTCTGGAGTTGCGACAGACGCGACTCCAGCGCGCCGCTGATCTCTTCCACGCGTTGTGTGAGCGCCTGGCCGAGATCGCCGGTGCGGGCGTGCATCGTCGTGTCGAGTTCGCGGCGGGCGTCGGCGAGGACGTGGTTGATGTCCTGCAGGCGCGCGCTGATCGACTCGATGACGTTGCGGCCGCGCTCGTCGATCTCCGTCGACACCGAGCCAAGGCGCTCGACCACGTTCTTTTCAAAAAGTTCGATGCGACCGTCCAGCGTTTCGGCGAGATCCTTCGCGCGTCCGCCGAGCGTCTCGTTGATTTCCGCAGCCTTGGAGGCGAGCGTCGCCGCGAGTTCGGAGGAGCGGTTGAGCAGCACGGAATCGACGTCCTTGAGCTTGGCGTCGAGCGTTTGCGCGACCTCGCGGCCGCCTTCGCCCATGACGCGGGCGACTTCGAGCGCGTGACTGGCGAGAGACTCCTGCAGCTTCTGCCCGCCGGCTCCAAGGCCGGCGTCCATGTGCCGGACGAACTCCTCGATCCGCCGCGCCGCTTCGCGCGTGCGGGCGTCGCTGACAGTCTCGAAGGCTTCGATCTTGCTCGACATGACCGCGGCGATGTCGTCCGCGCGCGCGCCGAGCTTTTCGACCAGCCGCTCGCCCTTATCGCCGATCGTGTGGTCGATGGCGTCGAGCTTGGCGTTGACCTCGCTCGCCAGCTTGCCGACCTGCTCGCTCAGGCGCGTGAAGGCCGAGACGGTGGTCGCGTCGAGTTCGCTCACGAGCTTGCCGCCCCGCACCGAGATCGCGTCGTCGATCGTTTCGAGACGCGTGTCGATTTCATGCGCGAAATGACGAGAATTGTCGCCGATCCGCGCGGCGAACTGATCGACCTGCTCGGCGAGCTTGTCGACGAAGACGCCGCCCTGGGCGTTCATCGTCCGGTCGATCGCCTCGAGCTTCGCGTCGAGCGAGGCGTAAAGTTCGTACGAGCGTTCGTCGATGCGCGAAGCGATCCGGTCGGCCTGCTCGGCGAGCTTGCCGACCAGCGCGCCGCCACGGGCGTTCACCGTCTCGTCAATCGCGCCCATCCGGTTCTGCAGTTCGGCCGAAAGCTGCTGCGCGCTCGCGCCGATGCGGTCGGCGAACTGGTTGGTCTGCGCCGCGATCTGCTCCACGAGCGCCGCGCCGCGCAGCGACACCGCGTCGTCGAGAGCGGAGAGGCGCGCGTCGATCTCCTGCGCGAAATGGCGTGAATTGTCGCCGATGCGCGAGGCGAACTGATCGGCCTGCGCGGCGATGCGGTCGGCGAGCGCGCCGCCATGAGAGGCGAGGGACTGGTCGATCGCATTGATGCGGTCGTCGACGCTCGCGACGAAACGCTCGGCCTGCGCGCCGATGCGGGCGTCGGCGTCCTCGGTGCGCTGCGCGAGGTTCTGCACCAGCTCGCCGCCGCGGCCGCCGATCACTTCTTCGATGATGTTCAGGCGCTGGGCGACCTCGCTGCTGAGCTGCGAGGCGTGCTGGGCGACGCGGTCTGCGATCGCCGAGCCGTCGCGCAGCAACGCGTTTTCGAACTGGTCGAGCTGGGCGCCCAGCGTCGTGGCGATGCGTTCGCCGTGTTGGGCGAGCGAGACCACCACTTCCTTGCCCTGTTCCAGCACGGAGCCCTCGAACGCCACGAGACGCTCGGCGAGCGCTTCGTTGAGACGCTCGCCCTGAGTGGCGAGGGCGACCACGGCGTCGCCCGCAGTCGTGGCGAAGCGATCCTGCATGGTCTCGGAGTTCTGGGCGAGGGCCGCCGTGGCTTCCGCGACGCTGCGCTGAAGGGTCTCGCGCAGGGACACGCTGCTCGTTTCGAGCTCCTGCAGGGCGCGCTCGCGCGTCTCCTCCATCGTATGGGCGACAGCCATGCCGGCGCTTTCAAGCGCGGCCATGCGCTCGCCGAGCAATTCGTCGACGCGCTTGGCGTGCTCCGCGACGAGGGCGGCGACATTTTCGCTGTGGCGGCGCACCGACGACTCGAAGGCGCCGACGCCCGTGGTCAGCGTGCCGGACATGCGGGCGCTCTCTTCCTCGATTCGGCGCGCGGTCTCGGCGTTGAGTTGTTGCACGGCGTTTTCGAAAGCCTGCAGGCGCCCCGAGAGATCCTCGCCCGTCGCCGTGGTCTGCTCGAGCACCTTCTGGGCGATCTCCTCGCCCTGGCGCAGAAAGGTGTCCTCGAAAGAAGCGAGGCCCTGAGCGAAGGCGGCGTTGATTTCCTCGCTCTTCGACGCGACGCGCGCGGCGGCTTCGCCGCTGTGGCGGGCGACGGCCTCGGCGAAGGCGGAGATGCCTTCATTGACCGCGGCCGCGGCCTGCTCGCCATGCTGCGCGACGCGCGCCGCGACGGCTTCGCTCTGGCGGAGGATCGCGTCCTCGAAGGAGGCGAGGCCGAGCGAGAGATTGGTCAGCGCGCGGTCGCCATGTTCGGACACCCGAGACGCGGCCTCCTCGCTCTTTTTGGCGACCGTCTCTTCAAGAGCGGCGATCTGGCGGGAGAGTTCCGCCGTCGCGCGTTCGCCGTGGGAAGAAACAAGATCGGCGACTTCCGCGCTGCTGCGGGAGACTGTTTCTTCGAGGGCCGCGATCTGGCGCGTGAGCTCGGTCGTCGCCTGCTCTCCATGCGTTGCGACAAGCGCGGCGACCTCGTCGCGGCTGCGCGTGACCGTCTCCTCGAACGCGGCGATCTGCTTGGTGAGGTCCGTGGTCGCGGCGTCGCCATGGAGCGCGACCATATCGGCGATGTCCTTGGCGTGGCGCGCGACGCTTTCCTCGAAGGCCGCGAGGCGCTCCAAAAGCAGATTGCGGGCGCGATCTCCGTGTTCGGAAACGCGGTTCGACAGTTGCTCGCCATGTTCGACGACCGCCCCTTCGAAAGCCGCGAGCCTGTCCGCGACCAGCTCGGCGGCGCGCTCGCCCTCGGTGACGACGCGGGCGGCGACGTCAGCGCCGCGCTGCGTGAAGGTCTCCTCGAAAGCCGCGAGGCGATCCGTGAGGATCGCCGTGGCGCGGTCGCCATGTTCGGCGACACGGGCCGAGACGTCGGCGCTGTGGCGCGCGACGGCGGCCTCGAAGGCCGCGATCTGCTGCACGACTTCGGAAGTGGCGCGGACGCCCTGCTCGGTGAGGCGGGCGGCGACGGTTTCGCTGCGCTGGAGAACCGCGTCCTCGAAGGCGGCGAGGCCGACGGAAAGATTGGCCAGCGCGCGGTCGCCATGTTCCGCCACGCGGGCGGCGATCTCCTCGCCGCGCTGCGCGACGGCGGCCTCGAAGGCCTCGACATGATGCGCCAGCGCGCCGGTCGCCTTGACGCTTTCTTCCGCAACGCGGCTCGCGACCTGCTCGGTCTGCGACGCGATCGCGTCCTGGAAGGCGGCGAGATGCTCTGTCAGTTTCGTGCTCGAACGGTAGCCATGCTCGACGACTCGCGCGGTCAGCTCCTCGCCCCGCTGCGCGACAGCGGCTTCGAAACTGGCGAGCTGCCCGGTCAATGTCGAGGTCGCGCGTTCGCTATGCTCGGTCAGGCGCGCCGCGACGTTTTCGCTCCTCGCGGCGACGGCGGACTCGAACGCCTCCATCTGTTCGGCGATTCCATTCGCCGCGCGTTCGCCCGTTTCCGCGACGCGCCCCGCGACGCTCTCGGTCTGCGCGAGCATCGCGTTTTCAAAAGCGGCGATACGGTCGGCGAGCGTCGCGCTCGCGCGTTCGCTGTGTTCGGCCACGCGCGCGGCGACCTCGTCGCTGCGCTGCGCCACCGTGTCCTCGAAGGCGGCGAGACGGCCGCTCACGGTCGTCGCGGCGAATTCCCCTTGTTCGACGACGCGCGCGGCGGCGTCCTGCGCGCCGCGGGCCAGCGCTTCCTGGAATTCGGCCAGACGCGAGGTCAGCGTATTCGTCGCGCGGTCGCCATGTTCGGCGACGCGGGCCGCCAGCTCGTCGCCGCGCTTGGCGAAGACGTTCTCGAAATCGCCCAGGCGTTCGGTGAGCTCGGCGGATGTTTTCTGCGTATGGTCGGCGATGCGGGCGGCCATCTCCTCGCCCTGGCGGGTGAAGGTTTCCTCGAAAACGGCGAGGCCCTCGCTCAGCGCGGTCGTGACGCGGTCGCCATGTTCGGCGACGCGCAGCGCCGCGTCGGCGCTGTTCTTCACGACCGTATCCTCGAAGGCCGCGAGCCGTTCGGCGAGCGTCGCCTCGAACTGGCCGCCGCGCTCGGTCACGCGTTCGATCATGTCCTCGCCGCGCTTGAGCACCATGCGCTCGAAATTGTCGAGGCGCTCGGCGAGCGTTTCGTTCACCCGGTCGCTGTGCGAACCGAGCGCCGAAACCGCGTCGCTCGCCAGATTGACGAAGCGCTCTTGCAGCGTGTCGGCCTGCTCGACGAGGGAGGAGGCCGTTTCGCTCATGCTGCGCGCGAGGGTTTCGTGGATCGCCTTGCCGCGCTCCTCGAATTCCTGATGCGCCTTGAGGTTGGTTTCCTCCATCAGGCCCAGGAGCCGGTTCTCCGCGCTTTCGAAAGTGGCCTTGGCCGCCTCCACCTGTTCGGCGACGCTGGTCGTCAAACGGTTCGTCGTCTCGGCGAGCGACTTGTCGAGCGCGCCGCCATGGGTGGAAATCGCCTCGTTGATCACGCCGCCAGTCTCGGCGAGGCGCACGATCAGACGATCGCCCTGGCCGGCGATGGAGTCGGCGAAGCTTGCGCCGAGCTCTTCGAAGCGCTCGAGGATCGTCGCGCCGCGCACGCCGAAATCCACGGCGAGCGCCTCGCTGGCGGTTTGCAGCTTGCTCCCGACCTCTGAGACGCCGTCGGTGAAGCGCCGCGACACGTCTTCGCTCGCGCCCGCGATCTGTTGCGCGACGGCGTCGCCCGTCTGCGTGAGGACGCCCACGACGCGGTCGCCATGCGAAGCGAGCGTGGACTCGAAATTGTCGCCGGCCGTTTCGAGCGCCAGCTTGATCTCCTCGCCTTTCGTGCCGAGCGAGGAGGTGACGCGGGCTCCGGCGTCGCTCACGGCTTCCGCGAGATGCGCGGAAGTGGCGGCGAGTTCCTGAGACAACGCGTCTCGCGCGCCGAGGAGCGACGAGCGGGCGTTGTCCGCGTTGACGACGATCGCCTCGCGTTCGCGGGTCAACTCGTCGATCAGCAGGCGGATGCGGCGCTCGTTTTCCGTATAGGAGCGTTCGAGATTGGTGACCTCGGTGCGCACGATCACTTCGAGCTCGCCGGCGCGGGCCAGAGCGCGCTCGATGCCGTCGCCCATCGACGCGGCTTCGCGGCGGATGGCCTGCGAGAGGGAGACGACCTGTTCCGTGGCGATGGTTTCGGGCTCGATCAGCCGGATGGCGACCTCGGTCATCGAGTTCGCGATGAGCCGCATTTCATGAGCGCGGCGCGCCATGAGGCCCGTGATGAAGAGAAAGACCGTCGGGCCGACGAGCGCCGCGATGGTCAGGACCGGCTTGGGCGCGAGGAAGGAGCCGTCGGCGTCGACAATCTCGCCCTGATGGAAAAACACATAGAGAATCCAACAAACCGCCCACAGCGCGATCGAGGCGAACGTCATCGCCATAATGCTGCGGTTCGGCGCGATCTGCAGCGCGGCGCGCAGTTCGCCAACCGTGCGGCGATCGTCGTTTGCCGGCGAGACCGTCGGCGGCATGAGCGGCGGCGGCTTCGGCGCTTCTCGCGCCTCGACCTTGTGCGACATGGCCCGGCTCATATTCATCGCGACGGATTCCGAGACCGAAGACGCCGGATCCGGCTCCTCCGTCTTCGGAGCGCCGCCTTCCGCGGCGGGGGGCGCGCCAAGGTCGAGCGCCTCCTCGATCGCGGAAAGAGCGGCGGAGGCCGCGTCCTGAATCTTGCCAGATTTCGACATCGCGTAACTCTCCGAGCGGCGACAAGGCGCACCGCTCCCTACGCGCCCGAAGGTGCGGGCGCCCAAAGGATTAACCAAATCTTACAGCCCATGCCGTGCAATTGAAACACGGGCTCGGGCCGTAATCCTAAACTTCGTTAACGCGACCTTCAGAAGTCGGCGCGAGTCTTCTTGCGGGAAAGGCTCGACGGCGCGGCTGCGCTCGCCACATAGCCTTGTAAGCGCGGCGATTTCAGGGGCGGACGCTTCCTTGCGCGAGACTGGAGAATCGAAATGGCCGAGGCTGCGCCTGTTAACCATGAGCGACAGGGCCGCGACGTCGGCGACGGGGGCGCGGCGCCGATCCTCGATCTCGTTCATCTTTCCCGCCAGACATTTGGCGATCATTCGCTTGAGATGGAGCTCCTGACGCTTTTCGATCGCCAGGCCGAGCAGTTCTCGGCGCGGCTCTCTCAGTCTGGCGCGTGCGACGGCTCCCGGGCGGATCTTGCGCATACGCTGAAAGGTTCCGCGCGGGCGATCGGCGCCTTCGCCTTGGGCGACGCGGCGGAAGCCTATGAGGCCGCCTTGCGCGGTGGAAGCGACGAATCCGCGCTCCGCGAGAGGCTCGTCGCGGCGCTCTCGACGGTCCGCGCGGCGATCGCGGATCTCTGCGAGCGGGCCTGATCACGCTGCGCTTTGAAAGCGCCCGAGCGCAGCGTGATCTAGAAAGGCCCGATCGGAAAATACTTCAGATAGAGTTCGGCGAAGACGCCCCGCCGGTCGAGACGGGCCAGCGCGTAGTCGAGCGCGCGCCGCAGGGGATCGTTGCCCTTTTTCACGGCGACGCCGATACCCTCGCCGAAGTAGCGCGGGTCGGTGAAGGGCCCGTCCTTGAAGCTGCAGCATCCCGCCGCCTCGGCGCCGTTGAGCCAGAAGGAAAGGCTCACCGCGTCGCCGAAATGCGCCGACACCTTGCCGTATTTGAGCGCGTTGCGGGCCAGCGCCGGGGTTTCGAAGGTCACGCGCTCCGCCTGCGGATAGAACGCCTTGAGAAAGGCCTCGTGGCGCGAGCCGGCCACGACCGCGACCTTGCGGTCGGCGACCGCCTCGGGCGTCGCCGCCGGCAGCGTCGTGTCGGTGAGCATCGCGAAGCGGCCGGGAGTCAGGAAGTAGGGGGCGGTGAAATCCGCCTGCCTCCGCGTCTCGTCGTTGATCGCGAGCGAGGCGATGACGGCGTCGCCGCTATTGTCGTTGAGCGAGGGGATGAGCAGCTCCCATTTGCGCCGCTGAATGCTGCAAGGGACGTCGAGCTCGGCGCAGATGGCGCGCGCGAGGTCGACGTTGAAGCCCGCGAGCTGGCCGTCGCCCAGCAAAAAATTGAAGGGCGGAAAGTCATCTTCCGTCAGGAATCGGATCTGCCTGATGCGCGAGAGATCGGGCTTCTGCAGCGAATGTTGCGGGTCGAAGAAGGACGGCGGGGCGGCGGCCGACGTCGCGCCCGGCGCCGGATCGGCGAAGACGAGGAGGGCGAGACCGGCGGCGAGGGCGCTCAGGGGAAATCGAGGCACGGACGCTCCCGATGGGTGAGTCGGGCGAGGAAGCTGTTGCGAAATCGCCGGCGAGAGTGAATAGTCAAGCCCGAGCAATTCCGTTCATAGAGTTTTAGTTCATGAGCATGGCGTCGGTCGACCCTTTTCCTGTCGATCCCTCCTCCCGCGCGAAGGAGGAGGCGCGCGCCCCGCGTCAGCGCGGCAAGGCCGATCCCTCGCTCTCCGCGCGCCGCGTCGCGACCGGCCGGGGCGGCGCGGCGCGCCCGCCGCCGGTTGAAATCGCGTTTCTGCTCAATTACGGCGTCCCCATCGAGGCGCTGAATTACGCGACCTCGGTCGCGCGCCGGCAGGGCGTTTCCGCCGACGCGGCGCTGCTCGCCGAGGGCATCGTCGCCGAGGACGTGTTTTATCGCGCGCTTGCGGATTATCTGCGCGTGCGTTTCGTCGACGCGGACATCGACCTCGCGCCGGGCGCCTTCGCGACGGCGAGCCAGGGCTATGCGGCGCTGCGGGAAGGGAAAAACGGGCTGCGCTGGCTCTTCGCGCCGACGGGAACGGAAATCTTCCGTCTGATGAGCGTCGCCCGCGCGTCGAAGGGACGGCCGCTCTTCGCCGTGACGACGCGCACGCGTTTTCTCGCTGCGTTGCGGGAGGCCTACCCGCCGGAGGTCGCGCGCGCCGCAAGCTTCTCGGCCGAGCGCGTGGACAAGGATCTTTGCGTGCGCGGCTCCCTGCGACGGGCGCCGCTTGCGCTGTCTGCGGCGGTTCTCCTGGGCCTTGTCGCCTGTCTTTTCGCGCCGTTCGAGGCGGCGAGCCTTTCCGCGGCCTTCATCCTCGCGGCGGCTTTTCTTTCGAGCGTCTTTCTCCGCCTCGCCGCCTGCGCCGCCAGCTTCAAGGCGGAGGCGCCGCCCGCCTTGATCGAGGATGCGCGGCTGCCGGTCTATACGGTCGTCGTCGCGCTTTACAAGGAGGCTGCGGTGGCGCGCCAGCTCGCGCGCGCCATCGACCGTTTCGACTATCCGGTATTATGGAGCAAACGCACCAAGCTAATATAAGCTGTTCGGCCGTCCCACCGCTATCCTGTCCCACGTTGGAATTTCTCCGAGATGGGACGATGGCAGACCCTCAAATCCTGACGACGCTCCGCCGCAAGCGTGATGAGATGGAAGCGGCGATCCGCGCCTATGAGAAGAAGACGGAAGCGCTCCGCCGCGATCTGGCGCATGTCAACGCAACGCTGCGCATGTTCGAAATAAACGGGGAGCATGAGGTCTTCCCCGTCCACATGGACTTAGCCCGCCTGTTCAAGCGCGGTGAGGTTTTCAGGATATGCCAAGCGGCCCTAGAAGCCGCTCCCGAGGGCCTGGATACGCGGGAGCTGGCGCTAGCGGTCATCCGCGCCAAGGGCATGGACGAAGGCGACGCCGTGCTTCGCAAGGCCATCAATTACCGGATTGTGCAGGCCATGCGGATGCAGGAATTGCGTAGGAGGGTTTCAGGTGCTGGGAAACGGAAAGGGGTTAGGGTCTGGTGCCTATCGCTGGGGCGTTGACAGGTGTATAGCAAGCCCCATACAGCCGCGACGTAGTATGGCGCATTCCCACGAGGCCGCAATGAGTAATCAAGAAGTTACCTTCCACTTTATAAAAGCCAACGATTGCAAGGATATTGCCGTTGATGGCGCGTTTGGCGGGATAAGTGTATCTGGCAAAATAGCGGCAGCGATCTACTCAGAAAGGCCGCCAATACCAAAATCAGTTACGCACGCTGTTGACGGTAACAGCCTTGGCCCTGAGTTAGAGGATAAACGCGAGGTCAGAGATGGCCCCGTGCGGTCGGTTAATGCCGTGCTGTATTTCGATCTTGCATCGGCAACTTCATTTCGTGATTGGCTGGACGGAAAGATAAAAGAGCTGTCTCGCTTGCAGGGTAAATAAAATGAATATTTTTTCTGATAAACCGGGTCTTTCTGCGGGATCTATTTCAATAAAGCCGCAGCACAGCTCTGGGTCACTCAGATCTGGTAGCATAATATTTGACAAGCCTAATGTTAGCATGTCTCAATCAAAGGGGGAAGATGAGATATTGGCTTCTCTTGCTCCAGTGCAACGATTAAAATACATTGCGAGTAATCGACCTGGCTACCTAGTGGTAGCTTCCATTGGTGTGGTTGCTGCGCTGTATGCAATTCAACCAACCATTCTAGCGTTATTTCTAGATATAGCCTCCGCTACTGGATTGAATGCTTACGCACAAACTAGCGCATCTCATGCGCAGCAACCAATGAACATTAATGCCCCGGCTGCGATCGCGATCTACAACGCCGTTTCAAGAGATTCATTTATTCTGCTTTTGTTGGCAATAGCCCTTTTTTGGTGCCTTGGGTTAATTACTTTCTCAAAGAGCGCAGAAAAGCTTGGTTTCGCAAAGGATTTAATAAAATTGATTATTGGTTATTTCGTTGGAGCGGTGTCAACTTCGCATTTGAAGTGAATTGTTAAATCGACCGCTGCCAATAACCTTTCCACTGGCGCGACACCGGATGCGCCAGTGCTGCCGCCGTCACCATCAGATATTGCTCGCCGTTCGAAACGCGGCGGTGATCCTCGCGCCACGCCATCTCGCGGGAATAGGCGGCGAGGTAGGGGCCGCTTAGATGATGGTGGTGGCCAAGCTCGGCGCGACGGATGCGGGAGAAGAAGCTTTCCGCCTGATTGGTGCAGGCGCCTTCGGCGCTGTAGGCGTACTGGTGGTTGATGCGCTTCGTGAGGAAGATCGCATGGAGCTTGTCCCAATGGGCGGCTTCGTCGGCGTGAACGGTAGCATTCGGCGCGACGCGCTCTGCAATCGTCGCGACTGACTCGCCCTCTGACTTGAAGACGAAGGGAAGCGTGCGGCCCTTGCGCTCGCGCATGACAACCACGACGCGGCGCTTGCCGTTCTGGTTCTTGGCCAGGCGGCGGTCAATGCGGTTTTCCTTGTAGTTGGAAGGCTTGATGTAGCCGCCAACGTAGCAGCCATCCACTTCGACGTTACCCGCAGGGGTAACGGTTTCAACCTCAGCCGCGAGGGCTTCGCGGATTTTGTGGGCCAGCACGAAAGCTGTCTTGTACTGGACGTTTAGGTCGCGGGAGAGCGCTAGCGCGCTCTTGCCCTTCACCTCGTTGACGAAGATCGCAATGGCCAAGAGATAGTCGCGAACCGGAAGCTTGCGGCTGGCGAAAATGGTCCCGCTGGTAACAGAGAACTGGCCCTCACAGCCCTTGCACTTGAAGATCGGGCGCGACTTGTAGGCGTAGACGGCGGCGCAACCGCAATGCGGGCAAACCGGCTGGCCTTCCGTGGCGCTCCAACGGATCATCCGGAAGGCGTCGCGGGCTTCTTCCTCGGACATGCGCGCGACCTTCGCCAGCGAGAGCGAGCGAGCGGCGGTCGAAAGGAGGAAGTGCTGCGCCATGGTCTGAGGTCCAACGTTTTCCGTTGACCTCAGTGATAAGTGACAAAAGTGATGGCGTCAACACAAAATGATGACCTTGACGCTTTTTATTGACGTCGCTATCGTCCAGGCATGACTCCAGCACAGTGCCGCGCCGCTCGCGCATTTCTTGATATCTCGCAACCCGAACTGGCGACAGCCGCGAACGTCGGGGTTTCGACGGTGCGCGACTTTGAAGCCGGGCGCCGGACGCCGATGGCGAACAATCTAAAGGCAATTCAAGTTGAGCTTGAGTCACGGGGGATTATCTTCGTGAATGGGCCGGAAGCGGATGGCGTTCTGCTCAACAACGGGCCCGCTGAAAGTGACGCGGTGCACTAGGTTTTGTGGTATGTAGGAAAGGTGGAGGCGGGGGGAGTCGAACCCCAGAGAGGACCCTTGCAAATGAGCCTCTGGCCCGGCCTTTATCCGCCCCCACGGAGGGCTCGGCCGTTTAAGCGGCAGAGCCCTCAATTTCTTTTGGAGGCGGCGCGAACAAGTCGTCTCGCGCGGGCGGGAACGCCTTCGAAAAGTGGCGGATGAACTCATCCTTGTCGGAAGAAATGCGTAGCAGCGTCGTCACCGACACAATCTGTTTTTCCAGATGCGGATGGCCGATATCCGAGGTCAGCAACTGGTGATGCAAGTGCTTCCTTCTGCGCTTTTCGGGGTCGTAAGGATTTTTGGTTTCGAGCTCTTCAATGACCCCTGGAGGCAATGGATCGTAGATAAGCGCCTTTGTGAGCTTGCCGATGTACGCGTTACGCGCGTTGCTGCCGGGGGTGTAATTCCAGCCCCAGACGCGGTGCAGTTCTTCGTAAAATGAGTCAGGGAAACGCTTCGCCCACGGGAGAAGCTCCGCAGAGATGTACGCCGCGAGGATCGCTTGAAGCTCGTCGCGCGCCCTTACTTTGGTGTAGCCAGTGGCATCGTCGACAAGCGAGATAATGCCAATCTGTTCAAAGCCATTGAGGAGAACTTCGGCAAACTTCGCGGCCGACTTCTGGCCGGGGTTTAGCGCCCCTGCATCCCTAGCGGCGATGTACACCTTACAGACGAGTGGGAGCAACTCGGCGCGATATCCAGTCCGCTTCTGTCCGCTTATGCTAAGATATTCGATCGGCTCCAAAAAATTCAGGATTTCCCCTTTGATGAAAGGGTCGAGGTTTTTGGCGTCGATAAAGTTCGGCCGCGCTGTGTGCTTGTACGTCCCTTTCCACGGACGCCCGAGGGCCTCAAGGAAAGCGCGGCTCATGAGTACGCGGCGCCCGTCCTTAAGATTGGCGACCTTCAGAGGGACGACCCCTGGAATATGAAGTTCGCCCTCATGCGACGCGCGCGGCAAACCCCAGCGCGCCGCAGCGCCTTTCTTGGCGATCTCCTTCATTTCTTCCGGGGAAAGATTCGTCGCCCGCTTTTTGCCGCCCAACGCTCCAAACTCAGCAGCCGTCGATGGGGCGTCTTTTTCATCAGCCATTGTCGCGCCTCGTGCTTAGGGTGCGACAATAGAACGTGCTTAGCCTGATTCTGTCAAGGTAAGCATGTCTCCACGCTGTTGATAATGTGCTTAGCCTAAAATTCATGAGAGCCTACAATGCGTTGGCTCTTAGGTGTGCTTGCTACCTAATACCGCGACTATCCGCGCGCCAAGCTCGACGTGAAATTCGTGGTCGAGCGCGACGACGAGGAGACGGCGGCGGCGCTGCGCCTGCATCGGCCGCGCGCCCCGCATGAAATCCTCGTGGCGCCGGAGGGCGCGCCGCGCACCAAGCCCCGCGCGCTCAATATCGCCATGCCGCTCGCGCGCGGCTCGCACGTCGCGGTCTATGACGCCGAGGACATTCCGGACGGCCGGCAATTACGCCGGGCCGCCTCCCTCTTCGCCGCCGCGCCCAAGGACGTCGCCTGCCTGCAGGCGAGCCTTGTTATCGACAACGGCGCGCTGAACTGGATGACAGGCATGTTCGCGCTCGAATACGCCGCGCTTTTCGACGTCCACAACAAGGGGCTCGCGGCGCTCGGCCTGCCGCTTTTTCTCGGCGGCACGTCGAATCATTTCCGCTTCGAGGCGCTCAGGGAAATCGGCTTCTGGGACGCCTACAATGTGACGGAGGACGCCGATCTCGGCCTCCGCCTCGCGCGCGCCGGCTATGTTGCGCGCACTTTCGACTCGCACACATTCGAGGAGTCGCCGGCTGATTTTCGCGCGCTCGTCAAGCAGCGCACGCGCTGGCTCAAGGGCTGGATGCAGACGGCGATCGCGCATTGCCGGCATCCGGCGCGGCTCTTCGCCGATCTCGGCCCGAAACGCGCGCTCGCCGCGCTCGCCATGTTTGTCGGCGGCATACTCGGCCCGCTGATCGGGCCGCTTCTGGCGGGCAGGCTCGTATATGACGCGCTCTTCGGCGCGCTGCTGGCGCCGAATACGCCGTTCGAGACGGCCTGCAGCGCGCTCTGGTGCTTCGTCGCGGTCTCCGGCGCGGCGGCGCTGCTCGCGCCGCTTCTCATCGGAATGCGGCGGCGTAAACTCGAGACGCATTGGCCGGCGCTGCTCGGGGCGCCGCTCTGGCTCCTCATGCTCAGCGTTGCCTGCTGGCGGGCCGTTTTCGAGCTCTGGCGCAAGCCCTTCCATTGGGAGAAGACCGAGCATGGCCTGACCATGCGCGGCCCTCCCCAGCCGCAATCAGGCGAAGAGCCATTGTTTGAGCGTGAAGCCCGCGCTTAGCGCCTTGCTGTAATGCTCGTGCAGAACGATGTGCGTCATGCCCGCGCGCGGCAGATCGCTCTTCTTCAATCTCCGGAAGAAGGGGACGAGAACTTCCTCGAAATTGCCGACGGTATATTTGCCGCTGTGACGGTCCGCCACGCGCTCGGCCACATTGGTGAAGAGCAGCATCAGCGCCTTGAACAAAGCGGGGTTGGCGATGTTCTCGTCAATGGCGTGGAGGCCGAGCCCATGTCGGCAGGCCCGCATATACGCATTGAGAACGGCGTAGACTTCATCCGCGGGCGCGCCGACGAAAGCGCCCTTGATGGAGCGCAGCCCTGCGTTGAAGGTCACCCGCGAGATCATGCCCTTTTTACGCTCGGCGGGGCTCAGAAAGCCAACGAGCGCGCTGTCCTTGCGGGTGTGGAACAGGTCGAAGACGTTGTGCAGAAGCGCTTCCGTCTCCGTCTCCACCTCGGAAAGGCGGCGGATGTCGAGCAGCAACTCGTTGGGGACGGGGCGCTGCTTGGTGTTGATGTCCATGAACAGGCGGCATTCCTGCGCGCGCGTCAGCCGGTTGTAGATCACGACCGGCACGCTCACCGAGGATTTGGCGAGCTTGAAGCCGAAGACGCGATGCTGGCCGTCGATGATGAGAAACGCTCTTGGGTCCTTACGGAAAGTCAGTGCGCCCGTATCCTTGTCGAAGGACAGATGCGCGCGCGTCTGCGCCGAGAGCACGACGGCGCCGGGCACCGTTCCGAAACCGGCGTCGATATAGCGCGCGATGGATTTGGCGCGACGCTCGTCGAGGAGGCGCTGGAAGCCGTCGATCGGATTCTCCGCCCGCGCGTCCACTGCGCAGGTCTGGGCGAGAAGGTCGCTCGGCAGCACAAGGGAATAAAAGCGGTGCTTGCCTTGCGTGACGACGAAAGCGCGTTCGCTCACCGTCTTGGCTTTGGAGGCGTCCGACCGGCGGCTCGAATAGTCGCCGCCGTCGGCGAGGGGGGTGGAGTCGGCGAGGTCGCCAATCGTGTCCCGATCCATTCTTGTGATCCCATCGAAGCGCGAACTTGACAGCGTTCGCGATAGCTGACTCGACGAATCAAAATCGGCACTCGCGCCAGAGGCTAGGCGCGAATGGCGACGAGAACAAGATGTGCGGGTTTTTCGCGGCGGCCCAACAATAGCTGGCCAAGGCGATCGGGGCGCGTTGTTGAAGGGGGTGCGTCAAAATGCGCTCAGCTTAATCACAGTTATTCGGGCGACCTAGATTTACAAGTCGCCAGCGTAAACTTAGCGTTGTTGGCGCGTCAAAATCACCTGCTTGAAAAGCGGCGCAATAGAAGGAAAAAACAAATGGCCCTCCCCACCGATCCGTCCCAGAAAATCAAGCCGCTGCTGATCGCGCTCGGCGTCATCGGCGTGATCGTCCTGGTCATCACCCAGGCTCCGTCGATCGTTCGTTATCTTTCCGCCTGATAGGCGGCCCGATTGCAATAGTAAGACGATTTTAAACGGGGGCGCGCTGCGCTCCCGTTTTTTGTTTTTGACCAGCCGCGCAAGCCCGGCCTTCCTTTACGCCGCGCGGGTCTGTAATATTTCGGCGAAAGCGGCCCGGCGGGTTGGAGGCGTTTCGCCCATGAGGTCGATCATCTCGTCGATCAGACGGTGGACAGGACAGCCGCTGACGCGGCGCATGAACAGAAGATTTCGCATGAATCGCTACGAACGGACGCCGCAGCCCACCGGCGAGGCGGAGATCGAGTTTCTCGACGGGGAATATCGCGTCCGCAAGCCGGGCGCCTATGTGCGCTGCGCCGTCACCGGCGAGCCGATTCCACTCGAGGATCTGCGCTACTGGAACGTCGATCTTCAGGAGGCCTATGCGGGCCCCGAGGCCAAGTTGATGAAGCTCGGCCTACTCAAGAAGCCCTGAGCCGGCCGCGTTCGAGCGCTTCCGCCATAGCGGCCGAGAGCGCGTCCGAATTTTCGAAGGCGAGGCCGATCGGTAGAACGTCGAAGGACAGGGCGCTTCCGCGCAGGCGCACGGCGTCTTTCTCCGTCGTCACGAGCCGCGCGCAAAAGCGCTGTTGAAGAGCCGCCAGGCAGGAAATCTCGGCTTCGCTGAAGCGATGATGGTCTGAAAAGCGGCGCGTCGCGACGATATCCGCGCCGGCCTCTTTCAACGTGTCGAAAAACTTTTCCGGCCGGCCGGTCCCGGCGAAGGCGACGACGCGCGCGCCTTGCAGGCGTCCCGCGGTCGCTTCGTCCGGAACGATGCTGGCGTTGAAGACCGGTTTTGCTCGCCGCCGCGCGAGATCCCGCCCGGCGGCGCCGTCGCCAATGACGACCAGCGCATCGGCCGCGGCAAGTTGCGCCGCGAGCGGCGCGCGCAGGGGACCTGCGGGGATGCAGCGGCCGGCGCCGGCGCCATATGCGGCGTCGATTACGAGCAATGACAGGTCTGCGGCGAGCCGGCGGCTGTGGAACCCGTCGTCGAGGACCAAAACCGTCGCGCCGAGCGCCCGCGCGAGCCTCCCGCTTTCGGCGCGGTCCGCGCCGACGATCGTGAGCGCGTGACGCGCAAGGAGCAGCGCTTCGTCGCCTGTCGCATCTGAATCGTGTTTCGCGAGGTCGACGGCGAAAGGTTCCGGACGCGCGCCAAGCGGGCGCCCATGGCCGCGCGTGAGCAATGCGGGCTTTTCGCCATTCGCGGCGAGCATCCCGGCGAGCGCGATCGCCGTCGGCGTCTTGCCGTCGCCGCCGGCCGTCAATCCGCCGATGACGACGGTCGGCAGCGCGGCGCACGGGGGGCGGCGAAGAAGCCGCTTCGTCGCGACGGCCCCGTAAGCGGCGCCGAGCGGCGAGAGAAGTCGCGGCAGGATGCCATCCGCCCGCCAAAACTCGGGCGCGCGCATTTACCGCCCCGTGACGGCGATTTGCGCGAGGAAGGGCTCCACGGCCGTCATAATTCCGCGCGAGGCGCCGCCGAGCTTCTCGACGGCTTCCGCCCCAGCCCGTCCCATGCGACGCATGCGCGAGGGGTCCGAGAGCAGATATTGCGCCGCGCGCGTGAGCGCGGCCCCGTCTGCGACGCGGGCGGCGGCCTTGGCGGCGGCGAGTTCGCCATAAACTTCGTTGAAATTATCGATATGCGGCCCGTAAAGAATGGCGCAACCGAGCTTCGCGGGTTCGATGGGATTTTGCCCGCCGCCGGGTATGAGCGACTTGCCCATGAAAACGACGCCGGCGCTGCGAAAGACGAGACCGAGTTCGCCGATCGTGTCGGCGACATAGACGCCCATCTCGCGACGCGGTTCGCCGTCGCGCGTGCGCAAGCCGACGGCGAGGCCCTTGGCCTCGGCCAGCGTTGCGATCTCGGCGCCGCGCTCCCGGCGGCGGGGCACGATGACGGTGAGAAGCGAAGGCGTCTGCTTCACGAGCTCGGCATGAACGTCGAGGACGATCTCCTCCTCGCCCGCATGAGTCGAAACGGCCGCCCAGACAGGCCGATTGCCGATCGCTCCGTTGAATTCCGCGAGGCGCGCCGGGTCGACGGGCGGGGGCGGCACGTCGAATTTCAGATTGCCGGCGATGCGCACGCAGGGCGCGCCGAGCGCGAGAAAGCGCGCGGCGTTTTCGGAGTCCTGCGCGAGGCAAAGGTCGATCGAGCCGAACACGCCGCGCGCCAGGCCTGGCGCGCTGCTCCAGCGCTCCGCCGACTTACGCGAGATGCGCGCATTGGCGAGCACCAGCGCGACGCCGCGCGAACGCACGGCCGCCACCATGTTGGGCCACAGTTCCGATTCGGCGAAGATGGCGATGTCCGGCCGCCAGTAATCCAGAAAGCGGTCGACGAATTTCGGCGCGTCGAGCGGCATGTACTGGTGGAAGGAGCCGGCCGGCAGGCGCGCCTGCAGCAGCCGCGCCGACGATACCGTGCCGCTGGTGACGAGCACTTCGGCTCCGCGCTGGATGAAGCGGTCGATCAGCGGCAGCAGGGAGACGGTTTCGCCAAGGCTCGCGCCGTGCAGCCAGACGAGCCGCCCCTCGGGCCGCTCGCGCGAGGCGATTCCCAAACGCTCGTCGAGGCGCGCAGGATCTTCCTTGCCTTCCGAAGCGCGCCAATGCAGCACGGCGCCGGCCAGGGGCGTCGCCGCGATGGTCGCCAATCGATAGAGCGTCAGAAGCGGCATGTTTCCTTTGTTTTTCGAAAGCTGCCGCGCTTTGTTCCAGGCGGCTCGGCTTGCGGCTCGCGGTCCGCGCCGCGCGTCGCGAGACGGGACGTCTTATTCTTCTCGAAACGGGCGAATTTTGGAAGGCGCCAAAACGCCCGCTTACAGCTTGTCGTGGTCGGGATCGAGCAGCTTGTAGAGGTGCACGACGAAATAGCGCATATGCGCGTTGTCCACAGTCGACTGCGCTTTCGCCTTCCACGCCGCGAGCGCGCTTTCATTGTCCGGATAGATGCCGACAATGTCGAGCTTCGAGGGATCGCGGAAGGAGACGCCCTCCAGTTTCTCGAGTTCGCCGCCGAAGACGAGATGCAGCAGTTGCTTTTCTTTTTTGGCGGGCGACGTGTGCTTTGTCATGACCAGTCGATTCCTTCCGAAACGGTCCGGGCTATGTTGCGGGTTTCCTCGATGAGAGGCATGGGCGCGGCGACCAGCATGCCGCGCCTGGAGGAGCTGCGATTATAGGTGATTTCGCCGCCCTCCACTTCTTCCAGCGCGACGCCGGCCTCGCGCAGAATGACGTCGGCGGCGGCGATGTCCCAATCCCGCGCGTTGGGCGATGAGATGACGAGGTCATGGCGGCCCGCGGCGATATCCACAAGCCGCAGGGCGAGGGAAGGGGTGCGCGGCGCGATCGCGATGTTCTGCGGCAGGGCGGCGATGCGCGAATGCAGCGGGCGCGGCGCGATCGCCAGAGCGCCGGCGATCGCCGTGCGCCTCGCGGCCGCGAGGCGTTCGCCGTTGAGGAAGGCGCCATGACCGCGCGCGGCTGTGAAAGTCTCCCCGCGCGCCGGGGCGTGGACGACCCCCGCCGTCGGCCGCCCGCCCTCGATGAGCGCGATGCAGACCGCCCAGCGCTCGTCGCCGCGGGTGAAGGCGTGGGTGCCGTCGATCGGGTCAACGATGATGAGACTGTCGCGGGACAGACGGTCGTCCGAGTCGGCGGTCTCCTCCGAAAGCCAGCCCGCCTGCGGCGCGATGCGGCGCATTTCCTCGAAAAGGAACCGGTCGACGGCGAAATCCGCCTCGGTGACGGGCGAACCGCCGCCCTTGTAGGACACGGCGGCGGCGGTCCGTGCGCCGGGCCGGAAATAGGTCATGGCGATGTCGCCCGCCTCGCGCGCGACGGATTCAAGGCGCGTCAGAAAGACGGAAAGGGCGGATTCGGCAAGGGGCATCAACCAAAGCAGTAGGGGACCCGCCGCCCGCCTGCAAGGCGTTCGCAAATGCGAAATGCCGACAATTTGAACAATTCCGTTTTCCGCCGTTTACCCTGCGGTCTCGATTATGCCGAAAAGCCAATGGTTTACGCCAGATTCACCAGGGTTTTTAGCGCTTTGGCCGCCGTCCCCGCCTCAGGATCGCCCCGGCAACGAGTTCGAGTCCGAATATTTGGGAGGGGTCCATGTTCGAAGCCGTGAAGGCGCGCAAAACCAAGGAAGCGGTTCTCCTGCAACGCGACTGGCGGGCGGACGGCGGCGCGCGCCGGGTGCGCGTCACGCGCAGCGACATCCTGATTTCGCGCCGCTTCAGCGGGGTCGAGATGATGATCTCGGTTCCCGTGCCCGCCTATGACGGGGTTGCGCTCGACGTGGTGGAGGGGCGCGACGGCGCGCCCTGCTATCGGCTGTCGCTCGCCCATCGCGACCGCGATCTCGACGTGGTGCTCGCCGAAACGCAGGACAGCGGCGACGCGGCCGCCGACTGGAAATATTGGGCGAGCTATCTCGGCTTGCCGCGCCTCGCGGCGGAGAATGGCGAACTCACGGAAGTGGACGCGGTCGGCGGCGCTCTTGCCGGTCATCCGCGGCGAGGCGCGGCCGCCGTGCGCCAGCGTCGCCCGCGCTTCCTGACCCGCCGCAAGCCCGGCGTCGCCGCGCGCATGGCCGAAGTCTTCGCCGGCGAGCGCGAGATCATCTGCTACGAGTGATCCCGCATATTCGATTTGTACAGGCATGGGGCATTTCCCTCTCCCGTTTCATGGTCGTTTCATGGGGAGAGGGAGGGCCATTCAGCCGACGACGCTTTCGAATCCTTGCCGGATGAAATCTTCCTTGAGCTTGCGGCCGATGAAGACGAGGCGCGACTCGCGCTTTTCGCCCTCCTTCCACTCGCGCTGCAAATCGCCGTCGAGAATCATGTGCACGCCCTGGAAGACAAAGCGGCGCGGCTCGTTCTTGAAGGCGACGATGCCCTTGCAGCGCAGAATGTCGGGGCCTTCCTTCTGAACCAGCTCGTTCAGCCAGGGCACGAAGCGCTCGGGATCGACCTCGCCCGGATGGCGCAGCGAAATCGACTGCATCTCAGCGTCGTGAATCGCTTTCAAATGGCCATGGCCGTCATGGTCGTGATGGTGATGGTGGTGGTTGTCGTGGCCGCAGTCCGGCCCGCATTCATGATCGTGATCATGGTGATGGTCATGCTCGTGATGCGCATGACCATGGTGGTCGTGATCGTGCTCCTCCACCGCAAGGAAATTCGGTTCGATCTGAAGAATGCGATCCAGGTCGAAGGCGCTGCGCTCCAGCACGGCGTCGAGCGGCACATTCGCTTTCACGGCGCGATGCAGCGCCGCGTAAGGATTGATGCCGCGAATGCGCGCCTCGACCTCCTCCAGCTCTTCCGGCGCCACGAGGTCGGTCTTGTTGAGGATGACGACGTCGGCGAAGGCGATCTGCGTCTTGGCTTCCGGCGCGTCCTTCAGCCGGTCTCTCAGCCATTTCGCGTCCGCGACCGTCACGACGGCGTCGAGCGCCGCCGCGTCCTTCACGTCGGCGTCGACGAAAAAGGTCTGCGCGACGGGCGCCGGGTCGGCGAGGCCCGTGGTTTCGACAATGATCGCGTCGAACTTCCCGCGCCGACGCATCAGGCCTTCGATGATGCGGATCAGATCGCCGCGCACCGTGCAGCAGATGCAGCCATTGTTCATCTCGAACACTTCCTCGTCGGCGCCCACGACGAGGTCGTTGTCGATGCCGATTTCGCCGAACTCATTGACGATGACGGCGTAGCGGCGGCCATGCTGCTCGGTGAGGATGCGGTTGAGGAGAGTCGTCTTGCCGGCGCCGAGATAGCCGGTGATGACGGTCACGGGAATTTTGTCGGTCACAATATTTCTCCGATCGCGGCGCTTCACCCTCCCCTGGAGGGCTAGCAGATTCACACATCTGTGTTGGTTAGCGGCGGCGTTGGTTGGGTGAGGGCGATGGCGTATTTTCCGTGCTGGAATTTGAGCCATCCGGCGAGCATGACGACGGGACCGGGTTTTCCGTAATAGCCGGTCCAGCCGCCGAGGCGGGCGAGCACCCAGGACGCATAGGCCAGGGACCCTCGCGGATGCGGGTTCTTCTGGCGCTGCGTCTTGCCTTCGAGGGTGGCGCAATAGGCTTCCAGCAGCGGTTGGTCCTTGGGCTCGAAGGCGTCGAGGAGCGGGCGCAGACGTTGCGGGTCGCCGCCGTCTCGGGCGTGGACGAGTTGTTGGATCGTCACGGCCGCGATCAACGTCGCGGCCGCCAGGGTCTGGCGCGGCGCGTCGTCTTCCATGCGCACGGCCTCGATGTCGAAGCCGTCGGTCTTCATCGTGCGGAACAACTGCTCGATCGCCCAGCGGCGTCGATACAGATCGACGACCCCGAGCGCTTGCGCGAGGCCGTCGACGGGGCGCGTCGTGATCAGACGCCAATGGACGTTTTCGCCTGGGGGCGGGTCGATCTCGCGCACGTCGACGAGATGGACCGCGATCGTCGACGGATCGTTCCTGGCCGCGCCGTTCCTGGGCCGCGCGAGATCAAAGCGCCCATGCCGGACGGCCAGCGTCGCTTCGCGCGCCGGCCGTCCGGGCCTGGCCGGAAGCGACAGCGTCGCCCGCCCGGCCTCCTCCAGCGCATCCAGGCGCGCAAACAGCCGCTCGCCATCCTCCAGCGCGCGGTCCTGCGCGGCGCGCACGAGGAGGTGAACCCCCGGCGGGCGCCGCGCGAAGGCGGAATAAATATCGCTCTCGCGATCGGCCACGACCGTGACCTCGCGCGCCGAAGCGCAAACTTTCGCCGCCGCCGCCGCGCCCTCCAGCCAGCGCCGGCTTTCCTTGTCCTCGATCGGCCGCTGACGCCGATCCGCCTTGCGTCCCGTCGCGCGTTCGAGGAACTGCGCGTGCGCCAGACCCACGATCGAACCGTCCTCGGCGTCGACGACGAGGGTCGGATGCAGATAGAGTCCGCCGCCGCCCCCGGACTTGACGACCGTCGTGTCCTGAATCGCCAGAACCGCGCGCCCCGCGCAACGCGCCGACGCGCGCGCGGCCGCCGTGGCGAACATCTCCGCGCCGGTCACCGCCCGATTGCGAAGAAAGCGCGTGATCCTGATCTCACCAGCCCGGTCGCCGCCGAGCCGACGAATGCGTATGCCCCCGCCGCCCTCCGCCACCAGCCGGGAAAGCAGAAAGGCCCCCCTTTTTCCAGTCGCGCGTCGCCAAAGCGACCCAGCGTCCGTCCGTCCATCGTCCGTCCCTCCGATTCCTTCAAATGGAATCAGACCCCCAGGCCCTACGCAACCAAGATGTGTGAATGCGGTAGCCCTGGAGGGGGAGGGTCGGACTGCGTAGCAGGCCGGGGTGGGGCCTCAACCACATAGGCGCGGGATTTCACCCCACCCCGCGCCTTCGGCGCGACCCTCCTCCTCTAGGGGAGGGTGGAATGCCTGCTAAGGCGCCAGGGCTTTGGTCAATTCTCTAACATTGTGGCGCATCATGTCGACATAATTCGCGCCGCCCTCTCCGGGCTCGGAAAGCGCGTCCGAATAGAGCGTGCCGCCGACGCGGGCGCCGGTCTCCGCCGCGATGCGCTTCGCAAGGCGCGGATCGGAGATGTTCTCAAGAAACACCGCGCCGACCTTGTTCGCCTTCACGGCCTCGATGATGCGGGCGATGTCGCGGGCGCTGGCCTCGGCCTCGGTCGAGACGCCCTGCGGCGCGATGAACGCCACGCCGTAGCGCGCCGAGAAATAGCCGAAGGCGTCATGCGTCGAGACGACGCGGCGACGCTCCTTCGGAATGGCGTCGAGCGCCTTGACGATCTCCGCGTCGAGCGCGTCGAGCCGGGCGAGATAGGCGCCCGCATTGCCCCGATAGGCCTCGGCCCCCTGCGGGTCTGCGGCGATGAGCGCGTCGCGGATCTCGGCCACATAGATCTTGGCGTTGGCGACGTCCTGCCAGGCGTGCGGGTCCGTTCCCTCCTCGCCGGGCCGCGCCGCGACGCCCTTTCCGAGCGTGACGATCGCCCCTTCGCCTTTGGCGGCCGCGACGAGTCGCTCCAGCCAGCCTTCGAAGCCCAGTCCGTTGACGAAGATCAATTTCGCCTGCGCGATCTTTCGGCCATCGGCGGGCTTCGGCTGATAGACGTGGGCGTCGCCGTCCGGCCCGACCAGCGTCGTGACGGAGACGCGGTCGCCGCCGACTTGCTTCACGAAGTCGCCGATGATTGAAAAGCTCGCGACGACGGGAATTCTATCGTCCGCAAGGGCGGGCGCGGCGAGCATGGCGGCGCCGAGAGCGACCAGCCGGCGGCGTGTGAGCATGACCGTCATCCCTCCAAATGCCGGCGCGGTCGCTTCAGGCGCAAAACGCCGCCGGCGCGGCCGAAAATGAGCGAGGCGAAATAACAGAGTCCCGCCGCCAGAATGATGGCGGGGCCGGTGGGCGCGCCGGTCTCGTTCGAGAAGACGAGGCCCGCATAGACGCAAAGCGCCGCGACGCCCGCTGCGAGGGGAAGCGCGACGGAGAGCTCATGCGTCCAGAGCCTTGCGGCCGCAGCCGGCAGCATGATGAGGCCCACCGCCATCAGCGTGCCCAGCGCCTGAAAGCCCGCGACGAGATTGAGAACCACGAGACCGAGAAAAAGAAAGGGGACGGCTTCGCCCATTCGGCTTGTCTGGCGCAGGAAGAGGGGATCGAGCGTGTCCATCACCAGCGCGCGGTAGAAGACGGCGAGCGCGACGAGGGTCAGCGTCGAGACCCCGGCGAGCATGATCAGCGCGCCGTCGTCCAGGCCGAAGACCGAGCCGAAGAGAACGTGCAGCAGGTCGACGCTCGAACCTTTGAGCGACACGAGCGTGACGCCGAGCGCGAGCGAGACAAGATAGAAGGCGGCGAGCGACGCATCCTCGCGCAAGGTGGTGAAACGCGAGGCGGCGCCGGTGGCGAGGGCGACGACGAGGCCTGCGACAAGGCCGCCGAAGGTCATGGCGGGGAGGGAAAGGCCCGCGACGAGATAGCCGACCGCCGCGCCGGGCAGCACCGCATGGGAAAGCGCGTCGCCCGCGAGCGACATGCGTCGCAGGATGAGGAAGACGCCGAGCGGCGCTCCGGAGAGTGCGACCGCCAGCGAGCCGATGAGCGCGCGGCGCATGAACTCGTAATCGAGAAAGGGCGCGATGAAGACGTCAGTGAGCATGTTCGGCTTCTTCGTCGCGCAGGCACTCGCGCGCCGCCCGGTCATAGGCTTCCGACATGGCCCGCGCCTTTGCGAGATTATCCGCGCAAAGGGTCGCTCGCGTCTCGCCCCAGGCGATGAGCTCACGGGCGAGCAGAAGCGTTTGTGGAAAGGCGCGCCGCGCGAGGTCCAGCTCGTGCAGAACGGCGACGACGGTTCGGCCCTCGCTTCGCCATTGGGCGATGAGCGCGAGCAGGTCTTGCGTCGTCGCCTCGTCGATCGCGCCGAAGGGCTCGTCGAGCAGGATCACCCGCTGGTCCTGGACGATGAGGCGCGCGAAGAGCACGCGCTGCATCTGTCCGCCGGACAGCGTGTCGATGGGCCGGTCGTCCATGCCGGCGAGGCCGACGCGGGCGATGGCCTCGGTCGTCCGCTCCCGTTCCTTCGCGCCGATGCGGCCGAAAAGGCCCACGCGGCGCATGGCGCCCATGGCGATGAAATCACGCACATTGATGGGAAAGGAGCGATCGACTTCGACGAGCTGGGGGAGATAAGCGATGTCCCGCGCCGAGGCCCCGGCGCGCTCGATCCGCCCGCCGAGCGGCGGCAGGAGCCCGGCCAAGGCCTTCAAGAGCGTCGATTTTCCGGCGCCGTTCGGGCCGCAGACGGCGAGCGCCGCGCCGGGCGCGATATCGCCCTCGAGGTGGTGGACGGCCGGGCGCCGGTCATAGCCCAGCGTCAGATTGACCAGGCGAATCGGTCCCGGCGCCATCGCCGCGCTCAATGGAGCGCCCAATAGACGCCGGCCCAAAGCGCGGCGAGGACGAACGAAATCCGGAGGAGACGCGCGGCCGCGGACGATTCCAGCAGCGACGCGCGGACGGCGGCGACACGGTCGCGCCCGCGGCTGCGCGCAAAACCTTCTAGAGCGTGATCGTGAGCGTGACGATGGCGCTGGGTGGTCGCGTCGGTCATACCGGACGTTATAATATAACGCGACGCAGGAGCAAGCGTCTCGCGTGGTCGCGGCCGCGTCCGTACTTTTTACGCCCCCTCGGCGATGGACAGGGCGGGGCGACTCTGCTATTTCCCCTATCCACGGGTCAGGCGCTCCGTCAGCGCCCGGCGACCTATTCCCAATTCGGACAGACTCACGGGAATCGAAATCCCGCTGGGCCGCCACAGACAGGCAGGATGGTTTCGTGCAAGTTCTCGTTCGCGACAACAATGTCGATCAGGCTCTGAAGGCGCTGAAGAAGAAGATGCAGCGTGAGGGCATCTTCCGCGAAATGAAGCTGCGCGGCCATTACGAGAAGCCGTCCGAGAAGCGCGCCCGCGAAAAGGCCGAGGCCGTTCGTCGTGCCCGCAAGCTGGCCCGCAAGAAGCTGCAGCGCGAAGGCCTGCTGCCGGTGAAGGCCAAGTCCACGGGTCGCTGATAGCGGTCGTCGACTGGCCGATTCTGCCGAATTCCTGCCATATGGAGACGCTTTTTTAACCGCGTCCGGCAAGGAATGGGCTGACTTCAAGTCGCATAGGGTCGAGAGGGTTTTCAGGCATGGGCTTCCGCCTCGCGGCGTCGTTTCGCTTGTCTCCCCTTTCTTTGCGCGCTTGGTGTTTGAGCGGCGCGGCGTTGTCCGCGCTTCTGCTCGCGGGCTGCGAGACGGCGAGCGGCATCCGTCCGCCGGGCCGCGGCATCGCCGAAATCACGGACACGGACCCCAAGGCCGCGACCGCCAATCTCGATTCGCTGACCGAAGTCATCCGGCGCAATCCCAGCAGCGCCGAAGCTTATAATACGCGCGGCGTCGCCTATGCGCGCGTGGGCCGCTTCGGCGAAGCGATCGCCGACTTTTCGCAGGCGATCAAGATCGACCCCAACAACGCCGCCGCCTACACCAATCGCGCGCTGGCGAGCCGCCAGGCGGGGCAGAACGACTCCGCCCGCGCCGATTTCGACCACGCAATCCAGGCCAATCCGAATCATGCGCCCGCCTATATCGGCCGCGCCAATCTGCTGCGCGCGCAGGGCAATCTCGATCAGGCGCTGGAAGACCTGAACGCCGCGATCCGCCTGAACCCCGAGAACGCCCAGGCCTTCCATTCGCGCGGCCTGATCCATCAGAAGCGCGGCGACGACGCCCGCGCCGTCACGGATTTCGACAACGCCATCGATCGCGATCCCTTCGCGGCGGCGCCTTATCAGGCCCGTGGCGAGAGTCTCGTCGCGCTGGGCAAATACGACAAGGCGATCGAGGACTTCAACGCGGCCCTCAATGTCGACAATAAGAGCGCGCTGGCCTGGGCCTGGCTGGGCGTCGCCTATGACAAGAGCGGCAATCGGCAGAAGGCGCAGGAATCCTATCAGCGCGCCCTGCAGCTCGATCCGCAGCAGCCGGTCGCCAAGCAGGGCTTACGCGGCTGACGCAGAGAAGCCGCGCGGTTATCCGGCCGTGTATGGAGTCGCGCCGCTGATCCCGCGCGAAAGACGCTGACTTGATTTCAGCGTCGCTCTTCGCCGCGCCGGTCTTCCTGCCACTGGCGATAGACCTTCACCGCGAAGGCGACGATCAGCACGATTGCGGCGCCGGCTCCTGACAGCGCGCGCTCCAGCGTCGCGTGATCGACGCCGCGCAGGCTTTCGAGAACGGCGGCGTCGGACGCAGCCATGTCTCCCGCGACCCAGCCGAGCAGGCCCGCGCCGGCCCAGACCAGAATCGGAAGGCGCTCCAGCGCCTTCAGCAGGAAGCCGGCCCCGAACATCACGATCGGGACGGAAAGGGCGAGCCCGAAGACGATGAGATAGGCCGAGCCGCGCGCGGCGGCCGCGATGGCGAGCACATTGTCGAGCGACATCACGGCGTCGGCCATGATGATGGCGATGACGGCGCCCATCAAATCGGGCTTCGCCTTCATGTCCGAATGCTCGGTCTCGTCGATCAGCAGCTTGACGGCGACGAGCAGAAGGAGCAGGGAGCCGAAGGCCTTGAGATAGGGAATGCTCATCATCTGAACGACGAGCAGCGTGAAGATCACGCGCAGGATCACGCCGCCCAGCGCGCCGAGAAAAACGCCCCAGCGTCGCTGCTTGACCGGCAATCCGCGGCAGGCGAGGGCGATGAGGATGGCGTTGTCGCCGGAAAGCAGAATATTGATCCAGATTATTTCGAGGACTTCCCAGCCGACCGCGATTTCCGAGCCCATATCTCCCTTTCCTGCGCGCCGCTTGCGAGCCTTGCCGCTGCATAAACCGTTTTCGGCTCCCGCGAAAGCCGCCCGGCCCCCGCGCGCGGGCACATGCCGCCATGCGCAGCCAGCCGGCTCCCTCGGGAACATTTGCTGCGAAGATTTGTTCTCTGGGCTCAGCGGACCCGAGAAAAGGTCCGCAACGCGCTTAGGAGGCGAAGATGGGAATGGCGACGCAAGGCGGCAATCTGATTTCCAGCGAGAATGTCGAGGGCACGGCCGTTTATGATCCCTCCGGCAACAAGATCGGCCAGATCGACCATCTGATGATCGACAAGGTTTCGGGCGTCATTCGCTACGCGATCATGACCTTCGGCGGGTTCCTCGGAATCGGCGAGGGTGAGCATCCGCTGCCCTGGAAGGCGTTCAAATACGACACCAATCTCGGCGGCTATGTGACGAACGTCACGGCGGAGCAGCTTAAAAACGCGCCGGAATATGACGAGACGAGCTGGTCGAACCGCGATTGGGAGTCGCGTCTCCATCAGCATTTCGGTTCGCAGCCCTATTGGGAAGAGGGCGGGACTTCCGGCGCGGGCTCGCAGAATCGCGGCACGGATCAGACGGCGGGCTTCTGACCGCCGGCGCAAAAGCAGCAAGGCCGCCCGAGCGGCCTTGCTTCGCGTTTCGATTGCTGCATTCTTCGCGCATGATTTTTGCGAGCGGTTGCGATGATTAAGCTTTCCCCTCTGGCGATCATATTGCTCGGCGCCGCGATGGGCGCTTACGCCCTGGGAGGCCGTGCGCCCGACGCGGAGGCGCAGCGCTACGACATCGAGCGAGCGCTGTCGCAAGTAAAGCCGCCGGAAGGCTTCTCCATATCGCTCTATGCGCTGGCGCCGAATGCGCGGACGCTCGCCGTTGGGCGGAAGGGCAAGGCGATCTTCGTCGGCACGGATGAAAAGCGCGCCTATGTGATCACGCCGGGCGAAGGAAAGGCGAAATCTGTCGACGTCCTCCTGCCGTCGGCGAGTCTCGTGATGCCGCATGGCGTGTGCCTGTCGGAAGACGGCGCGCTGTTTCTTGTCGAGCGCAACCGCGTGACGCGCATCGACGACGCGGAAAACGCATGGCGCGACGCCGCATCTGTCGCGAAGACCATCGTGAAGCCGGGCGACCTCATTCCGCGCAGCGAGGAAAGCAGAGGCCACTCCGCCCGGGTGTGCAAGGTCGGCCCGGATGGCAGGCTCTATATCGCGCTCGGCCAGCCGCACAATGTCACGCCGCGCGACAGGCTCGCGCTTTACGAGAAGACAGGCATGGGCGGCATTGTCCGCATGAATCCGGACGGCTCCGGCCGCGAGGTCTTCGCGACAGGCATACGCAATTCGGTCGGCCTGGCGTTCGACGACAGGGGGCGGCTCTGGTTCACCGATAATCAGGTCGACAGCATGGGCGACGACATCCCGCCCGGCGAAATCAATCGCGCCGACAGGCCGGGCCTCAATTTCGGCTTTCCCTGGTATGGCGGCGGCCATGTGCGCACGCATGAATATGCGAAGGATGCGCCGCCGGAAGGCGTCGTTTTTCCGCAAGTCGAGGAAGTCGCGCACGCGGCCGATCTCGGCCTGACCTTCTACCACGGCGCGATGTTCCCGGAAAAATATCGCGGCGGGATTTTCTCGGCGCAGCACGGGTCGTGGGATCGCAGCGTCCCCGTCGGCGCGCGCGTGATGTTCACCACGCTCGGCCCCAATGGCGAGGGTGGCGAGAGCGCGCCCTTCGCCGAGGGTTGGAACGCCGGGCGGGGCGGCTATCTCGGCCGGCCGGTGGACGTCGCGGAGCTGGCGGACGGATCGCTGCTGGTCACGGACGATCAGAACGGCGCGATCTATCGCATCGCCTATCGTGCGAAGTGACGATGTTCAGAGCCGGTCGTCCCACCACACGACGCGGCCAAGCACCGCGACGCGCTTCGCTTCGGACGCGCGCAGGAACTCAGGATCGCAGGCGGGGTTCTCGCTCAGGACGATGACGTCGCCATTTTCCCTGAGCCGCAGGCGCTTTGCACGCAACGCGCCGGACTTTTCGAAAACATATATGTCTTTCGGCTCCGAGCCGCTCTTCGCCTCCGAAAGGCGCGTATCGCTTTCATTGACGAGCAGCAGCGCGCCGTCGCCGAAAATCGGCCGCATGCTGTCGCCCTGCGCGCGCATGAAGGAGAGCTTGGCGCCGGGCGGCGCGAGTTTGCGCAGCATCCATTGGGGGAACGCCAGCATGTTCTCGACGGCGACGGCCGACGTCTCGGCGCCCGCGCCAGCGGCCACTCTCGCGTCGAGGCTCGGAATGCGACGGAACTCGGCGCCGATATCGCCGACGGCGCCGGGCGGCGTTGCGACCACGGGGTCGTCGGAGAGGCCGAGCAGATAGCTCATCGACACGTTGAGCCTTGTCGACAGCGCCATGAGCAGCGGGGCCTGCGGCTCGTTCCGCCCCGCACAGGCCCGTCGCAGCGTATTTTCTGGAATCCCCAGCGCCTTCGCCGCTTTCGCGATCGATCCGAAAGGCGCGACGAGCGCACGCACGCGTTCCGCGAATTCCCGTAGATGTTCCGGGCGCGGCTCGCTCATTTCCTCAACCATCTATGGTTGACGAATGACTTGTTCTGGCGTATATCCACCATTCGTGATCGACAGCGAAGTCCGGCCGCACGAAGATCGAATCGTCGCGGACGGCCAACATGTTCTGTAGCCTATCCTTTTTCGCGACCACTCGTCCATGTGGGTCGCGCGATCGCGTTCGTCGCCGCTAGAGTTTTCAGGGAGAGATATTGGATGCAGGCCTCTGTCGAGGAAACCGCGATCGGCATGTTGACTGCGGTGATGAATCTCTATGGGGCTGAGGCCTATGCGGAGATCGTCGCGGCCTTCCGCTGCGCGCTATCTCAGCCGGATGAGGAAGCCGTCGCCGGGACATTGTGCGAGGCGCTGCTCGAAGTGATCCGCAATCGCACCAACGCGCTCACTGAGAACCGATAGGGGAAACGGTCAGCGCGCGTCCGTCATCGCCCGTCACATGCGCGTCGATCATTCGCCCCGCCTCGACGCCCGGCATGCGCGCGAGGGTGAAATCCGCCGCGCGTGCGCCGCCGCCGCGTTCGGTGAGGAAGCGCAAGGTCTTTCCCTTTTGCGCGTCGAGATGGCGCAGGAGCGCGCGGTCGCCCGCTTCGCGCAGGCGCGCGGCGCGCTCCTTTGCGATCTCGCGAGCGACTTGCGGCATGCGGGCCGCTGGCGTTCCGGGGCGCGCGGAGAAGGGGAAGACATGCAGATGCGTCAGCCCGCATTCCTCGACGAGCGCAAGCGTCCGCGAGAACATGTCGCAGGTCTCGGTCGGGAATCCCGCGATGAAATCGGCGCCGAAGACGATCTCGGGCCGCGCCTTGCGGAGCGCGACGCAGAAGCGGATGGCGTCCTCCCGCGAATGGCGCCGCTTCATGCGCTTGAGAATGAGATCGTCGCCGGCCTGCAAGGAAAGATGCAGATGCGGGCAGAGGCGCTCTTCCTCGGCGAGCGCGGCGACGAGATCGTCATCCGCCTCGATGCAGTCGATCGAAGAGAGACGCAGCCGCGCGAGCCCCGGCAGCTCGCGCAGCAACAGACGCGCGAGGCCGCCGAGTTTCATCTCCCCGGCGTCATAGCTTGTAAGATCGACGCCGGTAAGCACGATTTCCTGCTTCCCGCTCTCGACCAAAGCGCGGGCCTGCGCGACCGCCTCCCGTGGCGCGACGGAGCGGGACGCGCCGCGCCCGGCGGGGATGATGCAGAAGGTGCAGCGATGGTCGCAGCCATTCTGCACGGCGAGAAAGGCGCGTGTGCCCTCTTCCGCCGCGCGTGCGCGATTGGGCTGTTCGTCGGCGACGACGCGCGTCACGCCGTCCATCGCCGCGAAACTTTGCGGGTCAATGCGCGCGGCGCAGCCCGCGACGACGATCTGCGCCTCCGGCTGCTCGCGATGCAGGCGGCGAATCGCCTGTTTAGCCTGGCGCGTCGCTTCATTGGTGACGGCGCAGGTGTTAACGACGACGGCGCCCGGATGCTGGCGCGCCAGCTCCTCGCTGTCGACTAGGTTCAGGCGGCAGCCGAAGGTGAGAACTTCCGCTTTTCGCGGAAGCGCTCCCGTCCGCGCGCTCATGCGGCCGCGCCTTCGAAAAGGCTTGAAGTCAGCCGCGTCTCGAACTCGAACTCCACTGGCCCCGTCATCATCACATGATCGTCGGGGCGCCATTCGATGTGAAGGTCGCCGCCCGGCAGGCGAACCCGCGCGCGCCTTTCCGTGAGCCCCGCGCGAGCGGCGGCGACGAGGGTCGCGCAAGCCGCTGAGCCGCAGGCCTTGGTCGCGCCCGTTCCGCGCTCCCAGACGCGCAGCAAAATATCGTCGCGCGCGAGAATCTGCGCGAAGGAGACATTGGCGCGCTCCGGAAAGAGCGGGTGATTCTCAATTCTTCGTCCGATGGTCTCAAGCGGGATCGCCATGGCGTCGTCGACAAAGAAGACCGCGTGCGGATTGCCCATGCTGACGGCGGAAAATTGCGCGGGCGCGCCTGAGACGGGCGGGTCGAGCGGCGCGGAGCGCGTGTCGGCCTCATGCGCCAGCGGGATGGCGCGCCAGTCGAGGCGCGGGCGGCCCATATCGATGGTAAAGACGGTTTCCGCCTCGCGCCGCGCCTCGATCCGCCCCGCGTCGGTCGCGAGCGACAGCCGCTCCTTGCCCTCGCGCGCCAGCGCCCAGGCGACGCAGCGCGCGCCATTGCCGCAGGCTCCGGAAAGCGAGCCGTCAACATTGTAGATGCGGATGAAGGCGTCGTCGCCCGGCGCGACGGGATCGTGCACCGCCATGAGCTGGTCGAAGCGCAGCCGAGGCGCCGCCGCGATGGCGCGGGCCTCCTGCGGGGCCAGGACATGGTCCGTCCTGCGCAGGTCGAGCACCAATATCTCGTTGCCCGCGCCGTTCATGCGGAGGATGGGGTGATTGTCGAGCGGATGCGGCATGCGCGTCTTTCCATTGGGACGCGGTCGTATATAGAGACTGCGTCGCTTCAGCGCTACTTCGCGACGCCCGACGCAGGCGCACCGCCCGACGCCTGTCGCATTTGCGCGCCAAGAGTCGCCTACGAATCGCTTTCGCCAAAAAGGGGACGCAGCAGGAATGGACGAGGAACCGGGTCTGATCGACGCCCTTAGAACCCATTGGCGGGCGCTGGCGATTTTCACGCTTCTCGTCGCTTCGGCGGCCGTCATCGCCGAGCGTCGCATGTTCCCCGGCGTTTCGGAGGAGGACGACAGGACGGCCGCGGCGCCGGCGCCCGCCGCGCCGGAGGCCGCTAAGCCCGATGAAAAGGCCGAGACCGCGAAGCCCGGGACGCCGGATGCCGCGCCCTCGGTCATGAGCGAGACCGTGACGGTCGACGCGCGCCCGGCGGCGGTGCTGAAGGGGCAGGGGAAGTGGGAGGGCGCCGCCAAGACCCTTTCCGAGGCGCTGGCCAGGCTCAACGCGGCCGTGAAAAAGGCCGGGCTGACCGCCAATGGCCGTCCGGTCGCGGTTTTCACCAAGACGGACGACACCGGTTTCTCCTTCGAGGCCATGGCCCCGCTCGCCGCTGCGCCGGAGGGCAAGCCGAAGCTTCCAGACGGCGTGGAAATCGGAGCCTCTCCGGCCGGCAAGGCGCTGAAATTCCAGCATCGCGGATCATATGACGAAATCGACGCCACATATGAGGCGATCGCCGCCTATCTCGACGAGAAGGGCCTGGATACGAAGGACCTTATCATCGAGGAGTATCTAACTGATTTCAAAAGCGAAGACGCCAATGTCGACGTGGATATCTACGTCTTCCTGAAGTGAGCGGCAGGATGCGGTAAGAGCCCAGCCATTGCTAATGCCGCGCGGAATCGGCTAATCGGCGACTTGAGCCCATCCGGGCGGCTGCGGGTCGACTGATGAAGCTTTTCCGACTTTCGGGCGTCTGCGCCCTCGCGACTCTTGTTACCGGCGCCGCCTGGGGCCACGCGCTGGTGCTCGGCTCGACGCCGCGCCCGGAAGAGACCGTCGAGAGCGACGCGCTTGGAATCGAGATCCGCTTCAACAGCCGGATCGACGCCGCGCGCTCCTACCTGAAGCTCTTCAAGATCGACGGCGACTCTGTCCTTCTCCCCATTCTCGACGCCGGCAGCGCCGACACGCTGAAGGCCAGGGCGACGGGCCTGACGAACGGGCGTTACCGGCTGCATTGGCAGACGCTGAGCCCCGACGGCCACATCACCCAGGGAGACATTCCCTTCTCGGTGAGCCGCTAAAGATGCAGCTCTTCGTCGATATTTACGGCTTCCTCGCGGTCGTGCTGCGGGGATTCATCCTCGCGGCGCAGAGCGTCACGGTGGGCGGCCTCGCCTTTCTGCTGATGCTGGTCTGGCCGCTGGCGCCGCGCCTCGCCGGCGCGGGGAATGCGCTGGAGCGTCGTGCGCTGCAGCTCGTTTTTATCGCGGCCTGCGCGCTGGGCGTCGCCGAGGCGCTTGCGGCCGCCGCGCTCACCGTCATGCTGGTCGGCACGCTCGAAATTGCGCTCCATGAGGCAGCCGGCGCGCGAGCTGTCGCCGTGGACCTGATGGCGGGCGTCATCGCGAGCGTCATCGCGCTCTCGGCCTGGCGCGCCCAACGCGGCGGCGCGGCGATCCGCTCGGCCGCGCCGGTGCTGTCGGCGCTGCTACTCGGGGTGCAGGCGGGCTCGACCCACGCGGTCAGCCAGTTCGAAGGGGCGGTCGCGCTGTCGGCGGCCGAGTTCCTCCATATGGTCGGCGCCGCTGTCTGGATCGGCGGCATTCCCTATTTCCTCATGGCGCTGACCGATGTCCCCGACCCGCAGGCGCGCGCGCTTGTCGCCCGCCGCTTCTCGCATATGTCCGTGGGCGCGGTCACGACGCTGCTCGCCGGCGGCCTGCTGATGGCGGTTTTCTATGTCGCGGCGCCCCCAGCCATATACGGCACATCCTACGGCCTCATGCTCAGCGCCAAGATCGTTCTGCTGCTCGGCCTTCTCCTCCTCGGCGGGCTGAATTTCCTTGCCGTGCGCAAACTGGAGAACGAGCCTGCCGGACCGCTGCTGCGCACCCGCCGCTTCGCGGAGACGGAAATCGGCATCGGCCTCACGGTGATCTTCTGCGCGGCCTCGCTCGCCTCGCTGCCGCCGGCGCGAGATCTGCCCAACGACCGAGCGAGCTTCGCCGAGATCCTCGATCGGCTGGAGCCGCGCTTTCCGATCCGGCTCGACAGCCCGGATTTCGAGGCGCTGTCGGCCGCCCTGCCGCCGGAGGCGCTGAAAGAGCTGCCGCCGGGCGCGCAGCCGCCGCGTTCGGCGGCCGACATCGCCTGGTCGGAATATAATCATCACTGGGCGGGGATCTTTGTCTTCATCATGGGCGTGATGGCGCTGCTCGAGCGCGCCAGCCGGCGACTCGCGCCCGTCGTGCAGCATTGGCCGCTGGTGTTTCTGGGGCTTGCGGGATTCCTCTTCCTGCGCGCCGACGAGGCCGTCTGGCCGCTCGGGCGCCTCGGCCTCATCGAGAGCCTGCGCGATCCCGAGATCGCCCAGCACCGGCTGCTGACGCTGCTCATCGTCGCCTTCGGCCTGTTTGAATGGCAGGTGCGGCTCGGGCGCATCAAGGCGTGGTGGGCGGCTTATGTCTTCCCGATCAGCGTGGCGACGGCGGCGGCCTTTTTGCTCACCCATTCCCATGCGCTCGCCAATCTCAAGGAGGAAACGCTGATCGAGATCACCCATACGCCGCTGGCGCTCGCGGGCGTCGCGGCGGGCTGGTCGCGCTGGCTGGAGTTGCGGCTTGACGGCGATGCGAAGAAGATCGCAGGCTTCGTCTGGCCGACAGCCTTCATGATCGTCGGGCTGTCGCTGATCTTCTATCGCGAGGCCTGAAGGATCGACGAGAAGTCCTTCCAGCGCTCCCAGGGCGTGCCGCCGAACGCCGCCTTGAACGCCGCGTCGAAATCCTCGCCACGCTCCAGCGCCCGCATTAGCCGAGAGAAGCCGCCCGGGTCGCTTTTGCGCAGCCAGGCGATGAAAATCGCCGCCTGCCGGTAGGCGAGGCGCTGGCGGAAGCTCTTGCGATCGCAGCCCTTTTCGCAAGGGGGCTCGGCGGCGAAGGGGATCGCCGCGAAATTGGCCCAGGGCGTCGCGTCGAGAATGATGCTGAAGCCGTTGCGGATCGCCTGCTCGGCGTCGGCGTCGCTCACGCCTTCGGCGGCGCCGCCGTCGGAGGCCATCACGGCGAGGCCTTCCGTGAACCATTGCGGCGGACGCGGCGCGCCGCGCGGCCGCCAGCCGAAGAGATGGACATGCGACAATTCGTGCGTCAGCACGCCGGTCAGGCGGCTGGCCTCGTTCTTACAGAGCGCGGGCGAGAGCAGGGCGCGACCGGCCCGGGAGACCCCGGCTACGTCGGAATCCCCAAGGCCGTTGGCGCGGGCATAGGCGTTGAAGTCGTCATAGACGCCGATGATCGGCGGTTTGCCGAAAGGCCGGCCATGCTCGGCCTCGACCTTGGCGACCGCCGTGGGCAGGACCGCCGCGACGGCCTCAGCGCAGATACGGGCCTTCAGTTCGTAATGGATCCTTGGGTCCGACGCCAGCGCCGGCAGGTCGGCGGGATCGTGCAGCTCCGCCAGCAAGGCCGCCCGCAATCCGGGCCGGATCGTGAAAGAGACGGCGAGCGCCGCGACCAATGCGAGCGCGGCGAGGGCGACAGCTTTCATGACCCCCGCGACGCTCATCTGACGACTCCCGAAAATGCGACGGAACTTTAGATCACGCTGCGATTGGGCGGAATCGCCTAATCGCGGAAAACGTGACCGATTCCAAAGGTTAGAGCGCGCGTCTCGCGAAAAACCGGTTCGCGCTTTTCGCCGCGCGCTCTAACCCTTTGGCGGATCGCCGGGGCGATATTCCAATATATCGCCCGGCTGACAGTCGAGGATTTCGCAGATTTTTTCGAGCGTATCAAAACGCACGCCTTTAACCTTTCCGGATTTCAGCAGGCTGACATTCTGCTCGGCGATGCCGATCTGCTGGGCGAGGTCGCGCGAGCGCATCTTGCGCTTCGCGAGCATGACGTCGAGATTGACGATGATCGGCATTACACGATCTGGGCGTTGTCGTCGGCGATCTCGGCCGCGGTTTTCTGGATATGGGCGAGGGCGAGCAGCATGAGGGCCAGGATGATGTGCACGAAGTCCTCGGTTCTGATGAACATGTGTCTGGCGTTCGCCGATTCCGGCAGATGCGCGGCGAGCGTATAGACGACGGCGGAGCGTTCGACGAAATCGGCGACGATCGCCACAAGGCCTGCAATGCCCGTCCGGCGCAGCCACAGGGCGGCTTCCGGCGAGAACACGGCGCCCGTAAGGTAAGTCGAAAAAAGCCGCCAGACGCAGAAAGCGAGCGCGGCGACGAACAGCCACAAGGCGAGGCTCATCGCCAGCACCGCATTCCATTGGGCCTCCGAAGCGCCTGAAACGTCGAGCCCGAACAAGCGCATCGTCGCGAGCTCATAGGGCGAGCGCGTCGCCCATGAGTGGTAGAAGCCCCACAGCGTGAGCGTGGCGTAGCCGATCGCGAGCAGCCGGATCGCCTGGCAAAGCCAGCCGATTTTCGCGCGCAAGGCGGCGAGGCGGGGGCTCCCCGCTAAGGGAAATGCGGCGGAATGGGTCATTGCGCGTCTCCAAGATGATCTGGCCGGCTTCGTCATGCCGACGAGCGAACGCACTAATATTGACGCATAAAAATTTTAATGCAATACATTAAAAAAATATCGCATAGGATGAATCAAATCATGCGCCAGATCATGTTGATTTCCGGTCTCTTTTCGGCTGTCGCTCTCGCGGGCTGCAACGGCGCGTCCTTCTCCACGCAATGGAAGTTGCGCGGCTTCGATCTCGGGACAGCGGATGTCGCGCAAATCCGGGTCGCGGTGCGGGCGCCGGATTGGGCGACGTTGACGCCCGAAAAGACGATTTTGCTGGCGAAATACGCGTTCGAGGATGGCGGCGCGGGACGAACGCTCGACATCCATCTGCAACGCGCCGAGCGCGAGCAGGATCGGGACGCGCTGGCGCGTCTCGCGGCGCCGTCATCGGCGCTTGTCGTCTATGAGGTCGCCCCGCGCGATCTCGCGGCGGTTCGCGCCTTTCAGGCTGAAACGCAAAGCGCCAAGGCCGCCGGCCGTCACGGCAGGGGCGGGGTCGAGATCGGCGGCGAGCTCGCGTGCCGCAAGGATGAGATTCCCGAGGGGCCGGTCGTCCTCGACGCCTATCTCCATGCGTCGGACGAGATCGGCTGGCTGCCTCTCCTGGAGGGATTCGACGTCAAGCCGCAGTTGACGCAAACGAAAAGCTGGGAGGAAATCGCGCGGAGCGTTCCCCGTTGCGAGAAACATGCGAAGCGCGCCTGAAGGCGGCGCCGCTTGTTGGCAAACCTCCGAGGCGGCCTCGTCCTTCGAGACGCGCGCTGCGCGCGCTCCTCAGGATGAGGCCTAAGTGGCTGGTACAAAAGAAGAGGCCCCTCATGAGGGGCGTCAACCGGCTTTGTCAGCAAACTGAGCGCGCCTGAAGGCGCGCGGTTCGATTTTTACGCCGCCTTCGCCTTTTCCATCATCTCCACGAAGCGGCGGAACAGATAATGGCTGTCCTGCGGGCCGGGCGAGGCCTCGGGGTGGTGCTGCACTGAGAAGGCCGGGCGGTCGGTGAGCGCGATGCCGCAATTGGAGCTGTCGAAGAGCGAGCGGTGCGTCTCGACGGCGTTCGCCGGCAGGCTGTCGCGGTCGACCGCAAAGCCGTGATTCATCGAAACGATCTCGACCTTGCCAGTGGTGAAGTCCTTTACCGGATGATTCGCGCCGTGATGGCCCTGCGGCATTTTCTTCGTCTTCGCGCCGACGGCGAGCGCCATCATCTGATGGCCAAGGCAAATGCCGAAGGTCGGGATTTTCTTCGCGAGAAGGTCGCGGATGACGGGCGCGGCGTATCGGCCCGTCTCGGCCGGATCGCCGGGGCCGTTGGAAAGAAAGACGCCGTCGGGCTTGAGCGCCAAAATCTCCGCGCTCGTCGCAGTGGCCGGGGCGACGATCACCTCGCAGCCCTGATCGGCCAGAAGGCGCAGAATGTTGCGTTTCACGCCGTAATCGATGGCGACGACGCGGAATTTCGCTTCGCCGTCGCGCGCGCCGAAGCCGGCGCCGAGTCTCCAGGGCGTCTCTTTCCAGTCATAGCGCTCCTTGGCGCCGACGCTCGGCACGAGGTCCATGCCGTCGATCCCCGGCCAGCCCGCCGCCCTGGCCTTGAGGGCGGGAATGTCGAACTCGCCCTCGGGCGAATGGGCGATGACGGCGTTCGGCATGCCGCGTTCGCGGATGAGCGCCGTGAGCGCGCGCGTGTCGATCCCGTAAAGGGCGACCACGCCGCGTTTGGCGAGCCAGTCGGTGAGCGTCGTCTCGGCGCGGAAATTGGAGGGCTCGGTCACCTTCTGGCCGAAGATCGCGCCCACGGCGCCGGCGCTCTTCGCGAGGTCGACCGTCTCGACGTCTTCCTCGTTCACGCCGACATTGCCGATATGCGGGAAGGTGAAGGTGACGATCTGCGCCGCATAGGAAGGGTCCGTCAGGATTTCCTGATAGCCGGTCATGGCGGTGTTGAAGCAGACCTCGCCCACGGCCTCGCCGACGGCGCCGAGGCCGTAGCCCTCGATCACATCGCCGCTCGCGAGCACCAGCACGCCGGTGTGAATGGGTTTGGTCCAGCCATTGTCTTGATCGAGGGTCATGTCCGTTCTATGCCCGTTGCATCGGCCGCCGCCATCGGCGAGGCGCGCCCACCTCCCCCTCGAGGGGGGAGGTCGATCGCCGAAGGCGATCGGGAGGGGGTGACGCCATCGCGCCAAGAGGCTTCACCCACCGCGAACCGCTGGCGCGGTTCGACCCTCCCCCTCAAGGGGAGGGTGAGGGAAAGCCTCGTCGATTGATGACGGTCTCCATGCTTTAGACCATTCCGCCGCAAAAAGGGAACCCCATGCGCGAGAAGATCAACCAGGACCTCAAAGACGCCATGAAGGCCCGCGACAGCGCGAGGGTCGACGCCCTGCGCATGATCAATGCGGCCCTCAAGGACAAAGACATCGAGGCGCGCGGCGCGGGCAAGACCTTAACCGAGGACGACATACTGGCGCTGCTTCAGAAGATGATCAAAAGCCGGCAGGAATCGCTGGACATCTACGAGAAGGCCGGCCGCACCGACCTCGCGGACAAGGAGAGGGGCGAGATCGCGGTCATTTCCGCCTATCTGCCGCAGCAGCTCTCGGAGGCCGAGGTCGCCGACGCCGTGAAGGCCGCGATCGCCGAAACGGGCGCGGCCTCGATCAAGGACATGGGCAAGGTCGTCGCGGCGCTGAAGGCGAAATATACCGGCCGCATGGACTTCGCGAAGGCCAGCGCGGCGGTGAAGGCGGCGTTGAACGGATAAGCGTCAGTGCGAGGAGCGCGAGCGACGAAGCGATCCAGAGCCGCCATGCCGCTCTGGATCGCTTCGTTTCGCGCGCAATGACGGTCTTTACCCCTTCAGCCAGTCCCCAAAAGCGAGCCACCACGGCGTCGTCGAAACGACGATCCGCATCGGCTGCATCGCCAGAATGAAAATCCCGCCGACGAGATAGGCCGGATGGATGCGCCGGCGCGAGAAAAAGTCATAGCCAATGCAGGCAATGACGAAGAGGTCCTGAAGCCCGAAGGCGGCGAGGGGGCCTCCCGTGACGAAGACGCTGGGAATGCGCGCGATGGGCGCGTCGAGCATGGCGATGCTGGCGAGGAGCATCAGGCGCTTATGGGTCTCCGGGCGCTTGCGCATTAGAAAGGCCGCGCCCGAAAGGATCGCGAAGACCCCGATGCCGAAGAAGGGCAGCACGAGGAAGGAGCGGGGGTCGAGGCCCGGCGGCGTGTGGTTGGTGCGGATGGCGTGGGTCGCCGCCAGCACGCCGAGGACCACCATGACGACGACGAGGCCCATGCCCGCATAGCCGAGCTTGCGATGCATGTCGGGTCGCCCGTTCGAGATCAGCGTCGCCTGCGTGAGGAAGAGCGCATACCAGGCCGCGAAGGCCGCGCCGTGGAGATGCAGCAGCGGCGGCAGCGGCGGTGACTCGGAGAAAAGCTTGAAGAAGAAGGTCGGGCCAAAGCCGATGAAGACCGTCACGGCCATCGCGACGGCCATGGAGGAGTAGAAAATCCTGTCCTTGTTGCCGCTGGAAAGCCCGAGCGTCGGCGTCGCAAAGGTCATTCGCGCCCCCCAATCTTAATCGTAACTGTACGTAAAATATTACGAACTTCATCACCGGCCTCAAAGCGTGGCCGCGGACTTATCGCCAGAGCGCGTAAAAATGATGCGGCGGGCCGCGCCCCTCGCCCATGTCGAGCGCCTCGGCGGCTTCGAGCGCGCCCTCGAGCCACGTCTTGGCGGCGGCGATGGCGTCGATGAGCGATTCGCCCTTGGCGAGGCCGGCGGCGATAGCGGAAGAGAGCGCGCAGCCGGTGCCATGGGTGTGGCGTGTGGCGATCCGGCGGCCATGAAAGATCCGCGTTTCGCCGTCGGCGACGAGGACGTCGACAGGGTCCCCCGAAAGATCGCCGCCCTTGACCAGAACCGCCTCGGCGCCGGCCTCCACGAGGAGCAGCCCCTGCGCTGCGAGCGCTTCCACGGATTTTGCCTGCGACGTCTCGGTCAAGGCTGCCGCTTCGAAGACATTGGGCGTGACGAGGCGGGCGAGGGGCAGGAGCGTCGCGATCAGCGCCCTCTCCAGACCTGCGGTCGCAAGGCTCGCGCCTTGCGTGGGCGCAAGCACCGGATCGAGCACGACGGCGCCTGGCGTGCGGCCCAGCGCGGCGGCGACGGCGGCGGCGATCTCGGGCGTCGCGACCATGCCGATCTTGATGGCGTCGGGCGGAATGTCCGAGACGACCGCTTCGATCTGCGCCGCGACGATGTCGGGCGCGAGCGGGTAGGCGGCGGTCACGCCCCGCGTGTTTTGCGCCGTGAGCGCGGTGATCGCCGCCATGCCATAGCAGCCGAAGGCGGAAAAGGTTTTCAGATCCGCCTGCGCCCCGGCCCCGCCCGAAGGGTCGGAGCCCGCTATGGAGAGGAGCCTGGGGATTTTCCTCGCGATCTCGCCGCTCCTCTTGTCCACGCGCGCATCTTGCGAAAAACCGGCTCCCGCCATTCGCCGGCATGTGCCGGGGTCAGCTATGCAGCTCGCGCCCGCCGGGCCAGGCCGGCTCCTTCTTTTCGTCGTAGTCGCTATAGGCCTTTTTCAGGCCGTTCAACACTTCGGCGGAAGTCTCGAACATGGCCTTGAGCTGCGGCTCGTCGACCTGCTCGATATCCTCGCGCAGGCGGTTGATCGTCTCCTGAAGATAGGCCGCCATTTTCTGGATATGCTGGTGGGGATCGCTTTCGGCTTTGCTGGTCATGGTCGGGGCTCGCGCCTGTCCGGGTTGAAGGGATAAGCTTCAAACGTCAGCCGCTTGCCGCCGTTCCAACGGCGCAGGCGTTTTCGCCCCGCCACTTCGCCGTCGTCGCCGGGCTTGTCCCGCCCATCTCCACGCCGAGGAGTGCGATCAGCGTAAACCGATACGTCATGAGCCAAGCCCCGCGCACCGCCCGCTCCTTCGAGACGATCGACCGCGCCGACCTGCATCGGCTCGCCGAATTGGCCCTCGCGCGCATCGACGCCGCCTTCGACAAGCATCCGCAGAAGCGCGCGCTCTACGAGGGCCGTCTTCTGGGCTTATGCCTCTGCCAGGGCGCGGCGGATCACTATCTTGACCCCGCCGCGAGCGACGGCGTGCACGATTTCGACATCTGGGCGTTCTTCGCGCGCCGCCCCGACGCGCGGCTGTGGAACCGCAAGCCTTTCACGTCGGATTTCGGGCCTTCGAAATTCGGAAAGAGTCCGCTCGATCCGCCGCGATATGACGGGCGGCGGGTCGACGTGCTGTGGCGGTGCATACCTTCGGAGGGCGCCGATGCAGGCGAGGCGATCCGCCGCTATCTCGCCGAAGGGCGGACGGCGAGCGCCCGGGCGCTGCGGCTGAAGGCGGCGGTGATGACTTGGCCGCCGGAGCGGGCCGGGGAGGTCGTCTGGCTTCTGACGCCATCGTCTGCAGAGGGTAATGGTGGGCGTTTTCTTAAGCCTCGTTCGCCAGATTGCCGAAGGAGGATTTGGTGAATGACGTTAGTCTCGCTAACGCTGCCGGAAAGGCGCCTGCTTGCTGAGATCGCGGTGGGGATCGCCCGCTTGTTGCGGGACATCCTTCCGCAAGCAGAGGGGATGGAGTCTGGCTATGTCCGTCATTACTACGAGAGCGCATTTGAAAATAGCTGCGACGTTCTCTGGAAACTCGGAGTAGCTTGCGCGGCCTACGGGCCGGCCTGCAAAGGGTTGAGTGTTGATGACGAGGCGCTGGCGCAACAAAAGGGCTGGCCTCCATTTTTCTGCTTCCCACCTGCTGAAGAAATCAGGTCGACGCTCGGCGATCCGTCATATGAGACTGTTGTCGAACTTGAAGAAATATTGGTGACCTATCTTGTTCTTGCGGGGAGTTATGGCGCGCCGGGCCCGCAACTGCCGACGATCAGGGAAGTATTTTATCCCCATCAGAGCTTTCTCCGCGAAATCGACGCGCTGGCTGCTGCGGGTTATGCCCGCTCTGACAGCGGCGGCTTCCTGTGGACAGAAAAGATCGTTCCAGCGATGCGGCGGGCTTGCGATTCAGGCTGGAACGATGACGAGGAGGCGGCCGACCAGACGTTGAAGCAGGAATGCGAAACGCAGTTGGCGCTCGTTCCCGAACTTACGAAAGCACGATTGGCAAAGGCTGCGAAGGGAACGTCCTTTATCAATTTCTCAATTCTATTGCGCGACGAGTTCGACGGCCTGTTTCTGACCAAATTTCCAGACGAGTCGGGTCAGGAGCGAAAAGAGCGCCTCGGCGATATGTTCGACGTTATATTGCTGTCCACAATATACGAGCATTTGAGATCGGGTTGACTCCTTAAACGGATATCGCTTACCCCTTCGGCAGCGTCAGCAGCCCCGCGTCGCCGTTCTCCGCGCCGAAGAGCAGCCGCGCGCCCTTGGCGTCCCACGCCAGCGCGCTGATGCGGGCGTTCTTCGGATCTTCCGCCGGGCGGCGCACCAATATTTCCGAGCCGTCGGTGACGCGCGCGAGCATCACCAAGCCGTCGTCGAAGCCCATGGCGACGACCATCGCGCCGGGATGGAAGGCGACGCGGGTGACGGGCACGTTCACCCGCACGCCGCATTCGCGGGGCTGCTGGCCCATCGGCCCGTCCTTGCCGGAAAAGGGCCAGATGATGCAGGCGTCGGCGCCGGAGGTCGCGAGCCATTTGCCGTCGAAGGACCAGGAGAAGCTGCGCGTCTTGCCGGGGTAGCCCGCCATGCGCATGTGCTTGCCGTCGGCGATGCGCCAGCCGTGCAGCGTGTTCTCCTGCATGGAGGTGATCAGGAAGCGGCCGTCCGGCGAGATTGTCGCGTCGAGATGCGAGCCGCTCCAGCTCAGCAGCTCCGGCTTGCCGGCGTTGGGGAACCACAAAGTGGCGCCATTGTAATGCGTGGCGGCGAGGCGGTAGCCCTTCGGGAAGAAAGCGAGGCCGCGGCAGGTCGAGGGCAGGTCGAGCGATTTCACTTCGCCCTTCGCCGAGCGGGCGCGAGCGTTGCGGCCCGCAGACCAGGCGACGGCGCCCTCATGCAGCGCGACGGCGTCGATCCACTTGCCTTTTTCGTCGGCGACGGTTCCCGTCCCGCCGCCTGCGTCCGTCGCGACGACGCGGCCGTCGTCGCCGCCGGTGACGAGGCGCTTGCCGTCGCCCGCGGCGACGAGAATCGCGGCGTCGGGATGCGCGGCGATCCGGCGGCTCTCATTGCTGTCGCCGAGGGTGACCGAGCCGTCCGCGAGGGCGAAGGCGGGCGTGTCGCCGAGCCAGCCGCCGGCGACGACGGCGTCGCCGAGGGAGAGCGGCTCGACCGCATTGGTGAGCGTCGGATATTCGGCCAAAGCAGTCTCTCTGTCAGGCGGCGTCGTCCGCAGGGGCCACGCCGAAGCCGATCGGCAGGACCGGGCGGCGTTTGCGGAACTGACCGCGCATTACCAGAGCGAAGGCGATGGCGTCGAGCCCCGCCAGCGTCAGCCACCAAAGCTGCTCGGCGGCGGGACCGAGCAGGCAGATGACGAAGCCGGCCGCGACGCCGCCAAGGAGAAAGGGCGCGAGGGCCGGGCGCGACTGGCCGACCTCGAGACTCGCGCGGGCAAGGACCAGCGCGAGCGCCGCCGCGCCCAGCGCCCCGAGATCGAACCAGATCTGGAAGATGAGGCTGCGCGGCGTCGCGGGCGGGAGATAGCCCTGCAGCACGCTCCATGTGGCGGAGCCAAAGCCATGGCCGAGCAGCGTCCGCGGCCCGTCGGCCGCGATCATATGTCCCCAGAAGGCGAGATGACGGAAAAAATCCGGGGCGCGCTCGGGCCAGATGAAATGCGCCGAAAGCGCCACGACGGGCGCGAGCAGCACGACCGCCGCCATGAAGCCGGCAAGCGCGGCCGACGCCCTATGTGCGCGGCCGAAGGAGACCGCGAAGACAAGGGCGCCGCCGAGCAGCGCGGGCAGCGCGTTGGGCGCGTTGGCGAGGATGCAGGCGAAATAGGTGGCGAGCCCCAAGGCGCCCGCCATGATCCAGCGGCCGCGCACGGCGAGCGCGCCCATCGCCGGCCAGACCAGAAGCGCGAGACCGAGGCCGGCGCGGCCGAGCGGGCCGACGTCGAGAATGTCCTCCACCGTATATTTCGGCGCCGCCAGCAGGGTGATCGCCGCGAGCGCGACCGCAGCGACGCCCACTCCGATCGGCAGCAAATTGAGATTCGAGGTCTTGGTCCGCAGCGGCATGACTCCCGCCGCCGCGGCCACGAGCGCCATGGTCGCGGCCGCCTTGGCGAAGCGCTCGGCCGGCCCTTCGAAGGGCGTCCAGATCAGCGAAACGCCGGCCCAGAGCCCGAGCAATAGCGCGGCCCAGACCGGCGGGGACGCAACGAGCGCGCGCAGGGAGCCGCTCGGTCGTCCGTTATTGGAAAGGCCGGCCGAGGCGAGAAGCAGCGCCGCGCCGACGGGCAGCAGGATATAGACGGTCTGCCGCGCAAGGATCGGGGCCAGCAGGGAGATCACGAACAGCATGAATACGCCGAGCCGCAGCAGGAGGCGCGCCGCCTCTTCGGCCGGGTCGTCGGCAGGTCGTCTCGATAGGTTGATCATTCCGGTGGCGGTCGGCGGCGGGGCTGAATCGGGGTCTCGCTTGTCAGATTAGTTCGAAACGGCGAACGACAAGCGTGCTGCGGCGCATGAAAGGCGGCGAGCCGCTAAATTTTCCCTTGGTGTGTCTCTTTTGCCCACTCCCCCCGTATGGTTTCATCGGGCTCGGAAGCGAAAAGCGACTGCAATGCAACGAGCCGTTGTGGCGCGAGCCTGGCCAGGGCCCAGACGGCGGCGCCGCGCACCAGCGGCTCATCGTCACGCAGCAACCGTTCCGCCTCGGCCGCGAGCGCCGCGTCGCCGCTATTGCCGATGGCGACAAGGACATTGCGCAGAAAGCGCGCGCGGCCGATGCGCTTGATCGGCGAGCCTGAGAAGAGCGCGCGGAAGCCGGCGTCGTCGAGCCGCGCAAGTTCCGCGAGCGGCGGGCTTTCGAGGTCTGGCCGGGCGGCGAGCCTCGCCTCGCGGCCGGCCTGCGCGAATTTATTCCAGGGACAGACGGCGAGGCAGTCGTCGCAGCCATAGACGCGGTTGCCGATGGCGGCGCGGAATTCGCGGGGGATCTGGCCCTTATTCTCGATGGTGAGGTAGGAAATGCAGCGGCGCGCATCGAGCTGGTAAGGCCCCATGAAAGCTTCGGTCGGGCAGGCGTCAAGGCAGTTGCGGCAGGAGCCGCAATGGTCCCGCTCCGGCGGGTCGGGGTGGAGCGCGATATCGCTGAAGATCGCGCCGAGGAGCAGCCAGGAGCCGAAGCCGCGCGAGACGAGGTTTGTGTGCTTGCCCTGCCAGCCGAGCCCCGCCGACTGGGCGAGCGGCTTCTCCATGACGGGGGCGGTGTCGACGAAGACCTTGACCTCGCCGCCGCCCGCTCGCTTGATCATGAAGGCGGCGAGTTGCTTGAGCCGGCCCTTGACGACGTCGTGATAGTCGCGATGGCGAGCGTAGACAGAAATTGCGCCGCAATCGCGCCTTTCCAGAGCGGCGAGCGGGTCTGACGCGGGGCCGTAATTGAGGCCGAGCATCACGACGCTCCGCGCCTTCGGCCAGAGGGACGTGGGGGAGGCGCGGCGTTCGGCCGTCTCCGCCATCCAGGCCATATCGCCATGGGCGCCCATGGCCAGCCATTCCCGCAGCCGGTCGGCCAGCGCGGGATTCGTCTCGGCGGAAGCAAAGCGGCAGGCGTCGAAGCCGAGAGAGAGGGCGTGGGCGCGGATCGCGCTTGGAAGGTCCATTCGTCGCGAATATAAGGCGCCGCGCGGAGACGCGCCCTTTTTCGCGGTTACTCTGCGGGGTCCAGCGCAAGTTTTTCGGTTCGCGCCGCGGTTTCCGTCGTTTCGCCGCCGGCGTCCGCTTCGACTGCACCGCCCCTCCGCGCGAGGCTCTGCGCCGCAAACCAGGCGACGGGCGTCAGGAAGGCCAAGACGGAGAGCGCGTAGCCGCCAAAGGCGAGGGTCTGCAGCACGGCGTAATCGGCGACGCCGACATAGGCGCCGTTTTTCGTCCATCCGACGCGCAGGTCGCGGGCGTGCCAATGGCGCGTGCTGCTTTCTGCGAGACCGTAGCGCCCTTCCTTGACAATTGACTGCCGGTAGGAGGCGTCCATCTGGCGCATGCCGGCCGTGGCGATGATAAAGAAGCAAAGGGCGGTCAGCGCCGCGCGCCCTGAAAAACGCTTCGGCGCCGCGAGGGCGGAAGAATGTCGGAAAACCCGGCGCCCGGCGCCGGTCAGGAAATCAAGAAACCGTTTCATGCCGCCCCTCATGGAGCCAATGCTTTGTCTCCAGATTTATCGAATGAGGGTTAAAGCCCGGTAACGGAGAACGGGAGGCGCGCGGCGCCGCGAAGAATCAGAAATCCAGCTCCGCGTAATAAGGACCCGGCGCCATGCCGGGCGCGCGATCGGCGAGAAGCGGGCGGAAGGCCGGGCGCGACTTGATGCGCTGATACCAATGCTTCGCCGCCTCGTCCTCGTCCCACGGAACGTCGCCGAGATAATCGGCGCAGGAGAGATGCGCGGCCGCCGCGAAATCGGCATAGGTGAGCTTGTCGCCGGCGATCCAGTTCCGCGTGCTCGTGAGATAGCCGATATAACGCATGTGATGGCGGATGTTGGCGCGGCCGACGCGCACGAGGTCCATATCCGGCGCGCCGCCTTGCGGCGAAAAGCGTTTATAGACCTTCTCCGTCACGAGCCAGCTCGTGACTTCCTCGAAGAATTTCACATTGAACCAGTCGACGAGACGGCGCGCCTCGACGCGGGCGTGTTTCTCCGTCGGCAGGAGGCGCTGAACGCTGCGGGTCGGCCCGTATGTTTCGTCGAGATATTCCGCGATGACCGCGCTCTGCACGATCGCGCCGTCGTCATCGATGAAGACGGGGGTGCGCCCCGCGGGATCGAGCGCCAGGAACTCAGGCCGGCGATCCGCCGCGCGTTCCTCAACCAGCTCGGCCGCAATGCCGTATTCGGAGAGGATCAGCCGAACGAAGCGGGAGTGGGGACAAAGCGGATAGTGGTAGAGAAGGGGCATGAGGCCTGTTCGCGGCGCGCGGGACGGCCGCGCTCGGTTCCTGTATGGTTGAACTCGGCTAAAGCCGCAAGCAGGCGCTTTTGCGGCTTGCGCCCACAGGTCCAAGGATATGCCATGATTCGTTTCATCCTCGCACTGTCTCTGCTGTTTTGCGGCGTCGCGCGCGCCGAGTCGCTGAAGGAGTCGGTTTCAAACGTCGTCGTGACCGGAGAAGCGGTCGAGGAGGTCGCCCCGGACCGGGCGATCCTGCGCTTTGGCGTGGTCACGGAGCGTCCCACGGCGGCGGCCGCTTCGGCTGACAACGCCCGGACGATCGAAGCCATCCTCGCCGAGCTGAAGGCGATGGGCGTGGCCGACGCCGACATGCAGACGCAGACCGTTTCGCTCGCGCCCGTGACGGCCGAGGAGCGGGACGCCAAGGGCAAGCCCAAGACCGTGCAAACCTACCGCGCGAGCAATAATCTGGCGGTCTATGTCAGTCCGCCGGAAAAGGCCGGGGACGTCATCGGCCGCGTCATCGACAAGGGCGCCAACAGCCTGGAAGGCGTCGATTACGACCATTCGGACCTGACGAAGAAGCGGGACGAACTGCGGGCCAAGGCGGTGAAGGACGCCGAGCGGCGGGCGCGCATCTATGCGGAGGCGGCGGGATTGCGCCTCGCGCGGGTTATCGAGATCCGGCCGGTGGAGGAGACGGCCCCCATGCCCATGATGGAGGCGCGGGCGGCCGCAGCGCCGGCCGCCGCCCCATTGCGGCCCGGGACGCAGCGGGTCGTGGAGCGCGTCTCGATCATCTGGGCGCTGTCTCGTTGACGCGAAGCTTTCGTTGCGGCGCGTTGACCCGTTTCGGGCAAAATGCGTGAATTTGCAGCGCGGCGCCTAGGGCCTTGCACGTCATTCGGGTGCCGCACCGCACAATTACGCTATAAAATGCGTCGGTCGATAGGCTCCCGCCATATCGTCTGTAACGAGGTGAGGCCGCCATGGCGAATGTCATCTTTTATGAAAAGCCCGGCTGCGCCAGCAATGCGAAACAGAAAGCCCTTCTCATCGCTTCCGGCCACCAGGTCGACGCGCGCGACCTTCTCAAGGAACCCTGGTCGGCCTCCAGCTTGCGTCCCTATTTCGGCGCCAAGCCCGTGCACGAATGGTTCAACGCCGCGTCGCCGCGCGTGAAGTCGGGCGAGGTGAAGCCCGGCGCGGTCAATCCCCAGGAAGCGATCATGATGATGATCCTCGATCCGGGCCTGATCCGCCGGCCATTGATGCGCATCGGCGATCACTGCGAGGCCGGTTTCGATCCGGCGTCGGTGAACCGCTGGATCGGCCTGAAATCCGAGGCCGAAGAGATTTCAGACCGCTGCGCCATGGACGCCGCCTGAAAGTTGAACGGAACAGAACGGCGTCTCGCGGATTTCTTCCCTTGAACAGGAGCAAGGCGCGAGGCGATGACTCTGGAGCGCATCGATTCGGAAGTCGTTCGGGAAATGAACGGCTTTTCTTTCTCTATGCGGGTGGCGGGCACGCAGCAGACGGTCCGCGTCTTTGTCGCGGACGACGCCCTCGAGGCCGACGACCTGGCCGAGGAAGAGGAGCTTCGCGCCCAGTTCGAGTCCGACCGTTCGGCGCTCGAGGCGTTGGCGAGCGAGAAATACAGCCTTGGCCGCGTCGCCGCTGACGGCGTCGTCGCGATCTCCTTGTCGGACGTCGTGAAATTCATCGAGTAGCCTGTGGACAACCCACAAAGGGCGACAGGCGCGGAAACAGGGCTTGTCAAATAGTCTATTCCAGCTATAGATTTTGTCAGTCTGATAGATGGAGTAGAGATAATGCATGAGGGCAGGGGGCGGTTCAGGGGGGTTATGCGTGCGCTCGTCATTTCGAGCGTCGCTTTTGGCGTTGTCGGGGAATCGGCGCTCGCGGCCGGGCTGCTCAATGTTTCCTACGACCCGACCCGCGAGCTGTATAAGCAGATCAATCCGGCTTTCATCGCCGACTGGAAGGCGAAGACCGGCGAAAGCGTCGAGGTTCAGGCCTCCCATGGCGGCTCCGGCGCCCAGGCCCGCGCCGTCATCGACGGTCTCGCCGCAGACGTCGTGACCCTGGCGCTCGCCGCCGACATCGACGCTATTGCGAACAAGACGGGCAAGGTCCCGGCCGACTGGCAAAAGCGCCTGCCGAACAACTCGTCGCCCTATACGTCGACGATCGTGTTCCTCGTCCGCAAGGGCAATCCCAAGGGAATTAAAGACTGGGACGACCTCGCCAAGCCCGGCGTCGCCGTGATCACCCCCAACCCGAAGACGTCCGGCGGCGCGCGCTGGAACTTCCTCGGCGCCTGGGCGTACGGCCTGAAGAAATTCGGCGGCGACGAAGCGAAGACGAAGGATTTCGTCAAGGCGATCTATAAAAACGCCCCCGTTCTCGACACGGGCGCGCGGGGCTCCACCATCACCTTCGCGCAACGCGGCCTCGGCGACGTGCTGATCGCCTGGGAGAACGAGGCCTTCCTGGCGCTCAAGGAGTTCGGCGCCGACAAATTCGAGATCGTCGCGCCGAAGCTGTCGATCCTCGCCGAACCGCCCGTCTCGATCGTGGACGGCAACGTCGATGCGAAAGGCGACAGGAAGCTCGCCGAGGCCTATCTCAACTTCCTTTATTCGCCCGAGGCGCAGGCCATCATCGCCAGGAATTTCTATCGACCGGCGCATCCCGAACATGCGGCGAAGGAAGATCTGAAAAAGTTTCCGAAGATCGAGTTCGTCACCGTGGACAAGACCTTCGGGGGATGGGCCGCGGCGCAGAAGAAATTCTTCGCGGATAGCGGCGTCTTCGACGAGATCCAGAAACAAGAGCCCGCGAAGTGACCTCCCCGACACAAGCGAGCCGTAACGCTCGGCGCTTTCGGGCGCCGAGCGTTATCCCCGGATTCGGACTGACGTTCGGCTACACGCTGCTTTATCTCGGGCTCGTGGTTCTCTTTCCCCTGGCGACCCTGGTTTGGCGTTCGTCGGGGCTCGGCTTTTCGGGGCTGTACGACATTGCGACCGAGCCGCGCGTCGCCGCCGCTTTGCGCACGACCTTCCTGCTTTCTTTCGCCGCCGCGGTCGTCGATCTTGTCTTCGGACTCGCGGTCGCCTGGACGCTGACGCGGTACGATTTTCCCGGGCGCCGGCTGCTGGACGCCTTCGTCGATCTGCCTTTCGCGCTTCCGACCGCGGTCGCCGGCATCTCGCTCGCCGCGCTTTATGCGCCCAATGGCTGGTTCGGCGAGCCGCTGGCCGACATAAACGTCAAGATCGCCTTCACGCGCTGGGGCATTCTCGTGGCGCTCGTTTTCATCGGCCTGCCATTTGTCGTGCGCACGGCGCAGCCGATCATCTCGGAGCTTGAAATCGAGCTGGAGGAAGCCTCCGCGACGCTCGGCGCCGCGCGTCTGCAAACCGTCGCACGCGTGCTTTTGCCGCCCCTCGCGCCTGCGCTGCTCACGGGCTTCGCGCTCGCCTATGCGCGCGCCATCGGCGAATACGGCTCCGTGATCTTCATCTCCGGCAATATCGCCTATGTGTCGGAGATCGCGCCGCTGCTCATCATCGTGAAGCTGGAGCAGTACGACTATGCGGGCGCGACCGGCATCGCGACGATCATGCTCGGGATCTCCTTCGTCGCGCTGCTCGTCATCAATCTCATTCAGGCCTGGAGCCGAAAGAGGTTCGGTCATGTCTGAGGCTGCTATCGGAACGCCGCGCGTCCCCGCGCGCAAAAAGGTTCGCCCGGCGACGCAGGACGCGCCGCTTGCGCGGCGCGCGCTCATCGCCGTCTCGGTGATCTTTCTGCTGCTCTTCCTCTTCGCGCCGCTCGCGGTGGTCTTCACCGAGGCGATCAGCAAGGGCTGGGGCCCATTTATCGAAGTCTTCGTCGAACCTGACGCGATCGCAGCGATAAAACTGACTCTGTGCGTCGCCGCCATTGTCGTGCCGGCCAATCTCGTCTTCGGGCTTGCGGCGGCCTGGTCGATCGCGAAATTCTCTTTCCCCGGGAAGAGCATTCTGGTCACGCTGATCGATCTTCCCTTCTCCGTGTCGCCTGTGGTCTCGGGCCTGGTCTATGTGCTCGTCTTCGGCGCGCAGGGCCTCTTCGGCAAATGGCTCGCCGCCCATGGCGTCCAGATCGTTTTCGCCGTGCCGGGCATTGTGCTCGCGACGATCTTCGTCACTTTCCCGTTCGTCGCGCGCGAGCTGATCCCGCTGATGCAGGAGCAAGGGACCGTGGAAGAGGAAGCCGCGCTCACACTGGGCGCCTCGGGCTTTCGGACCTTCATCACGGTCACGCTGCCCAACATCAAATGGGGTCTGCTCTACGGCGTTCTTCTCTGCAATGCGCGCGCGATGGGCGAATTCGGCGCCGTTTCCGTCGTCTCCGGCCATATTCGCGGCCTCACCAATACGATCCCACTCCAGGTGGAGATTCTCTACAATGAGTACAACAACGTCGCCGCTTTCACTCTCTCGGTTCTTCTGGCGGGGCTCGCGCTCGTCACCCTCGGAATCAAGACCTTCCTCGAATGGCGCCACGCCGACGCGCTCGCCGCGCGCGGTCGGAGACACTGACATGCACGGTCCCGCGACGAAGCGTGGTTTTGCGATTCGCGTCGAAAATGTCGCGCAGGATTTCGGCGCCTTCGCCGCGCTGTGCGACGTATCGCTCGACATCCAACCCGGCGAGCTCGTCGCGCTGCTCGGGCCGTCGGGCTCTGGCAAGACGACGCTGCTGCGCGTGATCGCGGGTCTGAACAACCCCGATCGCGGCCATGTTTATTTCGACGGCCAGGATGCGACCGATCTGCCGGTGCAGGATCGTCGCGTCGGCTTCGTGTTCCAGAACTATGCGCTCTTCAAGCATATGACGGTCGCGGGCAACATTGCTTACGGCCTCAATGTGCGCCCGCGCCGCTCGCGGCCGTCACGCAGCGACATCGCGGCGCGGGTAGAGGAGCTTTTGCGCTTCGTGCAACTTGACGGCCTCGGCGGGCGTTATCCGGCGCAACTCTCCGGCGGCCAGCGACAGCGCGTCGCGCTCGCTCGCGCGCTTGCGATCGAGCCGCGCGTGCTTCTTCTCGACGAGCCTTTCGGCGCGCTGGACGCCCGCGTGCGCAAGGACCTGCGCCGCTGGCTGCGAGAGGTGCACAAGGAGACGGGGCTTACGACCGTGTTCGTCACGCACGATCAGGACGAGGCGATGGAGCTGGCGGATCGCGTCGTCGTTCTCAACGAGGGTCGCATCGAGCAGATTGGCACGCCGGCGCAGCTCTACGATCAGCCGGCCTCGCCCTTCGTGATCTCCTTTGTCGGCGAGGCGGTCGCGCTGCCTGTCACGATCGGCGAAGGCCATGTGAGGTTCGGCGAGCGGGAGCTTCATATCGACACGCATGGGCTGCGCAACGGCCCCGCCAAAGTGTTCTTCCGCCCGGCGGACATCGCCGTGGCGTCGGAGGGCGCGGGCGAGCTTGAGGGGCGCGTCGAGAGCCTGCGCCGCACCCCCGCCGGCGTGCGCGCGACCATCGCCATTGACGGCTACGACCAGACGCTCGAAATCGATTCCCCGCTCGACCGCGCCGCGGCGCTCGGCGACCGCGTGCCGCTGTCGCTCGCCAAGGCGCGCATCTTTCCGACGGATGAGAAAGAGCGCGGCTATGTCGACGCGGGGGAGGGTATTTGACCGCGGGCGCCGATCTCGCTTCCCGCGCCGCGCGCGACTGGAACTCGGATCTTTATCTCAAGTTCGAGGAAGAGCGAACCCGCGCCGCGCGCGACCTGCTCGCGCGCATCCCCTATTGCGAAACAAGGCGCGTCTACGATCTCGGCTGCGGGCCCGGCAACAGCACCGAACTTCTGACCCGCAGCTTTCCAGGCGCCGCGGTCGTCGGGATCGACAGATCGGACAATATGCTTGCCGTGGCCCGCGCCCGCGTGCCGGCGGCCGAGTTCGTCAAGGCGGACGTCGCGCATTGGGAGGCGCCGGCCGCGGCGGACGTCATCTTCGCTAACGCCACGCTGCACTTCCTTCCCGATCATCGCAACCTGATCCAGCGCTTCGTCGCGTGGTTGCGGCCGGGCGGCAGGCTGGCCGTGCAGATGCCGGATAACACCTATGAGCCGTCGCACGCCGCCATGCGCATGGTGGCGGCCGACGGTCCCTGGGCGAACCGGCTGGTTCCCGTCGCAAAATCGCTCACGGTCATCGGCCAGCCAGAAGAATATTACGATCTCTTCGCGCCGCTCTGCCGCACGATCGACATTTGGAAAACGGTCTATATTCACCCGCTCCACGGACCCGAAGACGTCGTCGAATGGTTCGAGGGTTCGGGCTTGAGACCGTTTCTTGATTTGCTGAGTCCGGAGGAAACGGGCGACTTCCTGTCGCGCTATCGCGAGCGACTCGCGCAGGCCTATCCGCGGCAGCCCGACGGCAAGGTCCTGCTGCGTTATCCGCGCCTGTTTTTCGTTCTCCAGAAATAGGCCTGCGCCAGAGCTTCGCGCCGCGCGAATATGTGACATGGCTGCAACGCCGCGGGAATAAACATAACTTAGTCTATTAAATCTCTAGACACAAAGACGGCGTTGCGGTTGATTTGTTTCAGATCAAATCGAACTTCCGGTTGGATTTGAACGCCATCCGCGGCGCAGCAACGTCGCGGGATCGCGGCATGACGCCGGGGACCGAACGCCACAGGAAGACGGACGCGCTGAAAAAGACATCATGTGCTTTTTCTGCAACAAGCTGAGCAGAATCAAGAACTGCTTATAAATTCGTCTTGAGCGGCGGCGCCGACGTCCTTTAGCGTGATGTAATGAGTTTACACATCGACTGGGATTGAGGACTGGGGATGAATTCTCGAAAGAACACACGCTGGATGAGTTCCGTAGCGCTCGGGGCGGTTTTCGTCGCCTCCGCCGCGGCGCCCGCCATTGCTCGGACCGCCGAAAAGACCGCCCCGTCCGTGGCTTCGAAACCTGACGCGTCGAAAGCCGGAAAGGACGCAAAGAGCTTTGCGGCCGCCAAGACGGCGGATGGAAAGTCGGCCGGCGGCAAGGCGGCCGACGCGAAGCCGGAGGAGAAAAAGAGCTATTACGTGCCCACGCGCGGCTATCGCCTCGAGCCGCAGCCCGACATTCCGCCTTACGTTCGCAACCTCGGCAAGACCTACAAGGAATTCGAGGGAATTGACTGGCTCAATGTCGGCCTCGATTCGCGCGTCCGCTTCGAATATCGCAACAACGACCTGCGTCCCTGGACCGACACGGCCTCCCAGCCGGGCTCCTCGCTCTCCCAGCGCAAATATTTCCCCAACTCGCTATGGCTGTCGCGCACGCGCGTCTATCTCGGCGTCCAGAATATTCTCGACCCGTTTCGCGCCGTGGTCGAATTTCAGGACTCCCGCGCTTTCAACAGCATCTATCAGTATCAGGGCCAGGAGATTAACGAGGCCGATCTGATCTCCGCTTATGGCGAGCTTTATTTCAAGGACGCATTCGGCCAGGATCCGCGCGGCAATGACCGTCCGCTGACTGCGCGCGCCGGCCGCTTCCACTTCGAATTACTGGATCGCCGCCTCATCGCGGAGAACGAGTTCCGCAACACGACGAACAATTTCGATGGCTTCCGCGTCAAGATCGGCAAGAAGGACAATGACTGGGACATCGACTCCTTCGTCATGCGCCCTGTCATCCGCTATCCCTATCAGTTCGACCGGCCCGACTGGCAGACATGGATCTACGGCAGCGTGCTGAGTGTCCGCCGCTGGTCTGAATATGCGACGATCCAGCCTTATTTCCTTGGGCGGCATCAATATGCCGATCCTCTCAACCCATCGAACTCGATGAAGGTGGGACGCGAAACCAACGCGCCGGGCTTGCGCATCTACGGCGTGCTGGGCAATTTCGACTACGACTTCGACATCAACAAACAGTTCGGTTACACCGGCGAATTCGCGACAATCGGCACGAACACCACGGCCGTGCAAAGGACGGTCGCGCTGGACGCCATCGCTTACGGCATCGAAGCGGGCTATACTTTCTCGGATCACCCGTGGAGGCCCCGCCTGAGCGCCGTTTACACATACGGCTCGGGCAACAAGAGCCCGTTCGACAGCGTCAGCCAGAACTTCGACATCTTCTACGGCTTCAATCAGCCCTTCTCGCGCAACGATTACATGGCGTGGAACAATATGAAGGCGCCGAAAGTGCGCCTTGAATTCACGCCGGCGAAGAATCTGCTGATCGACACGGCCTTCAGCGCCTACTGGCTGGCGAGCGCAGCGAATGCGTGGGACCGCGCCAATGTCGTCGCCCCGCTCGGCAACAGAGGCACGTTCATGGGTACGGAGTTCGACATCCGCGCCCGCTACAAGCTGTCGCAATTCATCAATCTGACGGCGAGCTACGCCCGTTTCTGGCCGGGCAGCTTCACGTCGAGCTTCGCGCCGCCGTCCGCCCTTCAGCCTTACTTCCCGCAAACCTTCCCGGGTCAGACGACGACGACGAACTGGCTGTCGTCGAAGCCGACGGACTTCTTCTATCTCGAAGTGACGGCGAACGCCTTCGGCGACGGACAGCCGATCACGAAGGATCCGGCGTCGGAGCTCTGGGCGGCCATCGGTCCGGCGGCGAAGGAGACAAAGGCGCCGAGCTGGCAGGACGTCTATGTCGGCTTGAATGCGGGCGGCTCCTGGTCTAGCCCGACGACGCAGGTTCCGGTCTATCCGATCGGAACGGCGGTGGCGAGCCTGCCGATCGCGCGGGGCGCGACGCCGCCGGGCGGCGTCGTCCATGCCGATCTCGCGGGTTTCATCGGCGGCCTGCAGGTCGGCACGAACTGGCGATTCTACAATAATTTCGTCGCGGGCCTGGAAGCCGATCTGCATGGCGTTTCCGGCAATACGGACGGCCATATCCTGGCCTCTTGGACGCCCGCGGGCGGGAACACCTACGTGACCTACGGCCAGACCAACACGACGCTGAATTATCTCGGCACGCTGCGCGGCCGTCTCGGCTATCTCGCGACGCCGAAACTGCAGGTCTACGGCACGGGCGGCATGGCCTATGGCGGCGTGACGACCAATACGGCCTATCTGACGCAGCGCGCCGCCAGCACGTCATTCACCAATCTGACGGCGACCTATGACGACTCGCTGCTCGGCTGGTCGGCGGGCGGAGGCCTGGAATGGGCGTTCATGCCGAACTGGTCGGTCAAGGCGGAATATCTGCACTACGACCTCGGCTCGGCCAACGCCAAGTCCTACATCTTCAACTCAAACGGCTTCTACGCTTACGGCGTCAGCACGAGAACCAGCTTCAGCGGCAATCTCGTGCAGGGCGGCATCAACCGGCACTTCGATATGCTTGCGTCAGATTAATTTCCCCTGTGACCCCAAGCGAGGCCGGGAGCGCAAGCTTCCGGCCTTTTTCTTTGCGGCCGTTACTCTCGCGCGCTCAACTTCGTTGCGAAATAGGCGATGGTCCGCGCATAGACCTGCGCCTTGTTCCATTCGAGGAACACCGCGAAATTGGTTTCGCCATCCGCCCAGCCGGCGCCCGTCCGCCAGCCATTGGCTCTCAGGAAATTCGCGGTCGAGGCCAAAGCGTCCGGCGTCGATCTGATGAGGTCGCGCCGGCCGTCGCCGTCGAAATCGACTGCGTATTTGAGATAGGAAGAGGGCATGAATTGCGTCTGCCCGATTTCGCCGGCCCAGTCGCCGCGCATTTGCGACGGCGCCATGTCGCCCCGCTGCACGATGCGGAGCGCCTCCTTGAGTTCGTCGGTAAATTGCGCCGAGCGGCGGCAATCATAGGCGAGCGTCGCCAGCGCCTGCATCGTTCGGAAATTGCCGTTGTCCGCGCCGTAGCCGGTCTCCAGGCCCCATATGGCGACGAGCACCGGGCCCGGCACGCCATAGCGCTCCTCGATTCGCTGCAGCAGCGCCGCATGATTCTGCAACAGGGCCCGCCCGCGGGCGAGGCGCGCCGGCGTGACAAGGCGCGCCGCGAACTTCTCGAAAGTCAGTTTGAAGACTCTCTGCCCTCTGTCGCGAGCGATGATCGCACGATCATAGACGACGCCCGAAAGCGACGAATCGAGCGTCCGCTGAGAAATCCCTTCGGCCGCAGCCTCGCCCCTGACGCCGTCGAGCCAGGCGCCGAAACCCTCGGCCGCATGGCCGCAAGCGGCGGCGCCCGCCGCGCTTGTGGAAGCCGCCAAGATAAGCGCGCCCAAAACCATTCTGCTTTTCATTGTAGTCCTCGCCTGCGTCGCCCGCCGCGCCAGGTTAGCGGGCCGGCGAGAGGCGCGGCAAGGCGCCGCTTTATCAGGCGCGGCGGCGGTTGGAGCCCGGTTTCACCAATATGTCCATGTCGGGCTCGCCGCACAGGGCGAGCACGGCGTCCCGCGCGGCGTCGCGCAATTTCAGTATGGCGGCGAAATCGGTTCCCTCCGGCCGTATCGGCGCGCCCATCTCGACGGCGAGAGCCGCCCGGCGCGGGAACCATTGCTCGCCGCGCAGCATCGAGCGCGTGCCGCGCAGCGCGCCGGGAACGACGGCGAGTCCGGCTTCTGCGGCGATTTTGAAGGCGCCGAGATAGAAGCCGGAAAGGCCGGCTCGTCGCGTGAAGGTGCCCTCGGGAAAGAAGACGAGATTGCGTCCGCTGCGCGCCGCCGCGACAAGGGCCTCGATATCGGCGAGACTTCCCGCAACGTCGAAACGCTCGACGAATTGGACGCCGAGCCGGCGCAGGAAAGGCCCCGCGAAAATCTGCGTCGCGAGCTCCTTCTTGGCGATGAAGACCGGCTCGCCCGGCAGAGTCGCGACGAGCAGGATCGCGTCCGCATAGCTCGAATGATTGAAGACGAGAACGGCGCCTTCCTTGGGCGTCGCGTCCAGTCCGGTCGTCGAAACGGGAATGCGCATCAAGGCGAGCGTCGCGCGCGCAATCGTTCTGACGAACGCCCAGCGGCGCGCGAGTCCCGGCATAGTCATGACGCCGATCCAGGCCGCCGCGTAGCCCAGCGCGGCCGCGAGCCACCACCAAAGCGCGTAAAGCGCGCTTCCCGCCTGCGCCAGGAGACGGCGGAGCAGGGGAGCGAATCCCGAGAGCGCCAGCCGCGACAATTGCAGCCAAACGGCTTGCCGTCGCGCGCCAAGGGCGCCTTGCTCATAGAGCGCCTTGGCCGCGCTTCTGCGGATTTTGCCGCTTGACGTCTTCGGGACGGAGCGGGGCGGGGCGAGCACGATCTCATCCGCCACCGCGCCGCTGATTTCGCGCACCGCTTCCTGCGCTTTCACTTCCAACGCGGCGCGGGCGTCGGGATCGGTCTCGCCCGTCTCCGCGACGACGATCACGCGTTCCGTTCCCGAGCGCGGATCGGCGGCGCCGAAGACGGCGACGCAGCCTTTGCGAACGCCGGGAATGCGCGCGATCGCCTCCTCTATCTCCTGCGGATAGAGATGCTGGCCGGCGCGAATGATGATGTCCTTGATGCGCCCGGTGATGAAAATGTCGCCCTTCGCCATATAGGCGCGATCGCCGCTGTCGAGCCATCCGTCATGGAAGAGTTCGCGCGTCTTCGACTCGTTCCGAAAATAACCGGCGGTCGCGGAAGGTCCGTGAAACTCCAGCCGCCCTTCCTGCCGCTCGCCGGCCTCGCGGCCCGCATCGTCCACGATCCTGATCTCATGGCCCGGCAAAGGCTGGCCGCTTGCAACGAACTCCATCGCATGCGAATCCTGGATTGCGGGCCGCGCGACGCCGCGTTTCATCAGCGCGTCGCGGTCGACGCGGTCGATGATGGGCGCGCGGCCGGTCGGCGGAAAGGCAAGGCCGACCGCGCTCTCCGCAAGTCCGTAAACCGGCGCCATCGCTTCGCGCCTGAAGCCGTAGCGGCTGAACTTGTCGCAGAAGCGCCGCAGCGTGGAGACGCTGATGGGCTCCGCGCCATTCGCCACAAGGCGCAGCGCGCTGAGATCGACGTCTTCGAGACTCTCCTCGTCCGTCTTGGTCACGCAGAGCTCGAAACCGAAATTGGGGGATGCGCTCAGCGTCGCGCGAAAGCGGCTCATCGCCCGCAGCCAGTTGGCCGGTCGTGCGAGGAAGCTCAGCGGCGACATGACATAGAGCGGCGCGGCGTAATAGAGGCTCCCCAGCCAGGCGCCGATCAGTCCCATATCGTGATAGAGCGGCAGCCAGCTAACGAAAACATCCGAAGAGCCTGCGCCGATGGCGCCGCCCATGGCGCGAATATTGGCGAGAAGATTGGCGTGGCTGAGGACGACCCCCTTCGGATCGCCCGTGCTGCCCGAGGTATATTGTATGAGCGCCGTGCGTTTTTCGTCTCGCAAGACCGGCAGCGGATCCTCGGCGGCTGAGGAAAGTCTGGCGCAGCTTTCGACGGATTCGAGCGTGTCGACATGCGCCCGCAGCAACGCGGCGAGGCTCAACCCTTCGGGCATGGTGATGAGAATGCGCGCGCCGGCGTTTTGCAAAATGCCGGCCTGACGGCGCAGATGATCCTCGATCTGCGAAAGCCGCATCGGCGGGTAGATCGGCACGGGCGCGGCGCCGGCGTAGAGAATGCCGAAGAAGCTCGCAAAAAAATCGAGGCCGGTCGGCAGCATGATGGCGACGCGATCGCCGGGCTCAATGTCGCGCGCCACAAGCCCGGCCGCCACGCGGCGCGCCTTCGCGGCGAGGTCGCCATAGGTGAAAGACCCGATGACCGTCCGATCGTCCTCCAGCACGGTGAGATGAAGACGGTCGGGGTGTTGATCGACATGCCATTCCAGCACATCGACCAGCGTGCGCGCGTGCGTCGGCGCATCGGCTGCGGGCAAGCGCGGCGCGCCGGGCGCGGCGCTGCTCTCGTCCTGAAAATCGCGGGACGGCGATCGCCTCAGCGCCGTGAGAAGATCCTTGACGGTTTCGGCCTGGCTCACGGCGTCGAAGGGAAGCCGCGTCGAGAAGCGCTGCTCGATCCGCGCGCTCAATTCCGTGCGCGCAAGACTATCGATTCCGAGGTCCTGTTCGATCCGGCTGTCGAGCGAGATCATGAGCGCGCCCGACTGCCTGGAGCGCAGTTCGCGCACGAGCCCTTCGATCAATGCGAGAAGAAGGGCTTCCTTGGATGGGCCGCCCGGCCATGTCTGCGCGTTGGGGCTCGTGTCCATGAAACCGCTCGTCGCGCCGCTAATCGGGCGCGCTTTCGGCGAGCGGCGTCACGTGGCTCGCCTGCGGTCCTTTTTCGCCCTCTTCCTCCACGAAATTCACGCGCCGTCCGGGCCGCAAATCCTCGAAGCCCGGTTCCGAGACGCTGTTGCGATGAAAATAGATTTCTCGTCCATCCTCGCTTTCGAGGAAGCCGTAGCCGTCCTCCCGCATCAATTGCTTCACAACGCCCACGAGCGGCGAGGCATGCTGTTTGGTCTTGCCGCGCATCCGGCGGACTTCGTCCTGCAATTGCCGCTCCGCGCGGCCGAAGGCGTCATTAAGCGCGAATTCGAAACGCTGGAAGCGCTCGTCCAATTGAGGCGTGTGCTCGACCGAGACTTCGCGGTTGTCAGGCAGGCTGAGATGAACATGCACCTCGTAGAGCCCGCCCGTATGATGGCGCCCGCTTGGCGGCTTGACCGCGACGCGGCACCACGTCATCCGCCCATAGCGCTCTTCGAGGCGACTTACATGCCGCAGGATCTGGTCACGAAAGTCGGCCGAAGTCTCCATGCCCTGGAAATCGATTTCGGGCGTTGTTTCCATGGCGGCTGCTCCCTCGCTGAAATCGGATGCTGCCGGATATGAATTTAGGCCGCATCGCGTCGCCGGACCAGCACGACGCATGGTCGCGCCCGCGAGATTCTCGTAAAGCTTCCGGTAGTCCGCGCTTCAGTCATATAGAAACGCGACGACGCGCGCGGGCGCGGCGGAGGCGCCTTTCAGCCGGAGCGGGAAGATCGCGACGTCGAAGCCATGGCTCGGCAATTGGTCGAGACCGCGCAATTGCTCCATTTGCCAATAAGGCTTGCGACGCCCGACGAGATGGCCTTGCCAGAACAGCGTCGCGTCGTTCTCTTCCCGCGCCGTCTTGATCTGGCGGTGGAAGGGTAGATCCCAGCCCCATTGATCGACGCCCATCACAAGGACGCCGCGATCGATCAGCCATTCCGTCGCGGCGGCGCTCACGCCTGTTCCGCTTTTCCAATAGTCCCGCGTCCCCTGCAGGCGGTCGCGTCCCGTCCGGATGAGCGCGATGGCGCCTTTCCCGGCGACGGCGCCGCTCGCGGCGAGGCTCGCTTCCATGTCGGCGACCGTAATCTGCTCCCCTTCGCCCTTGTGGCGCATATCGAAGACGACGCCGGGACCGAAGCAGAGGTCGAGCGGCATCTCGTCGACGGTCGCGGGCCGGCCGCCATCGGCGAGGGTGGGACCGTAATGCCAGGGGGCGTCAATATGGGTTGTCGAGTGAACGCCCATTTTGGTGATGGTGTCGTCGCCCCAGCCAGCGAAATCTTTCGGGAAGAGACGGAAAGGCAGGCCCAGTGCGCGAACCAGCCATCGCGCTCGGCCATGCGCGTGATGCTTGATCTTCACGCGCATGAAGAACGGGTCTTCGCGATTATAGGCGATCTCCTTGGAGAGGTCGACGATCCGGCTGGGTCGAATCCGATTCATGCATTATCCTCGTTTTCTCTACGATTTGAACGCGGCCATCGTTCCATAACGGCCGCAGGAGTGAATGCAATGCGTAAGCTCGCTCTGGCGGCGGCGCTGTCCTTCGCGCTGGCGCCGACCGCGACCCCGAAGGCGTCCGCCGCCGACAAGGCTGACAACCACCTGGCGCCGCGCGAAACGGTGTCGCCGCGCGAAACGGTATGGAAGCATGCCGACTGCGGCCCCTATGGCCATCGCGGCCCTTGGGGCGGCTGCATTCCCGGCGGCGAATTCGGAGCAGGGAACTATTGGCTCCTTGGCCCTCCTTATGCCGGCCCGCGACCGTTTTTCGGACCGCCTTTCTATGGCGAGCCGCCGTCGGAAGCGGCGTCGCAACATGATTATGGGCCGGCATATTGGGGCGCGCGGGCCTACGAAATTCCCGGCTTCCGGTGAGTCCGGGCCAAAAAGAAGCCGGCAGAACGGGTGGGAGCTACGGCTCCGCCGATGCGATCATGTCGCCGCCGCGCGACGGGGGCCAGGCGTCTCGGCGGTTTTCGTTCTATGACGCTCGACCAATTTCCACGCGCCATGGGCCGTCGCTTCTTTTCTCTGCTTCGCGCGCCTAGCGGGCGAACGTCGACGACGCGGACCGGCTGCGCAAATATCTCGCTCGCTTCGAGCTGGAGTGGAGACTGTTTCGAGGAAGCGACGGCGCCCTATAATGACGGGCCATGAACGAGTGCGATCCGAGCGGAGGGAGCGAGAAGGAGAAGGAGGCCGCGCGGCCGCGCAAGATCATTCACATCGACATGGACGCCTTCTACGCCTCCGTCGAGCAGCGCGACAATCCCGAGCTGCGCGGCAGGCCTGTGGCCGTGGGCGGCGCGCGGGAGCGGGGCGTCGTGGCGGCGGCGAGCTATGAGGCCCGCAAATTCGGCGTGCGCTCGGCCATGCCCTCCGTGACGGCGCGACGAAAATGTCCCGAGCTCGTCTTCGTGAAACCGCGCTTCGACGTCTACCGCCAAGCGTCGATGCAAATCCGCGCGATCTTCGCCGAATATACGCCGCTCATCGAGCCGCTCGCGCTGGACGAAGCCTATCTCGACGTCACGGACAATTTGAAGGGCATAAGCTCCGCGACGGAGATCGCCCGGGAAATCCGTGCAAAGATCCGCGCGGCGACGGGCCTGACCGCCTCGGCCGGCGTCTCCTACAACAAGTTCCTCGCCAAGATCGCCTCCGATTACAGGAAGCCCGACGGCCTCTTCGTCATCACGCCGAAAATGGGGCCGGCCTTTGTCGAGACGCTGGAGGTCGGACGCTTTCATGGCGTTGGCCCGGCGACGCGCGAAAAGATGAAACGGCTCGGCATTGAAACGGGGCTTGATCTCAAGGCGCAGACGCTCGAATTCCTTCACGGGCGCTTCGGCAAGGCGGGCGCTTACTATTACTGGATCGCGCGCGGCGTCGACGCCCGGCCCGTGCGCGCCAATCGCATTCGCAAATCGATCGGCGCGGAGAGCACCTTTTTCGAGGATTTGTCCACATACAAAGCGGCGCGCGCGGCGCTGGCGCCGATCGTCGAGAAGGTCTGGCGCGCGATCGAAAACGGGTCGGTGCGCGGGCGCACCGTGACTCTCAAGGTCAAATATTCCGATTTCCGCCAGATCACTCGCGCCCGCACATGCGAGGCGCCGGTCTCATCGCTTCAGGCGTTCGAAGAGGCGGCCTTCTCGCTGCTTGGCCCGGTGTTTCCGGTGGAGAAGGGGATCAGGCTCCTGGGCGTGAGCCTTTCGTCGCTTTCAGAAGAAAAAGCAAAAACGGAAGCGCAACTGAAATTGGAGATATGAGCGCGGCGGCGCCTCGCGCGCCGCCGCTTGATTCCTCATTCGTCGAACACGCCTTCGAGCGCGTAGTGGGAAATCGTCTTGCGATTGGCGATGAGCTGATCGACCGTCGGCTCGCCCTTGATGGCTCGCGAAATGGCGAGTTTGGTCGCCTCGTAATTGGTGCGGTACAGATCCCTGCGGTCGAGATTCTCGTCCGTGGCGCAGCGCGGGTCGAGCCAGATCATGATGACCATGCACAGCTCGTTCGCCTGGGCTTTCGGGATAACGCCCTCGGCCACGCAGTCGACGATGGCGTCGGCGGTCGCGGCCTGCACGACGCCGCCGAGCAGCTCGACATAGGCTTCCGACTTCACCGTCATCTTGGTGGTCATCATCGTCGCTGGGCGAACCTGCTGATTCAAATCGCGAATGACGAACATGCGCGGATGTCCGGCGACCTGTCCCGTCATGGACGCGAAGGCGTGACCGACCGGACCCTTCACGTCGCCGATCAGCACTTCCGGCATTGCATCCGTATATTGCCCGTCCGCCGCGAGAACGGTCGCCTCGCCGGTGGCCAGCCAGATATGTTCGCTCATCTCGTTTCCTCTCGGTTTGAGTGTGCGCGCGGGATAGCATCGCGCGCGGTCGCAGGAAAGCTGTCAGGCTTGCGGCGCCTGCCTGGCGAATTCGGCCGCGCGGCGCCCAGTCAGGGCGGCGAGCGTCGTGTTGTCGCCTCGAAGCGCTTCGAGCAGGCCGCGCTTGACGCGCGAGACAAGGCCGGGGCCCTCATAGACGAGCGCGGAATAAAGCTGCGCCAGCGTCGCGCCGGCTTCGATCTTGGCGAGCGCCGTTTCCGCGCTGTCGACGCCGCCCACGCCGACGAGCGGGAACTGGCCTTCGACGCGCAGATAGGTCTGCGCGAGCATATAGGTGGAAAGCGGGAAGAGGGGCCTGCCGGAAAGGCCGCCAGCTTCCCTGGCGAGCGGCGAGCGCAGCGTATCGGGGCGGGAGATCGTCGTGTTGGAGACGATCATGCCGTCAATGCGCTTGTCGCGCGCGACTCGGACGATGCCGTCCAGCTGGTCGAGCGAGAGGTCGGGCGCGATTTTCAGCAACAGGGGCCGTCGCTCGGGCGCGGCGTCGCGCGCGTCGAGGACGCGGGCGAGGAGCTTCGAAAGCGCCTCCGGCTCCTGAAGGTCGCGAAGACCCGGCGTGTTGGGCGAGCTGACATTGATGGTGAAATAGCTCGCGACCTCGGCGAACGCATTCACGCCGGCGACGTAATCGGCCAGGCGATCAGCCGCGTCCTTGTTGGCGCCGACATTGACGCCGACGATGGCTGCGTCACCGCGAGCGGAGCGCAGCAATCCGGCCCCGTAATGACGCCTCTGGATCGCTTCGTCGCTGCGCTCCTCCCACTGACGGGACAGGCGATCCGTCAGTCTTGTCAGCGCCGGCGCATGGCCGTCATTGTTGAAGCCGTAGCGGTTGACGACGCCGAGATCCTCCAGCAGTCGAAAGGCGCGCGGGCGGGCGTTCCCGGGCTGCGCGCGCGGCGTCAGCGTCCCGACTTCCACGAAGCCGAAGCCGAAGCCGAGCATGGCGTCGGGGACTTCGGCGTTCTTGTCGAAGCCGGCCGCGAGTCCGATCGGGTTGGGGAAGGCGAGCCCGAAGGCGGAGACGGCAAGCCGCGGATCATCCTTTTCCGGCCGGCGCCGCGGCATCAGTTTCAAGGCCGAAATGGTCGCGCGATGGGCGGTCTCGGCGTCGAGCAGGCGCAGGAAGGGAAGGGCGATGCTGAAAGGGTCGATCATAGGCGACCTGAGAAATCATGACGCCCCTCGGCGCCAAGGGGCAGAGGCGCGACATGTGTCACCGCGCCGATCGGCAGGGGCGCGTAAAGATGCGGGAAGAGCGCGCCGCCGCGCGAGATTTCCCATTTCAGCGCGTCGCCGAGCTTGTTGGCGTCGACGAAGACGAGCAGCAGATCGGTCATGCCGGCGAAGTGTCTGGCCGCCGTCTCCTCGACCTGATCGGCTGCCGAGAAATGGATGTAGCCGTCGGCAAGGTCGACAGCCGCGCCGCGAAAAACGCCTTCGGCTTCCGCAGCGCGCCATTCGGCGGCGGAGATGATTTTGTAGATGGTGGTCATGCGGGACGCGCTAGGAAAGGCATTTCGCCGATCCTCCTGCCGCGTTTACCCTTGCGACCGCCGTCCGATCGAAGCTGAGAAAAATCTTGCCCCCTGCGCGCCGCCCTTCATGCGCCGAAAGTAAAATATTGTCGCCTTACTTTCAAGCCGGCTCACTCCGCCGCTCGCGCTTCCCGTTTGTCGGCCTTGCTCGGCAATCTTGCGATCATGCCGATCAGAGCGCGGTCGGAGAGGGCCACGAGCCGTTCGCCGCGGTTGAGCCATTGCAGCACGTCCTCGATCGTTTCCGCGTCGGCGATCTTGGCTTCCGCCACGGCGCGGTCGGCCGTGATGACCCCGCGCTGGCGCGGCTTGCGAGTCGGCAGCCAGGCCTCGTGCAGGGCGCGCAGCTCCGGGTCGGCGTGGACGGCGGCTACGCCGTTGATCTCGTCCTCGTCCGTGCGGGCGAGCGCCCTGGAAAGCGCCTTGCCGCGCTTGGCGATCGGCGGAGTGGTCGTCTCCTCGGGCGTCACCAGCACGCCAGCGCGGCGGAAGACGAGGCCGAGCCAGCGCTGGCTGGTGAGCCACGAGATCGGGATGGCGAGGATAAGGCCCGCAATGGTCGGCGACATCCAGGCGACGAGCGAGGGCGAGATCATGAGGCCGGCGAACAGGCTCAGCGCGCCCAGCGCCACATGCGAGCGGTGGCGGCGGACAATGTCCATGAGCGGCACCGAGCCGTCGTCGCGCCGCTGCGGGTCCCAGCCCGTGTCGAAGCCGAAGACGATATGCACGACATGGCCGGTCTGAATCAGCATCATGATCGGCGCGAGCAGCGCCGACAGAATGATTTCGAACAGGGTCGAAATCAGCAGCATGATCGCGCCGCCCGAACCCCGTCGCGTCTCCGGCTCGTAGATCGCGACGAGCAGGCCGAAAAATTTCGGCGCCAGCAGAATGCCCATCGTCAGCGCGAACAATTCGAGCGAGCGCTGCGCGTCGAAGCGCGGGAAGGTCGGGAAAAGCGCGAATTCGCCGGTGAAATATTCCGGTTTGAAGTAACTCGCCTGGAAGACGATCACGATACCGATCAAGAGCTGCATCAGCCAGAGCGGCGAGGTGAGATAGCCGAAAATGCCGGTCAGGAAGTGCTGGCGGGAGGCCCAGCTCAGGCCGCTCGCGAGGAGCAAGCGCGAATGCTGGAGATTGCCCTGGCACCAGCGCCGGTCGCGGATCGAGAGGTCGATGAGCGAGGGCGGGCTTTCCTCGTATGAGCCGCCGAGCGTCGGCAGCATATAGACCGAATAGCCCGCGCGACGGATCAGCGCCGCCTCCACGAAGTCATGCGAAAGGATGTGGCCGCCCCATGGCGGGCGCCCGCGCAGATCCGGCAGGCCGCAATGGCGGGCGAAGGCCTCGGTGCGGATGATGGCGTTGTGGCCCCAGTAATTGCCGTCGCGGCCCATCCAGCAGGCGAGCCCCGTGGCGATGACGGGACCGTAGATGCGCGCCGCGAATTGCTGCACGCGGGCGAAGAGCGTGTTGCGGTTGATGATGAGCGGCAGCGTCTGGATGATGCCCGAATCCGGGTCCGCCTCCATCGCGGCGGCGAGCTTCGCGATGGTCGGGCCCGTCATCAGGCTGTCGGCGTCGAGCACGACCATATGCGCGTAGGCGCCGCCCCAGCGCGAAACGAAATCTTCAATATTGCCGGCCTTGCGCCCGACATTCTTCTCGCGCCGGCGATAGAAGATGCGCGTGTTCGGTCCCAGACGGCGACGGATGGCGATGAACGCGCTCTCCTCGGCGATCCAGACGTCGGGATTCGTCGTGTCGGAGAGGAAGAACCAGTCGAAATGCTCGCCCAGTCCGGTCGCCTGCACATCCTCGAAGATGGTCTGCAGCGCCGCGAAGACGCGGCTCGGCGTCTCGTTGTAGATCGGCATGACGACCGCGGTTTTTTCGCGCAGCGTTTCGGGAAGGCGGGGCGGAGGCCGTTTGGAGAGCAGCGCGGCGAAGCCGACGAGGGATGCCGCGAAGCTCAGCGCGATCCAGGAGAAGTTGAGCACGAAGAGCGCGAGCAGCGCCCATTTCAAGGCCGTGACGCCGCCGACGTCGATGACCTTGTACATCTGCCAGCCGCCATAGACGGTGAGCGCGAGGCCGCCGCCGAAGGTGACGAGACGGGCGAGCCAGGGCGTCTGCCAGAGATGCGGCGCGAGCGGCTTGCGCAGTTGCTTGCGGTCGAATTTGAAAAGATTCTGGGCCGGCATCGAAAGCCGGCTTTCGACTGGCGTCGGCGGGGCTTCGGCGGGGTCTTTGAACGCCGTCGCCGCCGTGGCGGAATCGACTGGCGCGATTGTCAGGGAGTCCATCTATAGAGCCAGGTTTCGCTGATCGGCTCCTCGCCCGCGCGCAGGACGAGGCGCATTTCGCAGTAGTTTTCGCCGGCGGGATCGACGTCGAAGACGACGCGGCACGTTTTCGCCTGCGCATTGGTAAACGTGCGGACGTTGGTGGCCGATCCAGGAGACGTGGTCAAGGCGGCGGAAAGATTCGCTGTCTTTTCTTGGTCGGCCAGAGGGTCGCCGGAAAAAACGACAACAAAACGGCGAAGTTTCGAGCCGGGCGCCCGACCCGAACGCGAGTGTCTCGCGACAGCCAGGACCGGCCGGCCCGGCGGATCCCAGCACCAGAACTGACGATAGGCGAAGGTCGCCGTCGCGCCGCCGACCAACGGCGCCTTGGGGCGCCAGTAAGCGACGATGTTCTCGTTGTTTTCCGATTCAGAGGGGATCTCGACGAGCTGGATCGCTCCTTCTCCCCAATCGCCCAGCGGCTCCGACCAGAGCGACGGCCGTCGCTCCCAGTGCTGGTCGTCGTCCTGATAGTCCGCGACGTCGCGGTTGCGGATCAGCGCGCCGAAACCTTTGGGATTGACGTCCATGAAGGAGGAGAATTGCAGCTCCTCGCGGTTTGAGACCGGCCGCCACAGCCACTCGCCCGCGCCCGTCAGCATCTGCAGGCCATTGGCCGCGCTGACCATGGAGCGCAGATCGTCCGCCCGGCGCCGGTCGAGCGGCGTGAACAGCGACGCGGCGGCGAAGCCCGCGAGGCCGTAATGATCCACGGCGGTGCGCGGGAAGAGGGTCAGCTCCGTGTCGATGATCGTCGCCTCGCCCGGACGCAGGGTGAAGTGATACACGCCCGCGACGCTCGGCGAATCGAGAAGGGCGTGGATGACGAGCGCATTGGCGCCGGCCGCCGGCCTTTCGATCCAGAAGCTGCGGAAGGCGGGGAATTCCTCCCCGCGCGGATCGGCGGTGCGGATGGATAGGCCGCGCGCGGTGACGCCGAGGATCTGCCCCGCCGCGACGGCGCGGTAGAAACTCGCGCCCTGGAAGATGGCGAGTTCGGCCTCCGTCCCGCCGGGCGGGGCCATGAGCACGCGGAAACCCGAATAGCCAACGTCCGGCAGCTTTTCCGGAACCTTCAACCCATTATAGTCGAACCTGTTCTGGTCGTATGCGACGCGCGTCGCCGCGCCGCGTTCGACGATGAAGAGGTCGACCGCGGCGGTGAAAATATTGCCCCGGTGCAGCGGCTCGATTGAAAAACCCTTGTTTTCTCCAGCCCATATGGCGGAGCCGGGTTTCGTCTTGATGCCGACGAACTGCTCGTAGGTCAGGCTGGCGAAAGGCTGGGGAAGCTCCGTCGGCGGCGGCGCATAGGGTTTTGCGGCGAGCGCGCGCGCCAGTTCCACGATCATGTCGCGAGAAAAGGGGGGTGGAGCTGGCGCTTGAGGCGCGGCGGCCGGCGGGGTCTCCGCATTTGCGGCGGGCGCCAGCCCGGAGGCGAAGGCGCCGAGGGCCGCTTTCAAAACGTCTCTGCGTTCAAACATTGAGCAACCGGCGAGGGAGTCGGAAGGAGTTTTCGGGGTGGCGCGTCGTTCCTCTATAGAAGAAATTCGGAGAACAAAAAGGAATTATTGCGACGCGTCTTTTCTACGCATCCAGCCGCCCGCTTGCCCATCGCGGCTCGAATCTGCAACAAACGGGCCGTAGCGGCGCGGCCCTGTCGCGCCCATCCAACCAAAGGCGCCCCATGCCGAGCACCCGCAAAGCGCTCGCGATCGTCCTCGCCGCCGGCGAGGGGACGCGGATGAATTCCGACACGCCCAAGGTTCTGCATAAGGTCGCGGGGCGTTCGATGCTCGCCCATGTTCTCGGCGCCGTCGCGGAAGCGGGCGTGGAGGCGATCGCAGTTGTGGTCGGTCCGGGCCGCGAGGACGTGCGCGGCGAGGCGCTGCGGCTTTCGCCCGACGCCCGGACGTTCGTGCAGACGGACCGGCTCGGCACGGCCCATGCGGTGATGGCGGCTCGCGAGGCGATCGCCGACGGCCGCGACGATCTTCTGGTGCTTTTCGCCGACACGCCGCTCGTTTCCGGCGCGACCATTCGCGCCCTGCGCGACGCGCTCGCGCAGGGCGCCGGCATCGCGGCGCTCGGCTTCGTGGCCGCCGATCCTTTCGGCTATGGCCGCCTTCTGCAGGACGATGCGGGACGGCTCGTCGCGATTCGCGAGGAGAAGGACGCGAGCGACGCCGAGCGCGCGGTCAAGCTCTGCAACGCCGGGCTGATGGCGCTTGACGGCTGGACGGCGCTGGATTGGCTCGGCCGGATCAGGAACGCGAACGCCAAGGGCGAATATTATCTGACCGACGTCGTGGAAATCGCCCGCGCGTCGGGACGCGAGGCGCGTATCGTGCTCGCCGACGAAACCGAGGTGCTTGGGGTCAACGACCGCGTCCAGCTCGCCCAGGCTGAAGCGGTCGCGCAGGATCGCCTGCGCCGGGCGGCGATGGCCGCCGGCGTGACCATGATCGCGCCGGAGACGGTGTTCCTCTGCCCTGACACCGTCTTCGGGCGCGACGTGCTTATCGAGCCGAATGTCGTGTTCGGTCCGGGAGTCGCAGTTGGCGACCGGGCGGTCATCCACGCTTTCTCGCATCTCGAAGGCGCGAGCGTGGGCGCGGGGGCGAATGTCGGCCCCTTCGCGCGCCTCCGCCCCGGGGCGGCGCTCGCGGAAGAGGCGAAGGTCGGCAATTTCGTCGAGATCAAGAACGCCAATCTCGGGCATGGCGCGAAGGTCAGCCATCTCACTTATATCGGCGACGCCGACGTCGGCGCGAACGCCAATATCGGCGCGGGCACGATCACCTGCAATTACGACGGCTTCTTCAAATACCGAACGGTGATCGGCGCCAACGCCTTCATCGGCTCCAACTCCGCGCTTGTGGCGCCGGTCGAGGTCGGGCCGGGCGCCTATGTCGGCTCGGGCTCGGTCGTCACCAGGGATGTGACCGCGGACGCGCTCGCCGTCGCCCGCGGTCGACAGATAGAAAAAGCCGGTTGGGCCGCGAGTTTCAGAGTGGCGCAGGCGGCGAAGAAGACGAAAAAATAGCAGCCGCGCCGGCGCCTTTTTAACCCTTATCCTCGGAGGCCCGCCTCTCGGCCTCTGTTTGGCGGCGCTTTTGCAACAATCGCTTTCGGAGGCGGTCCAATGTGCGGAATCGTTGGGATTTTAGGAAATGGTCCCGTCGCGGGACAACTCGTCGAAGCGCTGAAGCGGCTCGAATATCGCGGCTACGACTCGGCCGGGATCGCGACGCTCGAGCATGGGCGGCTGATCCGCCTTCGCGCGTCCGGCAAATTGAAAAACCTCGAAGAAAAGCTCGTCGGAACGGGGATGACGGGCGCGGTCGGCATCGGCCATACGCGCTGGGCGACCCACGGCAAACCCAATGAAAGCAACGCCCATCCGCACGCCAATGGCGGCGTGGCGGTGGTTCATAATGGGATTATCGAAAATTTCCGCGAACTGCGGGACGAGTTGATTGGCAAAGGCCACGATTTCGCCTCTGAAACGGACTCGGAGGTCGTCGCTCATCTCGTCGCCGACGAGATCAAAAAGGGAGCGAGTCCGGAAGCCGCCGTCGCCGCCGCCCTCAAGCGCCTCAAGGGCGCCTTCGCTCTGGCTTTTCTCTTCGACGGCGAGCCAGATCTGCTCATCGGCGCGCGGCGGGGCTCGCCGCTCGCCGTGGGCTGGAGCGAGGAGGGCGCCTATCTCGGTTCGGACGCTCTCGCCCTCGCGCCTTTCGCGACCTCCATCGCCTATCTCGACGAGGGCGACTGGGTCGTTCTGCGCCGCGACCGCACGCAATTCTTCGACGCCCAGGACGCGAAGGTCGAACGCCGGCGCCAGCCGCTGCAGGCCGGCTCCTTCATGGTCGACAAGGGCAATTACCGCCATTACATGGCCAAGGAAATTCACGAGCAGCCCGAAGTCGTCGGCCGCACGCTCGCGCATTATCTCGATCTCGCCGAAGGCGTCGTGCGCCTGCCCTTCGAGCTGGACATAGACGCCCAAGCCCTGTCGCGCGTGACGATTTCCGCCTGCGGCACCGCCTATTACGCCGGTCTCGTCGCGCGCTACTGGCTCGAGCGCTTCGCGCGCCTCTCGGTCGAGATCGACATCGCTTCCGAATTCCGGTACCGCGACCCGCCGCTGCCCGAGAAGGGGCTGATGATCGTCGTGTCGCAATCCGGCGAAACCGCGGATACGCTCGCGGCGCTGCGCTACGCCAGGGAGCGCGGCCAGCACATTCTTTCGATCGTGAACGTCGAGACGTCGACCATCGCGCGCGAGAGCGACACGGTGGCGAAGACCCTCGCCGGACCCGAGATCGGCGTCGCCTCGACCAAGGCCTTTACCTGCCAGCTCGCGGTTTTCGCCTGCCTCGCCTTGGCTCTGGGCCGGGCGCGCGGGGTCTTGACGAAGGAGCGCGAGCGCGAACTCGTCTCCGAGCTTATCGCCGCGCCCGGCCAGATGGCGGAGGCTTTGACGCGAGAGGCGCAGATCGAGCCCGTCGCCCGCGACGTCGCCCGGGCCTCCAGCGTGCTTTATCTGGGCCGCGGGCCATCCTTCCCTCTCGCCATGGAAGGGGCTCTCAAGCTCAAGGAGCTGTCCTACATCCACGCCGAGGGCTACGCGGCGGGCGAACTGAAGCACGGACCCATCGCGCTCATTGATTACGCCATGCCGGTGATCGTGCTGGCCCCGCCGGACGCGAGCCTTGAAAAGACCGTGTCAAATCTCCAGGAGGTCGCAGCGCGCGGCGGGCATCTCATCCTCATCGGCTCGCCCCGCGCCAGGCATGAGGCGGCCGCGGATCTGGCTGGCTATATCGAAATGCCGGAGACGGTCGCCGGTCCCTTTGCGCCGCTCGTCTACGCCGTCCCCGCGCAGCTCCTGGCCTATCACGTCGCGACCTTCATGGGTAAGGACGTGGATCAGCCGCGCAATCTCGCGAAGAGCGTCACGGTGGAGTAGCGGCTCAGCCGCGCCGGATCGTCGCCGCGGCGCGATGCGCCTCGATTATCGCGCTTTCGACGGCCGGCATGCCCTGGCCGTCGGAATGGGCGAGCAGGACATTGCCGATGCGCTTGGGCAGGGCGCGCATCATTTCAACGGCGCCCGGCGTGGCGACGAGGTGATGGTGCCCCCAGCGAGTGAGGCGAATCTCGGCAAGCCGCGCCTCCGCAAAAACCTCCGGCAGAAAACGGCGCAGTTCCTCGGCGACCGGCGCCGCCAGCGCCGAGCCGTCTCCGTCGCGCATTCGTCGGCGCCCGGAATCGGGATCGCGAAACGGCGCATAGACGGTCAGCACGCCATGGTCTCTCGGCCGGGCCTCGCCAAGCGCCCAGCCGGCGTCCAAGACGTCGGTGAAGCTCCCCGCCTCGGGCGTCCAGCAGTCATAGGCCCCCGTCGAGGTCGCGCCCTCGAAGCAGCAATTGGCGACGAGAAAGCTGCCTTGCCGCAGCACCGTCATCCGGGCTTTCGCGTCGGGGCCGAGACCCCGGACGATGCGCGCGGCGAAAAAATAGGGCGCCGCCAGAACGACCCATCTCGCGGCGACGCACTGGGTCCGGCTGGGGTCTTGCCCGTCGAACCAGGCCACGCGGGCGTCGCCGCCCTCCGCCGGCTCCACCGCGTAGACGGAGGCGCCCGTCGCGATGCGGCCCGTTCCGGCGGCGGCGATCTTCCCGACCATGGCCTTCGCCAGCGCGGCGTTGCCGCCGGGAAAGGCGTAGACGCGCCCCGCCATCTCGGAGAGGAAGTTCACTCCCGCATAAGCGGAAACCTCAGCCAAAGGCGCGCCCAGGGCCGACAGGGAGAAAGCGTCGAGATAGCCGAAAAGGGCGGGATCGATATGTTCTCTGGCCAGGAACTCCCGCAGCGACACGCGGTCGAGGGCGAGGGCGCCGGTGGAGGCCGCCTCGATGGGCAGACGGGGGAAATCCGGGCTTTCGACGAGGCGCGCCATCCGCGCGCGTAGTTCCTCGTAAGGGCCGCGCAAGTCGCCGTCGAGCGCGTTGGAGGAGCCCGCCCTGGCGGTTATCAGCCGGTTCTCCGGTTCGGGCGCCGGCCTGGGGACGAGACCCAGCATGTCGTAGAACGCGCCGTAAGGCTCGGAGACGTCGACGAAGTAGGCCGAGCCCAGCGCGTAGTCGACGTCCCGCCATCTACCGGATTTGGCGACGCCGCCGGGTTCGGCCTCGCGCTCGACCAGCAGCAGGTCGCGGTCGCGCAGCAGCGTTGCGACGGCCAGCCCGGCGAGGCCGCCGCCGACGATGGCGACCTCCACCCGCCGCTCGGGCGCGGGGAGGGGCAGGCTCGCAAGCCCGTCGCGGATCGCGTGCATCGGGACGAAACTGTCCCCGGTCCAGGGGCGGATCCGGTAATCCGTCTCGGCGGCGGGGCAGGACAGAGTCAGCGCCGCCCCGGCAAAGCCGAGAGTCGCAATGGCCTGCCGGCGCGTCGGCATCGTCGTCGTCTCCTAGCTCCCGCGATGACCGCTCCTGCGGAGCCTCCCCGGCGCAATGGCGAGGCGAGTCGCCTATACCCAATCGCTTCGCGGCGGTTAAGTCCCGCCATTGACAGCGCGGGGCCTGAACTGGTCTATGCGGGCGACGCGCCCGCAGGGCGCCGCTTCGGAAAGGACGACCGGACTGTTGCTCGCCTCGATCCCGCCCGCCTATGTCGCCCCCTTCGAGCGGGCCTGGCGCAACCGGGAGCTCATCCGCGCCGTGGTGCGGCGCGAATTCATCTCGCGCTTTCGCGGCTCCTTCCTGGGCCCCGCCTGGGCGGTGCTCTCGCCGCTCGTCATGCTGCTCACCTATACGACGCTTTTCTCGATCACCGTTCCGCAGCTTTCCGCCGGCATGAGCGTGACCGATTACGCAAGCGGCATCTTCGTCGGCCTCATCGTCTTCAACCTGTTCAGCGAGCTCGCCTATCGCGCCCCGGTCCTGCTCCATGAGCATGTGAACTTCGTGAAGCGCTCGATCTTCCCGAGCGAGACCATCGCCTGGACGGCGACCATCCGCGCCTTCACCTATGGGGGCGTGGCCTTCGGCGTCTATGTCGCCTTCCGGCTGCTCACGGCGGGAACGATCCCGCTCACCATCGTGCTGACGCCCTTCCTGGTCGTTCCCTTCTTTCTCTTCATCCTCGGAGTCGTCTGGTTCCTGATGGCGCTCGGCGCCTTCACGCGCGACGTGGCGCATGTCATGGCCTCGATCGTGCCGGTGCTGATGTTCGCGACCCCGATCTTCTACCGCCTTGACCAGATCGCGCAGATGTCGCCCTCGACGGCCATGTGGCTGCGGCTCAATATCGTCGGCGACTATATCGAGATGCTGCGCGCCGTGGCGCTCGACGGCTATGTGCCGAACGTGTTCGGCTACCTCCTCGTGGTCGCCGCCTCCTATGCCGTGTTCATCGGCGGCTACCAGTTCTTCATGCGCTACAAATCGGTCATCGTCGATGTCATCTGAGCCCGCCATCCGCTGTAGGGGCATCGGAAAATCGTTCCAGCTCTACGCGCATCAGAACGACCAGTTGAAGCAGATCCTCTTCGGCTTGTGGAAGAAATTCTACAAGGACAAGTGGGTGTTGCACGATATGAGCTTTACAGTGGAAAGGGGCGAGCGCGTCGGCATCGTCGGACGCAACGGCGCGGGCAAGACGACGCTGCTGCAAATCCTGTGCGGCATCACCATGCCCACCCGCGGCGCGTTCGAGGTGAGGGGCCGCATCGCGCCGATTCTGGCGCTCGGCTCGGGCTTCGACGGCCTGCTGACGGGCCGCGAGAACGCGCGCATCGGCGCGGCGATTCTCGGCCTCTCCAAGAAAGAGGTCGACGCCCGCATCGAGAGTATTGCCGCCTTCGCCGACATCGGCCCCTTTTTCGAGCAGCCGATGCGCACCTATTCCATGGGGATGATCGCGCGCGTGGCCTTCGCCATCTGCGCTCATGCCGACGCCGACGTGCTGATCGTGGACGAGGCGCTGTCGGTGGGCGACGAGATCTTCCAGCGCAAATGCGAGAAATTCATCCAGGATTTCGCCCATAGGGGCACGATCCTGATGGTCTCGCACGATCTCGACTTCCTAGAAAATCTCTGTGATCGCGTGCTGTGGCTGGAGAACGGGGTCGTCAAGGAGATCGGCGAGCCCGCCCGGATCATCGCGGATTACCGGGCGGCGATGATCGCGGAGGAGAATCAGGCGACGGGCGCGGCGTAGGCGCCGGGCGCCGCCCGGAGGGCGTCGTCATGGCGCTTCGGCCTGGGGCTGTAGTTCACTTGGGCGATGAGCCAGAGCGATCCGAGCGCCTCGGCGGCCAGACCGGCGAGCAGCAGAATCGCAAACCAGCCGCTGATGCGCAGAAGCGATTCGAGCCCGACGAGAAAGCCGATATGCGCCGCCGGGATGGCCATGATCGTCAGGCTCCCCGCCGCGCCGCGGCGGCCGGTGATGTTGCCGAAGCTGAGCGTCAGCGCCATGGCGAGCAAAGTATGGGCGATGGCGAGCGCCGGCACGCCGAAACGCTTCGCCGCCTCCGCCAGCCATTCGCCGGCCTGCCGATGGTCGAGCTTGGCGAGACTCCAGCTCGAAAGGAAGGCTCCGGCGGAGAGTTCATAGACTCCCTTCCAGCCGCGGTCTGGCAGGGCGCCGCTGCCCTGCATCGGCAGCGCCATGGCGTATTCGTCGAAATTGGCGATGCGCACCTCATTGCTCGCAATCGAGCGCGTCTGGATGCTGCCGTTGGAAAGCGCGACGATCACGCCCGACTCGTTGCGGCGAAACTCCGCGCGCGCCGCGGTGATCGTCTCTTCCTGCATCTTCTCGACCGAAATCTGCCGCACGAAGAGATTGGCGGCGATGTCGGGCGTAATCCAGCGTTCGATATAGAGCGTCTTCACGCCATTGGAGAAGGTGTAGAAATGCGCCGCGTCGAGCATGCGGTGGTTGAGCGAATTGCGGACGACGTTGAGGACGTCCTGCATGTTGCTCGTGTAATGCGGGGCGATGAAATTCGCGAGAAGATAGCCGAGCAGGACAAGGCCTGCGGCGAGCGAAAGAGCGGGTCGGCAGATCGACCAGGCGGAAAGCCGCAGCGCGTAAAGCACCGCGATCATGCCCTCGCCGGCCATGCGCGAGAATTCGAGCGCCGTGGCGACGCCGACGGCCATCGGCAGCGTCACATAGGCGACGGTCGGGGTGACGCCGACAAGGGCCGGGAAGACAAGTCCGCCTCGCACGGCGGCGGGCGGCAACTGATAGAGCAGGTAGGACAGGACGACCGGCACCGACAGCGCAAGCTGCACCACGAGCACATTGAAGCCCACACGCTTGAAGAGGTACCAATAAAGAAGACGGGGCATCGCTTATCGCCCGCTCTCGGTCCCGCCCGTCATTGCGAGCGCGGCGAAGCAATCCGGGAGCCGGGCAGCGGCTCTGGATTGCTTCGTCGCTGGCGCTCCTTGCAACGACTGGGTCACTGCCGTCACTTCCTGAACCGCGCCCAGGCGGCCTTGGAATATTCCGTCCAGGCGGGGTCGAAGACGCCGCGCGAGGGCAGGGCGACAGCGCCCGCCCAATGGGCGAAGTAAATTTCCTTGCCGTCGACATCGACCGGCTTGCCGTCCCGAAAGCTCACGCCCGGCGCCTTGTAGAAGCTTTCATGCGAGGAGCCCGGCACGACATTGGGCAGGAGCTCGATCTTCAGGCCCCGCCGGTGCGTCACGAAGTTGACGAGCGGCTGGGCGAAGAGCTGCCCGCGCTTGCGCACGTCGTGGAAGATGGCCGAGTCGACCTTCATCGTCTCGATGAAATCGGAAAGCTTCAGGAACTTGTTCGACGTGACCCAGAAGCCGTCGTTAAAGAGCAGCACGTCCTTCAGGAAGGGATATTTGTCGCGCCTGTCGTTGTAGACATATTCGAAGCTCGGCGAGGCGACGATGAACTCCGTCCTGCTGGCTTCGAGCTTGCCGAAGATCGGCGTGAAGTCGCGGAAGAGAATGACGTCGACGTCGACATAGGCGACTTCGTCGAGCGGCAAAGCGAGCGCCTGAAGCTTGCGCAGGCGCCGGCGGTTGTTGTTGAAAATGCCTGGGTAAAGCTCGTGCGAGAGCTTGTCGATTTCGATGGGCTCCTCGGAGACATAGGTCGCGCCGTAGATATCGGCCGCCCGTTTCGTCATCTCCACATTGTCGTCATAGGGGATGAGATAGAGCGGCAGAGACGAGTTGGTGTCGCGATAGCTTTCGAGGAAAGGCAGCAGCCAGTCGATGATCTTGTCGTTGCCGACGATGGCGACGCCATAGCGCTTGGCCGGGGCGGAAGCGCCAGCCTCGGAGTCCGGCGCGCGAAGGGGTGGATTTGGGAGACGAAGGCTCATATACGGGGGTGTACTGATAAAACTTGGGCAAAAGCAAGGGGGCGGCAGCTTGGACGACTTTTCCCCGGCGCAAGCGGGCGCCGCGCCGCCGCTCGGGAAGCCGTTGGCCGGGAAAACGGTCGCCGTCGTCCACGCCGCCTGGCACAGTTGCGGCAGCTATCAGGTCAATGTCAGCCAGATCGCCGCCTATCGGGCGCTCGGGGCGCGCGTCGTCTCCGTCGCCATGATGGACGCGCTCGGCCCCGCCGCGCCGGAAGGGGCGCGCTGGGACGCCTATCTGAACGCCTCCCGCAATATCGGCGCGAACCGCAGCTATTACTCCGGCGCGCCGACATCGGCCCTCCTGTCTCCGGTCTTCTTCGCCAAAAGCTATTGGCGCCTCATCCATGGCGACCAGGCCTCCTGGTTGATCGAGATCGCCAGGCGGTCGCCGCTCCCGGAGGAGTTCGACCGCGAGTCGATCGACCTCATCCACGCGAATCACTTCTTCACGATGCCCTTCGTGGAAAAGCTGAAACAGGGACGCCGGACGCCCGTCATCCTGGAGACGCAGGACATTCAGGCGCGGCAATTCGTGCTGCGCAACCAGGGCGGGTTCTTCATCCCTCCGCACGCCGGCTATTCCGACATGCTGAGGGTCGAACTGGACTGGATGCGCCGCGCCGATCTCTGCACGCATCTCAACGAGGAGGAATATCGCGACTTCCGCAGCCTCCTGCCCGAGGCGTCCCATGCGCTGATCTATCCCGCGGTTCCGGACGTGCCGCGCTCGGTCGGCGCGCAGATCGTGATCGTCGCGAGCGACAATTACGCGAACTACAAGAGCCTGCGCTGGTTCCTGACCGAAGTCGTTCCGAAGGCCGGCGGCGCCAAGGTTTCGATCTACGGCAATATCGACGAAGGCCTCAAAAAGCGCGACCCGGAGCTTTACGACGCGCACGCCCGTCTCTTCATGGGCCGGGTCGACAACATCGCTCTCGTCTACAAGCGGGCCGGCTGCGTGCTGCTGCCGACCGTGGAGGGGCATGGCCTCTCGATCAAGGCCGTCGAGGCGCTCGCTTGCGGCGCGCCGATCATCGCCACGCCGCTCGCCTTCCGCGGCATGCAGATCGACCCCGCGACTCTTGGCAATGTGTGCGTCGCCCATGACGCGACCGAGTTCGCCCAATTCTGGCGCCGGGCGCAGGCGCGGTCGGACCGCGGCGACACGCCCGGCGCCCTGAGCGACACGCGCATGCTGTACGACCGGGCTTTCAGCCTCGACGCCTATGCGCGCGCGCTGGCCGGAGCGCTGGAGACGCTCCAAACGAGAGCTTAGCGCCGTGACGATGAAGGAAGCGAGTCTCGCCGGCCGGCGTATCGCGCTCGTGCATCCGGCATGGCATTCCTGCGGCAGTTATCGCGTGATCGTCGGCCAGGTCGAGGCCTATCGCGCGCTCGGGGCCAATGTCTCGCCCATCGCCATCAGTTCGGATCCTGGTTTCGTCTCGGACCGGGAGTGGATCTGGAAGCCCTACGTGAAGGCCACGCCCGAGCTTGACGCCGGGCCGCGTTATTTTGGCGGCGCTCCATTCTACGCCATGCTCGGCCCGCGCTTCCTGACCCGGACTTTATGGCCTTACGTCCATGGCGATCAGGCGGCGATCCGGCTGGGCATGGCCGCGCGCGCCAAGCTTTCGCCCGAGGTCGAGAAGCGGGAATACGACCTCGTTCATTGCAACCACTTCTTCCTCATGCCCGTCGCCCGCCGTCTCGCCCGCGCCCGCGCGCCGATCATGCTCGACACGCACGACCTGCAGGCGCGGCAATTCGTGCTCTTCAATCAGCACATGCCCTGGCTCTCGCCGCGCGCGACCTATGAGGCCATGCTGGCGCAGGAGCTTGCGGCGATGCGGGGCGCGGACCTGCTGCTGCATCTCAATGCGCAGGAGGCCGAGGATTTCCGCGCGCTCCTGCCTGAGAAGCGCCATGCGCTGATCTACCCGCCGACGCCGCCCGCGCCGACCGGTCCGGGCGGGCCGGACATCGTCATCGTCTCCAGCAACAATCCGGCGAATGTCGAGAGCGTCGTCTGGTTCCTGCGGGAGGTGGCGCCCAGGGCGCCGGGCGTGAACGTGACGATCGCCGGCAATGTCGACGCCGGCGTGCGCGCCCGCGCTCCCGAGCAATATGAGACCTACAGGACATGGTTCCTTGGGCGCGTCGACGATCCCGGCGCGGTCTATGCGCGGGCGAGACTGGTCCTGCTGCCGACGATCAACGGCACGGGCATCTCGATCAAGGCCGTCGAAGCGCTGTCGAGCGGCCTGCCGATCATCGCCTCTCCTCAGGCGTTGCGCGGCATGGACGCCGAGGCCTTCCGCCTTGCCGGCGTGACCATAGCCGAATCCGCAGAGGATTTCGCCGAAGCCCTGCGCGCGGCTGCGGCGAAACCCGGTCAAAGCGATTCGCCTTGCGCCTCGACGACGTCCTATTATGAATCGCGTTTTTCCCTTGCAGCCTATCGGCGAAACCTGGCCACGCTCGCGGGGCCGCTCCTGCGGCGGGATGCTTAATTGTTTTCGTATTCAAAACATGCAATTGCGCGCCGGTGTGACGCGGGCGCAACGCCTTGGCTAAATTCGCGGCGCCGGGGGCGGCGATAATTTCTTAGTGCATTCCGGGATGTTACTTTCTTCATCATCCTGCTGCGCCGGCGACCGGGCGGCCTTGCGATTGGAGAAGACTATAATGACTTTCAAGGCTACGGTTTTCGGCGCTCTGGCGCCGATACTGGCGATCGGCGCGGCTTCGGCGGCCGATCTGCCCAGCTACAAGGCGCCCCCGCCGCCGCCGCCCGTCGGTTTCGACTGGACGGGCTATCATATCGGCGTCATTGGCGGCTATGGCGGCGGTTCAGCCAGCTATTTGTCGAACATTACCTTCTTCGCCGGCGCGCCGGGCGCGTCCTGGTACAACGCGCCTTCTTCCCAGGGCACGACGGGCTTCGTCGTCGGCGTTCAGAGCGGCGCGACCTGGCAGCTCCCCAACAATATCGTCGTCGGCTACGAGTCGGACTTCAACTATGCGGATGTGAGCAGCGGCAATCCCGGCGCGGCCTGGGGTTGGGGCGGCGGCGCGCTGCAGAGCCGCCTGCGCTGGTACGGCACGGAGCGTCTGCGGTTCGGCTACGCTTTCGGTCGCTTCCTGCCCTACGTCACGGGCGGCCTGACCTATGGCCAGCTCTTCAGCAACGGCTTCGACAATGTCGGCGGCATCTCCTTCCCGACCAACGCCTCCAAGTGGCAGGCAGGCTGGAACGTCGGCGCCGGCATCGAATGGGCCGTCTTCGACAAGATCTCGATCAAGGCCGAATATCTCTACACGAGCCTGGCGGGCACGAACGGCCAGAGCCTCGCTTTCCCGGTCGCCTACCGCACCTTCACGGGCAACGGCTTCGACACGCATATGGCCCGCGTCGGCGTGAACTATCATTTCAAGAGCATTGGCTCGCTCCTCGGGATCGCCGGCCTCGGCCTCTGATCCTCTGATTCGCCCACCACGAAGCCCGGCCCCGCGGCCGGGTTTTTCGTTGCGCGAGCCGGTCTCGACGCGCGGCGCCAATGCGTTATTCTTGCGGTCATGATCCGACCGTCGCCGATCTTTCCGCCCCTTTCCAACCTAGCGATGCTGACCGACCGCTCCCGCGAAATATTCCGGCTGCTGGTCGACAGCTATCTCGCGACCGGGGAGCCTGTCGGTTCGCGGCAATTGTCGCGCCTCCTTCCGATGACGCTGTCGCCCGCTTCCGTGCGCAACGTCATGCAGGACCTGGAGGAGTTGGGCCTGATCTATTCGCCCCATACGAGCGCCGGCCGCCTGCCGACCGAACTCGGCCTGCGTTTTTTCGTCGACTCGCTGCTGCAGATCGGAGACGTCGAGGAGAGCGAGCGCGCACGCATCGCGGCGGAAGTCGAGGCCGCCTCGAAGGACCACGATCTCGAAGGCGTGCTTGCGGAGGCGACGAGCCTGCTCTCCGGATTGACGCGCGTCGCTGGCGTCGTCGTCGCCTCAAAGGAGAATGTTCGGCTCAAACAAATCGACTTCGTGCGGCTCGAGCCCGAACGCGCGCTCGCCATTCTCGTCGCCGACGACGGCACGGTGGAGAATCGCGTAATCCCGGTGTCTCGCGATCTGCCGGCTTCGGCGCTGACCGAGGCCGGAAACTATCTCAACGCGCGAATTACCGGGCGCACGCTCGCCGAAGCGCGGGAGGGCATCGAGGCGTCGCGCCGCGCCGCGCAGACGGAGCTGGACGAATTGACGGCCCGGCTCGTCGAGGCCGGCTATGCGAGCTGGGCGGGCGCCACGAGCGAAAGCCGCCAGCTCATTGTGCGCGGGCAAGCGCATCTTCTCGAAGATCTCACTGCGGCGGCGGATCTCGAACGCGTACGCCTGCTTTTCGCCGATCTAGAAACGAAGACGGAAGTGATCGATCTTTTGGAGCGGGCCGAGCAGGGCGAGGGCGTTCGCATCTTCATCGGTTCGGAGAACAAGCTGTTCTCCCTTTCCGGCTCGTCGATGATCGCCGCGCCGCTGCGCGACAAGAACCGCCGCATCATCGGGGCGCTGGGCGTGATCGGGCCGACGCGCCTCAACTACGCCCGCATCGTGCCGATGGTGGATTACACGGCGAAAGTCGTGGCGCGCGTCGTGCGCGGCGCGTAAGGCGAGCCGCGCACAACGGCTCGCAGAATCTTCCTATTTCCCCTTTTCGCCTTCGCCGCGCTCTTTCATGCTTTGCTCGCCGCCCGAGCGATAGTCCTTATCCCGATCCTTATCCTCCATGCCGTGGCGTTCGCGCTCTGAGCTGCGGCCCCATTCGCCGCGGTCGCGATCCTTGTCCCAATTGCGCCCACGGCGCTCGTGGTCGCGGTCATAGTCGCGATCATTCCAGTCTCTGCCATGCGGCGCGCGGCCGTAATGATCTTCGTCATAGTCGCGGTAGCCATGTCGCCAGCCGCGATCCCGATCTTCGTCCCAATCGCCGCGATGGCTATGACGATAGGACAACCAGCAATCGCCGTCGTCGTCGCAAATTCGAACCGCGTGCGCTTTCGCAACGCCGTTATCGGCCGGCGTCGGAGCTGCGACCGGCGTCGCTTTCGACAAGGGCGCGCCGAGCGCGAGCGCGCCGCCGACCACGGATGCGAACAAGAGAAGTTTGCTCTTCATCGTTTCGTCCTTTCCTCCTTACGGAGAGCTGCGCCGCGCGGCGCCTGAGCGTCGGGCGTTCGCATGGTCCGTCGTATCTGTCGCGCGCCTACGCGCTTTCAACGCACAAACGAAACCTGACGAAAGCGATGCGATGAGCGGGATTCTCCATATGAAACGAGTCCCGGACCGGCTCGGATAAAATTGGGAAACGAAAAAGCCCGCGACGGCCGCGGGCTCAGTTTGTTGACAAAACTTCCCAAGGCGGCCTCGTCCTTCGAGACGCGCGCTTCTCGCTCCTCAGGATGAGGCCCAGCTAAGTGTCGCCGATGGAAGAAGCCCCTTATGCCGAGGAGCTTGCGCAGCAAGCGTCTCGAAGCGCGACGGGGCGCCGCTACTTTGTCAGTAGCCTAAGCAGGCGACAGCCGCGGGCTTTTGTTCGTTCGGATGAGATGGCCTCACCAACGGCGCCAGTCCTGATCCCAATCGCGTTCGCGATCATAGCGATCGTAACGGCGCCAATCATCGCTATAGCCCCAGCGTCCGCCGCCGTAACCCCAGTGATCGCCTCTCCGTCCCCAGTGGTCGCGAGTCCAGAAGCAACGGCCGTGTTCGCAGACCTGCACCATATGCGCCTGCTGCGCATCGAGGCCGGCGCTCTTTTGCGAAGCGATCGGCATTGCGAACGCCGTCGCCGTGACGCCGCTCGCCGCAAGCGCGGCGACGACAAGTGTCCTGATCTTCATTTTCGATCCTTCCCATGGAGAGAAGTGCGAAGCGCGTCGGCGCTTCAAGATCAGCCATACCTATCGCGGGACGCCGGGCGTTCAACCGCGGATCGTCCCGCCCATGTTGCCGAAACCGGCGGGGCTACATGAAATTCTGCGGATCGACGTCTATCTGGACGCGGACGCCGCCGCGTTCTTTCGGACCGGTCGCGATAAGGTCGCGCAGGAAGGATTGCACATCCGCGCTTCGCGGCGCCTTCACAAGCAGGCGATAACGAAAACGACCGCGAATGAGCGCGATCGGCGCCTCCGCGGGGCCGAGCAGCATGATCTCGTCAGACTCAGGCAAGCCGCCGAGCGCCGCCATGCGATAGCGCGGCGAAGGCGGAAGCCCGTACGCGGCTCGCACCAGCGCGCGCGCATGCGCTTCGGCCGCAGCGACGTCCTTGCCCGAAACGATGAGAGCGGCGAGACGCCCGAAGGGCGGCAGTCCGGCGCGTTCGCGCAGCGCGATCTCCTGCGCATAGAATTTCTCCGCATCGCCCGAAAGCAACGCGGCGATGACGGGATGCTCGGGCTGGAACGTCTGGATCATCGCGCGGCCGGGCTTGTCGCCGCGTCCGGCGCGGCCCGTCACCTGATTGAGCAATTGAAATGTGCGCTCCGCCGCCCGCGGATCGCCGCTGCCCAAGCCAAGGTCTGCGTCGACGACGCCGACAAGGGTGAGATGCGGGAAGTTATGGCCCTTGGCGACGAGCTGCGTGCCGATGACGATATTGAAAGCGCCTCTGGCGATTTCGTCGAGCTCGCGTCGCAATCTTTCCGCGCCGCCCGGAAAATCCGACGACAGCACAAGGATACGCGCATCCGGAAAGAGCGTCGCCGCTTCCTCCGCGAGGCGCTCGACGCCGGGACCGCATGCGGCGAGCGAATCTTCCGCGCCGCATTCGGGGCATGTGTCGGGGCGCCGTTCCGTATGGCCGCAATGATGGCAGACGAGCGCGCGCCGGAAACGATGCTCGACGAGCCATGCGTCGCACTGCGCGCAGCGAAAGCGATGGCCGCAATCGCGGCAAAGCGTCAGGGGCGCGTAGCCGCGCCGATTCAGAAAGAGAAGCGCCTGTTCGCCGCGCGCAATCGTTTCGCCGACGGCGAGCGCGAGGCGCGGCGCGATCCAGCGGCCGCGCTGCGGGCCTTCGGCGCGCATGTCGATCGGCTCAAGTATCGGCATGGGCCGGGACCCCGCGCGCGCGTGCAATCTCAGATGGCCGTAACGTCCGCGCTCGGCGTTGACGCGCGTTTCGATCGACGGCGTCGCGGAAGCGAGCGCGATCGTCGCGTTCTCGAAACGCGCCCGCACCACAGCCATGTCGCGCGCATGATAGGAGGCGCCGTCATCCTGCTTGTAGGCGCCTTCATGCTCTTCATCGACGACGACCAGGCGCAGGTCTCGAAAGGGGAGAAACAGCGCAGAGCGCGCGCCCGCGACGACGGAAAGCTCGCCTGTCGCCGCCGCGCGCCAGATGCGGGCGCGCTTACGCTCCGAAACCCCCGAGTGCCATTCGGCGGGCTTCTCCCCAAAGCGCGCGGCGAAGCGTTCGAGAAACTGCGCGGTGAGCGCGATCTCCGGCATCATCACGAGCGCTTGTCCGCCGTCCTTCAAGGCGGCGGCGATCGCCTCGAAATAGACCTCCGTTTTGCCGGAGCCGGTGACGCCTTCGAGAAGGAAGGGCTTGAACGCGCGCGCGCGGACGGCTGCGATCAAAGCCTCTGCGGCGGCGCTTTGCGCGGGCTCCAATATCGGCGCGGCGAAATCCGGATCGAGCGCGCGGGCGACCGGCTCCGGCGGCGCGGCGACGGCTTCGAGGGCGCCGCCGTCGACCAGCGCGTCGATGACGCCTGAGGAACAGGCGGCGGCCTCGGAAAGCGTTTTCTTGGAGAACGCCATGCCGCCTTTGGCCGCTTCGAGCACGCGTGCGCGCGTGGGCGTCAATCGCTCGGGCTGCGAACCGGTGGCCCGATAGAGAAGGCGCGGCGTCTCGGGCGCGGCGTCCTCGGCGGCGCGGGTCGCGAGACGCAACGCCATGCCGCGCGGCGTGAGCGTGTAGCGGGCGAGCCAGTCGATGAAATCGCGCAGCTTCCGGGAGAGTCGCGGCCGGTCGAGCCGCGCCGCGACGGTCTTGAGATTGCCGCGCCGCGCCGCGCCGTCGTCGATTTCCCAGACGACGCCATAGGCCTCGCGCGTCCCCAGCGGAATCTTGACGCTGTCGCCCGGCTGCAAACCGAGCGCAGGCGGCGCGAAGTAAGAGTACGTCCCGTCGACGGCGACCGGCGCCAGCACGTCGACGACCCGCGCTCCCTTCGATTCATCCTGCGCCGCGCTCATGCGGGGGGCTTAAAGCATATCGCCCGCTCCGAGAAGCGGCGGAACGAAGCCCGTCCCGCGCGGTTCCACATGCCGAGCGCGCATAGGAGGCCCGCATGAAGATGACGACGGACAACAAATGGTCGCAGCTCGGTCTGTCCGCGGCGGTGACGGGCGCTGTCGCCGCGCTGGTGTCGGCGGCCGCGTTGACGGCGCTCGCCAAGATGGAGGGTAAGGGCGCTTTGCAGCCGGTCAATGCGACGAGTCATTGGGCGCGGGGCGACGAAGCGGCGAAGGTCGAGCTGCCGAGCGCGAGCCACACGCTTGTCGGCTTCGCGACCCACTACCTTTCGGTCGTCTTCTGGGCGGCGCCTTTCGAAGCCTGGCTCGCGGCCAATCCGCCGCGCACGCTCATGAATCTGCTGCGCGACGCCCTCGTGACGTCGGGGATCGCCTGGGCGGTCGATTACGGCGCGACGCCCAAGCGCTTCACGCCCGGTTGGGAGCTGGTTCTGTCGAAGAAGTCGATGTTGGCGTCTTACGTCGCACTCGCCTTCGGGCTCGCCGCGGGCGCGCTCGTTTCGGCGCGAATGCGCGAGTCGACGCGAACGACGTGGCGGAAAGCGATCCCGCAGCGTCTCGCGCGACTCGCTGGCGGCTAGGGGCAGTAGTCCCAGAAGCCTGCCTGGTATGTAGCGTCGGTGTAGTACCAGCAGAGGCCCGGGGCCGGCGCCGCGGAAGTCGCGTAGGCCGCTGCGGCGGCCGCGCTGAGGAAGCCGATCGCCGCGCCCGCCGCAATGGCGCCGCCTGGGCGCCAGCCGTAGTAGGGCCGGCGCCAGCCGCCCACATAGGCCGGGGGCCGCGCCACGGGGCGGCCATACCAGCCTCCCGGCGGGCGATAGGCGCCGCCACGCCAACTACCGCCGGTCCATCCGGGCCGGGCCACGGCGCCGCCGCCATGCCAGCCGCCCCGGACCTGGACAAGGCCCGCGTCCCTCTCGGGAAGCGGCGCGGCCGGCAAGGCGAGACAGGCTGCTGTCTGGGCGAGAGTCAGCGCTCCGGCCGTCGCCGCCACAAAGAAGCGTCCAGATAATCTCTGCATCAGTTCCTCCGGGAATGCGCCCCATGGCTCCAGCTATTTAAGATGGCCGCTTTTGCGCGTCGCCGTAAAGTCCGCGGACGCCGCCGCACTGAATGACGCCCTTGACCTGGCTCCCGCTGCTCCCTATCCCTGAATAAGCCAGTCGGCCGGACGGCCGCTGCGTCACGCAGAGGAAAGTCCGGGCTCCACGGAGACACGGCGCCGGATAACGTCCGGCGGGGGCGACCCCAGGGAAAGCGCCACAGAAAGCAAACCGCCGGGCTTTAGCCCGGTAAGGGTGAAAGGGTGCGGTAAGAGCGCACCGCCTCGACGGCAACGCCGAGGGCATGGCAAGCCCCGCCGGGAGCAAAACCGAATAGGGGCGACCGAAGGCGAAAGCTTTCAACCCGTCTCCGGGATGTCGCCCGGGTTGGTTGCTCGAGGCGGTCGGCGACGACCGTCCCAGAGGAATGGCCGTCACGCGCGGGTCGGGAAACCGGCCGGCGCCATACAGAACCCGGCTTACAGGCCGGCTGGCGCTCGTCCTGCGTGACGAGGCTCTGAAATACCTCCCCTTTACGGGGAGGTCGGCGGCCAAAGGCCGCCGGGTGGGGTTCGCGCGGCAGCGACAGTGATGGGGCTTTACCCCACCCGTCGCGCTCCGCGCGCCACCCTCCGTAAAGGGGAGGGATGGGCGGCCGCTGGCATTTGAAGCGGATTCCCTGGGGCGCCAGTAACCCTCCCTTAACACTAACAAAGCTTAATGCTGTTTGGCGCCGGAGGAGGCGCTGCGGCTTGCCGCCGCTTCGCCGACGCCTTGAAAAACCTATGGCCCGCCAGGAAATTTCGCCGCGACGCCTCGACACTGCGAGCCGGCCTCTCCGAGGCCCGGCGGCGCATGTTCGGCGCGCATCGGCGACGGCGCGGGCGAGTGCGAGGGCAAGCGTGATGGGAAAGGACCGCAGCTCGGATCGGCTCCCGGCGGATGGCGGTCCGGTTCGGCATACGCCCGTGTTGTTGCACGAGGCGGTAGAGGCGCTGCGTCCGCGCGACGGCGGGCGTTATCTCGACGGCACGTTTGGCGCGGGCGGCTATACGCGCGCCCTTCTCGCCGTCGCCGATACAAAGGTTCTCGCGCTCGACCGCGATCCGACGGCGATCGCGGCGGGCGCCGATCTCGTTTCGCAGGCGCGCGGGCGCCTGACTCTCGTCGAAGCGCGCTTCTCGCATCTCGAGGACGTCGCGCGCGCGCAGGGCTTCGCGCCGCTCGACGGCGCTGTTTTCGATATCGGCGTCTCCTCCATGCAGTTCGATCGGATCGAACGCGGCTTCTCCTTTCGCGGCGACGGCCCGCTCGACATGCGCATGGAGGGCAGGGGCGTTTCGGCCGCCGACATCGTCAATGAGGCGGACGAAGAGACGCTCGCCGACATCCTCTATTTCTACGGCGAGGAGCGCGCTTCTCGTCGCATCGCCCGCGCCATTGTGCATGACCGCCGGCTTGCGCCTTTCGTCTCCACCAAGCCGCTCGCCGAAATGATCGCCCGCGTCGCGCCGGGGCGCCCAAACGACATTCATCCGGCGACGAAAAGCTTTCAGGCGCTGCGCATCGCGGTGAACGACGAATTGGGCGAGCTGCTCGACGGCCTCGCGGCCGCCGAGCGCGTGCTGGCCGAGGGCGGGCGCCTCGTCGTCGTGACCTTCCATTCGCTCGAGGACCGCATCGTGAAGCAGTTCCTCTCGGAACGCTGCGGGCGCGGGGAAACGGGCTCGCGCCGGCTGCCGGGCGAACCGGCGCCGCCGCCCATGAGCTTCATCTGCGAAGGCCGCCAGCCCATTGCGCCCTCGCGGAAAGAAACCGCCGAAAATCCCCGCGCGCGCTCGGCCAAGCTGCGGCACGCGACGCGCACCGCCGCGCCGTCCTTCCCGCTCGGCGACAAGCTCACGCGGCTCGCGCGACTTCCCGCCCGCGACAAAGGAAAAGTCTGATGCTCCGGCTTCTCAACATTGTCGCGATCTGCGCGCTGATCGGTTCGGCGGTCTACGCCTATTCGATCAAATATCAGACGGCCTACCGCGCCGAGCAAATCGCCAAGACGAGGATCGAGATCAAGCAGGAGCGCGACGCCATCGCCGTTTTGCGGGCGGAATGGGCCTATATGACGCGCCCGGAGCGCCTGCAGCCGCTCGCGGACAAATATCTGCCCGATTTGAGGCCGCTTCAGGTGACGCAGATCGTCGCCGCCACGTCTCTGCCGCAGAAAACGCATAGCGACTTCATCGGGGCGAAGCTGAGCGAGATCGGTCTCAGCCTGCCCGCGACGCCGGCCGCCGCGCCCGCGACGCCGACCACGCCCAAATCCGACACGCCCAAGGCCAAGGCGGCGACGCCGAAGGTCGCGGCGACGACCAAGGCGCCGAGCGCCAGCCAGCAGAGCCCGAGCCGCGAGCAGAAAAAGCCATGACAGAGCATCAGCACATGCCGGACATGCTCGAAACGCCGCCGGCCCGCCCGACGAAGAAGCCGTCGAAATATGCGGGCATGATCCGCGCCGCCTTCGCGACGAGCCTCGCCTCCAGCGCGCCGCGCATGCGGCTCGCCGCGCTCGGCTTTCTCGCCCTTTACGGGGTGATTTGCGGCAAGCTCGTTTATCTCGGCTTCAAGCCAGAGCCGGCGACGATCCGCCGCGCCGCCGCCGAAGCCGTTTCCGCCTCGCGTCCCGACATTCTGGATCGTAATGGCGAGGTGCTGGCGAGCGACGTGAAGGTCATGTCCGTCTTCGCCGAGCCGCGGCGTCTTATCGACAAGGACGAAGCGACGGAGCTTCTCACCGCCGTCCTGCCCGATGTGGATTCCAAGGAGCTTCGTGAGCGGCTCGGCTCCAGGAAGGGCTTCGTCTGGGTGAAGCGCGAAGTCACGCCGCATCAGCGCGACGAAGTGTTTCATCTCGGGCTGCCGGGCGTCGGCCTCATCGCGGAAAACAAGCGCGTCTATCCCGCCGGGCCGATCGGCGCGCATGTGCTGGGCTTCGCCAATATCGACAATCAGGGCATCGCCGGCATCGAAAAATATATCGACGGGCAGGGCCTAGCCGATCTCCACAGCCTCGGCTTCGGCGCCACGCCGGACGAGTTGCAGCCCGTGAGGCTGTCCCTCGACATTCGCGCGACCCATGCGCTGCGCGACGAATTGGAGAAAGGCGTCGCGCGCTTCAAGGCGAAGGCCGGCGCCGCCGCGATCATGGACGTGAACACGGGCGAGATCATCGCGCTCGCCTCGCTTCCCGACTACGATCCGAACAAGCCGACGGAGGCGCTCGATCCGATCCATATCAACCGCATGAATGTCGGCGTTTACGAGATGGGCTCGACCTTCAAGGCGCTGACCATCGCCATGGCGCTGGATTCGGGCAAGGTGAACCTCAACTCGCGCCTCGACGCGCGCGGCGCGCTGTCATTCGGCCGCTTCAAGATTCACGATTATCACGCGCAGAACCGCGCGCTGACCGTGCCGGAGGTCTTCACCTATTCCTCCAATATCGGCACCGCGCGCATGGCGATGGGGCAGGGCGTCGAGAAGCACAAGGCCTTTCTGCGCAAGATGGGCCAGCTTACGCGCATGCGCACCGAACTCCCCGAAAGCGCCGAGCCGCTCTACCCGAAGAACTGGAGCGAGCTGAACACCATGACCATCGCCTTCGGCCACGGCCTCGCGGTCGCGCCGCTGCAGGCGATGATGGCCGTCGGCGCGCTGATGAACGGCGGCTATCTGATGACGCCGACCTTTCTGAAGCGCACGCCGGAAGAGGCGATGAAGGACGCGGTGCAGGTCATCAAGCCCGAGACCAGCGAGGCCATGCGCTATCTCATGCGCCTCAACGCGGAGATCGGCACGGCGAAGAGGGTCGACGTCAACGGCTATTTCGTCGGCGGCAAGACCGGCACGGCGGAAAAGGTCATCCACGGCCATTATTCCAAGGACCGGCTGTTCACGACTTTCATGGCCGTCGCGCCGTCCGACAAGCCGAAATATCTTTTCCTCAGCATCATGGACGAGCCCCAGGGACTGCCGGAGGACGGCGGCCATGCGACGGCGGCTTTCAACGCCGGCTATGTGACGGGGCGGATCATCGAGCGCGTCGGGCCGGTGCTCGGCCTCGCGCCGCGCTTCGAGCCGCCGCATACGCCCTTCCCGCTGCTCGCCAGGCTCGGCTACGGCATGGCCAACGCGCCGGCGACGGGGGGCCATGGCCATTGATGAAACTCTCTGAACTCCTCGCCAGGAACGATCTCGATCCCGCGCTCGCGGGGCTCGAGATCGCGGGACTGTCCGCCGACAGCCGCGCGGTCGGCGAGGGCTTCGCTTTCTTTGCGATACCCGGCCATGCCGGCGACGGGCTCTCTTTCGTGAACGACGCGCGCGCGCGCGGCGCCGTGGTCGTGATCGCGCAGCGCGAGGCTGAATGCGCCTTGCCGTTGGTCGTCGTTCCGGACGTGCGCACCGCGGTCGCTCATGCCGCGGCGCGTTTCTATCCGCGCCAGCCGCAGACGATCGTCGCCGTAACGGGCACGAGCGGCAAGACGTCGGTTGTCGCCTTTCTGCGCCAGATCTGGGCGGCGATGGGCCATGAGGCCGCTTCGCTCGGAACCGTCGGCGTCGTCGATTCCAAGGGCGCGCATTACGGATCGCTGACGACGCCGGGACCCGTCGAACTGGCGAAGACGCTCGACGAACTCGCGGCGCGCGGGATCACGCATCTTGCAATGGAAGCTTCTTCGCTCGGCATCGACCAGCGCCGACTCGATGGCGTGCGCATGGCTGCGGCGGCTTTCACCAATTTCTCGCGCGATCATCTCGATCACCACCGCGACATGGACGAGTATTTCGCGGCGAAGATGCGCCTCTTCGACACGCTGTTGAAGCCGGGCCAGCCCGCTGTGATCGACGCCGATAGCGACGTGGCGGCGCGCGTGACGGAGGTCTGCGGGGCGCGCGGCCTCGATCTCGTGACCGTCGGCGCGAAGGGCGAAGCGATTACGCTGAAGGAAGCGCGCCCGCACGCGCTGGCGACGTCGCTCGCGCTAAGCAGCGCCGGGAAGGATTACGAGGTGGAGTTGCCGCTCGCCGGCGCGTTCCAGACCTCGAACGCGCTCGTCGCGGCGGGGCTCGCAATCGCCTCCGGCGACGATCCCGCGCGCGTTTTCGCCGCGCTGGGCAATCTCAAAGGCGCGCCCGGGCGCCTCGAACTCATCGGCGAGAAGAACGGCGCGCCGGTCTTCGTCGATTACGCGCACAAGCCCGACGCGCTGGAAAAGGTTCTCGCGACGGTGCGGCCGCTGACCAAAGGCCGTCTCGTCGTCGTCTTCGGCTGCGGCGGCGATCGCGACAAGGGCAAGCGTCCCTTGATGGGCGAGATCGCCGCGCGCGCCGCCGATGTGGCGATTATCACGGACGACAATCCAAGAAACGAAGACCCGGCTCTGATTCGCGCCGCCATCGTCGAAGGCGCGAAGAGCGCAGGGCGGGCGCGAATCATAGAGATCGCCGATCGCGGCGAGGCGATTTCCCAAGCGATCGCCGGGCTTTGCGAGGGCGACGCGCTCGTCGTCGCCGGCAAGGGGCACGAGACTGGCCAGATCGTCGACGATCGCATATTGCCCTTTTCCGATCACGAGGCGGTCGCGAAGGCGCTGCAGGAGCACGGTTCATGAAGCAGGAACCCCTATGGTCGGGGCTCGCCCTTGTCGGCGCCTTGCAGGCCCGCATCAGCGGCTCGCTGGCGCGCGAGGCGACGGGCGTCTCGATCGACACGCGCACCCTGCTGCCCGGCGACCTTTTCGTCGCCATCAAGGGCGAGGCGCGCGACGGCCACGACTTTGTGCGCGCGGCCTTCGAGAAAGGCGCGGCGGCCGCTGTGATCGACGAGGCTCACGCGGCGGAACTCGCCGGCGCCGGGCCGCTTTTCGTGGTGAAGGACGTGCAGCGCTCGCTCGAACTCATGGGCATGCGCGCGCGCGACCGCACGGCCGCCTTCGTCGCCGCCATCACCGGCTCCGTCGGGAAGACGTCCACCAAGGACATGACGCGCCTGATGCTGTCGCATTTCGGCGTGACGCACGCCTCGACCGCCTCCTACAACAATCACTGGGGCGTGCCGCTGACGCTTTCTCGCATGCCGGCTTCCTCGCGCTTCGGCGTCTTCGAGCTTGGCATGAATCACGCGGGAGAGATCGCCGGACTCGTCGCGCAGGTGCGCCCGCATGTCGCCGTCGTGACGAAAGTCGCGGCCGTGCATCTCGAACACTTCGACTCGGTTGAAGCCATTGCCGACGCGAAGGCTGAAATCTTCTCCGGCCTCGAGGGCGGCGTCGCCATCGTCAATCGCGACGACGAACATTATCAGCGCCTCGCCGACGCGGCGGCCGCCTATGCCGGCCATATTCTCGATTTCGGCGAGACGGAAAGCCCGCAGGCGCGGCTCCTCTCCTGCAAGCAGGCCGGCGACGGCTGCGAGGTCGAAGCGGACGTTCTCGGCCGCCGTCTGTCCTATCGCATCGGCGCGCCGGGCAAGCATGTCGCGCTCAATTCGCTCGCCGCCCTGCTGATCGCCGTCGCCTTCGATCTCGATCTCGAAAAGGCCGCCGCGTCGCTCGCCGAATTTGCGCCGTCCTCGGGCCGTGGCCAGCGTGAGACGCTTATGGCGGAGCACGGCCCGTTCACGCTGATCGACGAGAGCTACAACGCCAATCCGACCTCGATGCGCGCCGCGCTCGATCTCCTCGGCGCGACGGCCCCAAGCGCCGGCGGCCGCCGCATCGCGGTCCTTGGCGACATGCTGGAGCTCGGGCCGCGGGGCGCGGAGCTTCACGCGGAACTCGCCGACGATCTCAAACGCGCCAATGTGGACCTGCTCTTCACGGCGGGGCCGCTGATGCAGCGTCTTTATTACGCCGCGCCGGAGGCGATGCGCGCGGCGCATCGCGCCACGGCGCTGGAACTGGAAGAAGCCGTGCTCGCCGCAATTCGGTCAGGCGACGTCGTCATGGTCAAAGGCTCGAACGGGTCGCGCATGTCGCGGATCGTCGCCGCGACAAAAGCAAAATTCGCGCCCGGGAAGACGAGCTGAGGAAATTAGACGATGCTGACGCTGCTTGCGGACCTCTCCTATCTCTACAGTCCGCTCAACATCTTCCGCTATATAACCTTTCGTTCGGCTATGGCCGCGGCGACGGCGCTGTTTTTCATCTTCTTCTTCGGTCCTAACATCATTTCGGCGCTGCGCATCAAGCAGGGCAAGGGCCAGCCGATCCGCGAGGACGGGCCGCAATCGCATCTCCTGACCAAGAAGGGCACGCCCACCATGGGCGGGCTGATGATCCTTTCAGGCCTCATCGCCGCGACGCTCCTCTGGGCCAATCTGCGAAATTATTACGTATGGATCGTGCTCTTCGTCACCGCGTCCTTCGGCGCCATCGGGTTTTATGACGACTACCTGAAGGTAACCAAGCAATCCCACGCCGGCTTCTCAGGGAAGGCGCGCCTCGCTCTGGAATTCGTCGTCGCGGGCGTTGCCTGTTATTTCCTGATGAAGGTCGGCGGCGAGAACATGTCGAAGCTCGCGATCCCGATGGTCAAAGGCTATATCGGCTCGCTCGGGACCTTCTTCATCGTCTTCGGCGCCTTCGTCATCGTCGCGGCCGGCAACTGCGTGAATCTCACCGATGGTCTCGACGGCCTGGCCATCGTGCCGTCCATGATCGCCGTCGGCGCCTTCGCGATCTTCGCCTATCTCGTCGGCAACTCGATCTTCTCGAACTATCTGGGCGTCAACTACGTCGCGGGCGTCGGCGAATTGACGATCGTCTGCTCGGCCTTCATCGGCGCCGGCCTCGGCTTCCTGTGGTTCAACGCGCCGCCCGCGCAGATCTTCATGGGCGACACGGGCTCGCTCGCGCTCGGCGGTCTGCTCGGAACGGTCGCCGTCGCCGTAAAGCAGGAATTCGTGCTTGCGATCGTCGGCGGCCTCTTCGTGCTGGAGGGCGCGTCGGTCATCATCCAGGTCGCTTATTTCAAGGCGACCGGCAAGCGCATTTTCCTGATGGCGCCGATCCACCATCATTTCGAGCAAAAGGGCTGGAAGGAGCCGCAGATCGTCATCCGTTTCTGGATCATCTCCTTCGTTCTGGCGCTCACCGGTCTCGCGACCCTGAAGCTGAGGTGACGATGACCCCGGTAACGACTTTCAAAAGCAAGCATGTCGGGCTTTTCGGCCTGGGCGGCTCGGGGCTTTCCACGGCCAAGGCGCTGATCGCGGGCGGCGCCCATGTGCATGCCTGGGACGACGGCGACGCGGGCCGCCTGAAGGCGATCGCCAATGGCGTGTCGCTCGACGACCTCTCTCAGGCGGACTGGTCGCGCTTCTCGGCGCTCGTGCTGTCGCCCGGCGTGCCGCTTACGCATCCCGAACCGCATTGGACGGTGAAGCTCGCCAAGGCGAATGGCGTGGAGATCATCGGCGACATCGAGCTGTTCTGTCGCGAGCGCGCCGCCCATACCGGCGGCTCGCCCTTCATCGCCATCACCGGCACGAACGGTAAATCGACGACGACCGCCCTCCTTGCGCATATTTTGCGCGAGGCGGGCCGCGACGTTCAGCTCGGGGGCAATATCGGGGTGCCGATCCTCGATCTGGAGCCGCCGGCGGAAGATCGCATCCACGTCATCGAGTGTTCGTCCTTCCAGATCGATCTCGCGCCGTCTTTGAAGCCTACAATCGGGATTCTCATCAATCTCACCCCCGACCATATCGACCGTCACGGCGCGATGGAGAACTATGCGGCGATCAAGGAGCGGCTCGTCGCGGGCGCGGAGGTGGCGCTTGTCGGCGTCGACGACCCCTACACCCACGCCATCGGCGCGCGCCTTTCCGCCAATCCGCGCGGGGACCGGCGCGTCGTGCCGGTTTCCGCCGCGCGCGCGCTGGAATGGGGTTTCTATGCCGAGAATGGCGAGGTCTATTTCGGTGAGCGCGGTCATCCGCCGGAAGAGGCGGAGCTGTTGGCTTCGCTGAAGAACGCGCGTGCGCTGCGCGGCGCGCATAACGCGCAGAACGCCGCCTTCGCCGCCGCCGCCGCATGGGAATGCGGGCTGGACGACGAAGAAATCGCGGCGGGCGTTGCGAGCTATCCGGGCCTTCCTCATCGCATGGAGGAGGTCGGACGCATCGATCGCGCGCTCTTCGTCAACGACTCCAAGGCGACCAACGCCGACGCGGCCGAAAAGGCGCTGGCGAGCTTTACCGACATTTACTGGATCGTCGGCGGCAAGGCGAAAGATGGCGGCATCGAGCGGCTGCGGCCCTACTTCCCGCGCATCCGCAAAGCCTATCTCATCGGGCGCGCCAGCGACGATTTCGCGCGGACGCTCGAAGGCGCGCTGCCCTATGAGCGCTGCGAAACGCTGGACGTCGCGACGATGAAGGCGGCGTTCGACGCGCTGGCGGGCGATGCGCGGGAGCCCATCGTGCTGCTCTCGCCGGCATGCGCCTCCTATGATCAGTTCGCGAATTTCGAGGCGCGGGGCGACGCTTTCCGCGGCCTCGTCAACGGATTGCCTGCCGTCATCGCCGCACGCAGAGGAGAACACGCATGATTTCGCGCGCCGAGCGAACCGCCTTCTCGGATTGGGCGTGGACGATCGATCGATGGCTCCTAGCCGGCATTGGCCTGCTCATCGTCGCGGGCCTCGTTTTCGCGATGGCGGGCAGCCCGCCCGTCGCGGAGCGGCTGCATTTGCCGACCTTCCATTTCGTCAATCGTCAGGTCGCCTATCTGCTGCCGGCGCTGGCGGTGATGATCGGAACCTCCTTTCTGTCGCCGCGCCATGTGCGGCGCGCCGCGCTGATTCTATTCGCCGTCTCGCTCGCGCTCGTCATCGCGACCCTGTTTTTCGGCCAGGAAGTGAAGGGCGCCAAGCGTTGGATCTTCGGCATTCAACCGTCCGAATTCCTCAAGCCCGCCTTCGTCGTCGTCGTCGCCTGGGCCTTTTCCGAAGGGGCGCGCCGCAAGGATGTGCCGGGCAACTGGATCGCGCTGCTGCTTTTCCCGCTGACCGTGATCCCGCTCATTCTGCAACCCGACTTTGGCCAGACCATGCTGCTCTCGCTTGTCTGGGCCGCGCTCTTCTTCATGGCCGGGTTGCACTGGATCTGGGTCGCAGGCCTTGGCGGACTCGGCAGCGCCGCCGTTTTGCTCGCCTATCGCTTCGCGCCGCATGTGCGCGCGCGCATAGACGGCTTTCTCGATCCGCCGCCTCCCATGGGCGGCGTGCCATCGGCCTCTTATTTCCAATCGGAAGTCGCGCTTGAGAGCTTTACCGCCGGCTCCTGGTTCGGCAAGGGGCCCGGCGAAGGCACGGTGAAGCGCATCCTGCCGGACTCGCATACGGACTTCATCTTCGCCGTTATCGGCGAGGAGTTCGGCGTGATCGTCTGCATCGCGCTCGCGCTCGTCTTCGCCTTTATCGTCGTGCGCGGCCTGTTGTCGGCGGCGCGTAACGAGGATCCCTTCTGCCGCTTCGCGACGGCGGGCCTCGTCATGCTTTTCGGCCTGCAGAGCTGCATCAACATGGCGGTGAATGTGCATCTCATGCCCGCGAAGGGCATGACGCTGCCCTTCGTCTCCTATGGCGGCTCGTCGCTCATTTCGCTTTCGCTCGGCATGGGCTTCCTGCTCGCTGTCACCCGCAAGCGTCCGCGCACCCGGGTTCTGACGCAGGTCGCCGCGAGCGGCGAACCGATCCCTGCGGCGGCGTGACATGAACGATCATCCGATTCTTCTCGCCGCCGGCGGCACCGGCGGACATCTCTTTCCGGCCGAGGCGTTGGCCCATGCGCTCGGCGCGCGCGGCGCGCCCGTGGAACTCGTCACCGACGAACGCGCGCTCGCCTATGGCGGCGGTTTTCCCGCGCGCGCCATGCATTGCATCCCGTCCGCGACGCCGCGCGGCGGCTCGATCATCGCCAAGGCGCAGGCCGTGGCGCGTCTCGCTTATGGGACGGCGCAGGCTGCGAAGGTCTTCCGCCATTTGCAGCCGCGCGCGGTGATCGGTTTTGGCGGCTATCCCACAGTGCCGCCTTTGCTTGCGGCGTCTTTTCTCAAAATCCCGACGGTGCTGCACGAGTCGAACGCCATTATGGGGAAGGCGAACCGCTTTCTCTCCGGCCATGTCGACAAAATCGCCGCCGGCCTGCCCAATTTGTGCGTGCCGCCGCCTTTGCAGGACAAGGTCGTCGTCACGGGCAACCCCGTGCGCCCAGCCGTGCTTGAAGCGGCGAAATTGCCTTTTCCTGATTTCGCGGACGGCGCGTTTCGCCTGCTCGTGACGGGCGGCTCACAGGGCGCGCGCGTCATGGCGGATATCGTGCCCCAGGCGATCGCGGCGTTGCCCGAGCATCTGCGTTCGCGCATCCGCCTCGTGCAGCAAACGCGCAGCGAGGATATTCCGCGCGTCGAGGCGCTCTATCGGAACGCCGGCGTCAATGTCGAAATCGAGCCTTTCTTCAAGGATCTTCCGTTGCGCATCGCGCAGGCGCATTTCGTTATTTCGCGCTCCGGCGCCTCCACCGTGTCGGAGCTCGCCGTCATCGGCCGCCCGGCGCTTTTCGTGCCGCTGCCGGGATCGCTTGATGGCGATCAGGCGGCGAACGCCGCGTTCATCGAACAGGCCGGCGCCGCCGAGACGATCAAGCAAAACGACTTTTCGCCGACTTTCCTGACGGCGCGGCTTGCGCAGCTCATCGAGGCGCCGGAGATTCTGGCGCGGCGCGCCGAGGCGGCGAAGCGCGTCGGCGTCGCCGACGCCGCCGAACGGCTCGCCGATCTGATTTTGAACGTGGCGCAAAACCGCGCTTCCTGAAGGAGAATTTCCAGGATGAAACTGCCGCGCGATCTCGGCCCCCTTCACTTCGTCGGCATCGGCGGCATCGGCATGTCAGGCATCGCCGAGGTGCTGCTCAATCTCGGCTACAAGGTGCAGGGCTCCGACGCCGCCGAGAACGCCAATGTGAAGCGCCTCTCCGAGAAGGGCGCGGCGGTCTTTATCGGTCATGACGCCAAGAATCTCGGCGAGGCGGCGGTGGTCGTCGTCTCGACCGCCATCAGGCGCGACAATCCCGAACTCGTCGCCGCGCGCGAGAAGCGCCTGCCGGTCGTGCGCCGCGCCGAGATGCTCGCCGAATTGATGCGTCTCAAGCAATGCGTCGCCATCGCCGGCACCCATGGCAAGACGACGACGACCTCGCTCGTCGCGACGCTGCTCGACGCCGGCGGTCTCGATCCGACCGTCATCAATGGCGGCATCATCAACGCTTATGGCACCAATGCGCGCCTTGGAGCCGGCGAATGGATGGTGGTCGAGGCCGACGAGAGCGACGGCACTTTTCTCAAGCTTCCCGCCGACGTCGCCATCGTCACCAATATCGATCCCGAACATCTCGATCACTTCCACACCTTCGACGCCATTAAGGAAGCCTTCCGCAACTTCATCGAGAATCTGCCGTTCTACGGCTTCGCGGTAATGTGTCTCGATCACCCGACCGTGCAGGAGCTCGTCGGCAAGATCGAGGATCGCCGCGTCATCACCTATGGCGAGAATCCGCAGGCCGACGTGCGGCTCCTCGACGTGAATCTCGAAGGCGGCGTGTCGCGCTTCAATGTATTGCTGCGCGACCGCAAGACCTCGCAGGCGACCTATCTCGACAATCTTCTCCTGCCCATGCCCGGCCATCACAATGCGCTGAACGCCACGGCCGCGATCACCGTCGCCTATCAGCTCGGCCTGTCGCCGGACCAGATCCGCAAGGCGCTCTCCGGCTTCGGCGGCGTCAAGCGTCGTTTCACGCGCACGGGCGAGTGGAACGGCGTGCAGATCTTCGACGACTACGGACACCATCCGGTGGAGATCGGCGCCGTGCTGCGCGCCGCGCGCGCCTCCACCAAGGGCAAGGTCGTCGCCGTGATGCAGCCGCATCGCTATACGCGCCTGCAATCGCTCTTCGACGGCTTCGCGACCTGCTTCAACGACGCCGACGTCGTGATCGTCGCCGATGTTTATGCGGCGGGCGAGCAGCCGATTGCGGGCGTCGACCGCGACGCGCTGGTCAACGCCATCCGCGCGCACGGCCATCGCCGCGCGGTCGGCCTGCCGTCGCCGGAAGTGCTTCCGGCGATGGTCCGCGAGATCGTGGCGCCCGGCGATTATGTCGTGTGCCTTGGCGCCGGCAACATCACGCAATGGGCCTACGCGCTGCCGGAGCAGCTCGCGGCCGGCGGGGCCGGCGCATGATTGGAGTTCGTCATAAACGGCGCCGTGTTCTCCCCCTCCCGCTTGCGGGAGAGGGTCGCCCCCGCGTGAGCGGGGGTCGGGTGAGGGCCCTCATCCGTCACGCCTTCGGCTCGGCACCTTCTCCCGTAAGCGGGAGAAGGGAGGAACGGTCATGACCTTCCCCGATCTCGCTCCCGGTCTCACAGAGCTCATGCCAGAACTGCGCGGCAAGCTCTCGGCCAACGAGCCGCTCGCGCCCTACACCTGGTTTCGCGTCGGCGGGCCGGCGCAGCTTCTGTTCATGCCGGCGGATGAGGCGGATCTCGCTTATTTCCTCGCGCGATTGCCGAAGGAAATTCCCGTCATCGTCATCGGGCTGGGGTCGAACCTGATCGTCCGTGACGGCGGCGTACAAGGCGTTGTCATTCGTCTTTCGGCGAAGGGTTTCGGCGAGATTATGGTCGAGGAAGGCCATCGCCTGCGGGTCGGCGCCGCCGTTCCGGATGTGAAAGCTGCGCGCGCGGCGGCGGAGGCGGGCATTGACGGCCTCGCCTTCTATCGCGGCATTCCCGGCGCCATTGGCGGCGCTTTGCGCATGAACGCCGGCGCGCATGGCGGCGAGACGAAGGATTGCCTTATCGAAGCGCGCGGCGTCGACCGCGCGGGGAACATCCGCGTCTTCACCAACGCCGATATGGGCTACGCTTACCGCCATTGTTCGGCGCCGGACGACGTGATTTTCACGCAGGCGGTCTTTCATGGCCCGCCCGGCGATCCGGCCGTAATCCTCGCCGAGATGGATCGCATCACCGCCGCGCGCGAGGCCTCGCAGCCGATCAGGGAAAAGACAGGCGGCTCCACGTTCAAGAATCCCGAAAGCCACAAGGCCTGGCGATTGATCGACGCCGCCGGCTGCCGCGGCCTCGTCGTCGGGGACGCGCAGGTGAGTGAGATGCACTGCAACTTCCTCATCAATCGCGGCCGGGCCACGGCCGCGGACATCGAGAATCTGGGCGAGGAGGTGCGTCGCCGCGTCAGGGAAACGAGCGGCGTGGAGCTGCACTGGGAAATCAAACGGATCGGCGTGTCCTGATATGAGCTCCATCACGTCGCGCAGCTTCACGGAGGGCCGGCCCGCGCGGCTGACGGCTTCTCTCGCCAGCTCGTTCACGACGCTGGCGCTCGTTCTGATTGCGTTCGGCCAGCAGATCGCCGGCCATCTCGATTGCGACGTTTCCTGGTTCATCACCTTCGCGGAGAAATTCCTCGACGGGGCCGTTCCCTATGTCGACATTACGGACCCGAATCCGCCGGCGTCTTTCCTGGTCATGGCGCCGGCGGTCTTGCTGGCGCGCTCCTGGCATATCGCGGCGGAGCCGGTCGCCGGCGGTCTCGTCTTTCTCTTCGGCCTTTTGTCGATCGCCCTCAGCGCGGCGATCTTCCGTTATGGGGCGTCGCGTTCGCGCGAGGATTGGGGGCTCGTCCTCAACGCTTCCGTCTTCACGCTGCTCGTCGCGCCGGCCCTGATCTTCGCTGAGCGCGAACACATTGCGTTGCTCGCGCTCTCGCCCATGCTGGCGACGCTTGCGGCTTCCGCCGAAGGCGGGCGCATTCCGCGTGCGTTGCGCGTCGTCGCGGGGCTCGGCGCGGGGCTTGCGGGCTGCTTCAAGCCCTTCTTCGCGCTCGCCGTCATACTGCCGGCGCTGGCGCTCGCCGCCCGCGAGCGTTCGCCGCGCCTGCTCTTGACCGTCGAAATGGCGGCGGCGGGCGGGCTGTGCGCCGTCTACGCGATTGCGACGTTCGTCTTCCTCCCAGCCTATGCGCAATATGCGCTGCCGGTGATCGCCGACGTCTATCAGCCCGCGCGCGACACGCTCGCAAATCTTGCGCTCTTCACGCTTGCGCCCTTCAATGTCGCGCTGCTCGCGGCGCTCTTTGTCGTCTCGGCGAAGGGCTTCGAACATCCGCCCGTCGCGCCGGGCTTTGTCGCGCCGGCCGCCGCGCGCGTCTGCGCCTTCGCCTCCATCGGCTTCCTCGCCAGTTTCTTCCTGCAGGGAAAGGGCTGGAGCAACCATGCCTATCCGGGCGTCGTTCTGGCGCTTCTCGCCTGGTGTTTTTTCGCGCTGGACGGCCATCCGCGCGCCCGAGCGGCGCGGGAGGGGCATCTCTTCAGATATGTTTTCCTTCCCTCCCTTTTCGCGGCGCCGTTCCTTTTCGGCGCCTTCAAGGTGCTCGCCGACGCCGAGGAGCATCCGGGCCTGCGCGCCGAAATCGCCCGCGTCGCGCCCGCGCATCCGCGCCTCATCGTCATGGCGCGTCAGCTCGACTATGGGCATCCCGTCACGCGTCAGCTCGAAGGAACATGGGCCGGCCGCCCCAATGCGCTATGGACCGCGAGCCTCGCCGCCTATCTGCTGCGCGACGCGAAGGACCCGGCAAGACGCGAGCGCCTGGAGAATTATCGCCGCCGCGACCTCGCGGGCTTCGCGGAGGATATCCGCGCCGGCAAGCCGGACGTCATCGTCGTGGAGGACAGGGAGACTCGCGAATGGGTTTTGAAACAGCCTGAAAGCGCGGCGGCGCTCGACGGCTACGAGAAGGCGGGCGAGGCCCGGGAAATCGAGATCTGGACGCGCAAGGCCCTCCGATGACGTTGCGTGCGGCCGCGTAAGACGGTAAGCTGGTAAGACAACTCCGGGAGGCGCGTCATGGCGTCGGCGAAGCAAAAACCCGTTTATTCAAAAGTTTCCGTCAAGAGCCAGACGGTGCTTCCACGCGAGGTGCGCGAGCGCCTGAAAATCAAGCCGGGCGACCAGCTCCGTTATATTTTTGATGAAAGAGGCGTGCGAATTGAACGCGGTCCTTCCGTCGAGGATGACGACCCCTTTGCGGCGTTCGGCGAATGGTCGAGCGAGGCCGACGACGCCGCTTATGACGATCTCTGACGAAACCGACTACGCGCCGGGAGACGTCGTCGTCGTCCCTTTTCCCTATTCCGACCAATTTGCCGAGAAGCGGCGTCCGGCGCTCGTCGTGTCGAACGCGAATGTCCAGTCGCAAGGCTATGTCTGGGTCGTCATGATCACCAGCGCGCGACATTCACGCCTCGCAAATGATCTCGAAATAGACGACCTCGCCCGGGCGGGTTTGCCCTCGCCCTCGATCGTCCGGCCCGTCAAGGTCGCAAACATCGAACCGGCGCGCATTCTCCGGCGTGCGGGCCGGTTGAATTCCAGGCAGGCCGCCGTCGTTTTCGATGCGGTTAAATCCTTCATCGGGCGTTAAAACCCTTAAAGAGTAGGCCGAACATGACCAAACACATCGCCGTTCTCATGGGCGGGCTCTCTTCGGAGCGAGAAATTTCGCTGCGTTCCGGTGAAGCCAGCGCTAAAGCGCTCGAAAGCGAAGGTTACCGCGTTACGCGCGTCGACGTCGGTCATGACATCGCTCAGGTTCTCTCGGCCTTGAGGCCGGATGTCGCCTTCAATGCGCTGCACGGCAAGTTCGGCGAGGACGGCTGCATACAAGGCGCCCTGGAGATCTTGCGCATTCCCTATACGCATTCCGGCGTGCTCGCCTCGTCGGTCGCGATGAAGAAGGACGTCGCCAAGGTCGTCATGGCCGCCGCCGGCGTGCCGGTTCCCAAAGGCCGCGTCGTGCACCGGCTGGAGGCCGCGAAGGCCCATGCGCTGCAGCCGCCATACGTGCTGAAGCCCGTCTCCGAAGGGTCCTCGTTCGGCGTCTTCATCGTCAAGGAGGACATGACTTATCCGCCGCAGGAGCTGATGCGCGAGGACTGGGCGCATGGCGACCTGATGCTGGCGGAACAATTTGTCGACGGGCGCGAGCTGACCTGCGCGGTGATGGGCGACAGGGCGCTCGGCGTCATCGAAATCCTCGCCGCCGACGGCGGGTGGTACGACTATCACGCAAAATACGCGAAAGGCGGGTCGAAGCACGTTCTTCCGGCGAATCTTAAACAGAATATTTACCAAGAGGTTCAACATTTAGCTATCGAGGCTCACAAGGCTCTCGGCTGTCGCGGCGTCAGTCGCGCGGACTTCCGATTCGACGACCGGCCCGGCGGAACGGGCGAGCTGGTCGTTCTGGAAGTGAACACGCAGCCGGGAATGACGGAGACCTCGCTCGTGCCAGAAATGGCGGCTTACGCAGGTTTTTCGTTCGGCGAGCTTGTCAGATGGATGGTGGAAGACGCTTCTTGCGATCGCTGAGGGAGTCGGTTTCGACTTCCCTTCCGCTTGTTCACTTTCCTGTCGCTCAGCCCCGAACCGCCGTCGCCGGCGCGCCTTTTTCCGGCGCAGCTCCCGTTAGCCCTAATCTTTCCCGACCCTCGCCGCGCCGCCAGGCGGAAGAGACGACCGCGCTCACGCGTTTCGCCTTCCTCGGCAAGCCGGGGGTCGGATTGGCCGCCATGGTTCTGCTCTTCGGCGGCGTCGGCTTGGCCGGGCTCGTGCAGAACGGCGGCTACGACCAGATCGTCGCCAGCGAAGGCCAGCCCTGGGACATCGTCGCCCGCGCCGTCGGCTTCGACATTTCGGCGGTGACGATCACCGGCCAGTCGCGGCTCACGGAGAAGGAGCTGCTCGACGCTTCCGGGGTCGGCCCGAAAAATTCACTGCCTTTCCTCGACGCCAACGCCGTGCGCGAGCGCCTGATGGCCGTGCCGCTCGTCAAATCCGCGCGGGTGATGAAGCTCTATCCCGATCGCCTCGTCGTCGCCATCGAGGAGCGCCAGCCCCATGCGCTGTGGCAGCGCGAGGGCCGCGTGTCGGTCATCTCCGAGGACGGCGTCGCGATCGATGAGCTGCGCGACGAGCGCTATCTCGGACTGCCCTTCGTCGTGGGCGAGGGGGCTCAGAAGCGCCTGCCGGAATTCCTCCAGCTTTTGAAGGGCATGGAGGATCTCGCCCAGCGCGTGAAGGCGGGCGTGATGGTCGCCGGCCGCCGCTGGGACATCGAGATGACCAACGGCGTCATCGTGAAACTGCCGGAAGTGGATCCCGGCCCCGCCGTCGAGACGCTGAAACGTCTCCAGCGCGAGGCGCGCATTCTGGACAAGGACGTGATGTCCGTCGATCTGCGGACCGGCGATCGGGCCATTATTCGCCTGACGGAGGAAGCCGCGGCCGCGCGCGAAGCGACGCTTCCGCGCAAGACAAAGAAAACGGGTGGTTAGAGTGATGAAGTCTCAGCTTGTTCCGCCGCGTTTGAAGCCTCTCTCGCCGCGCCGCTCCGCGACGTTCGCGGTTCTCGACGTCGGCACGTCGAAGATCGCCTGCCTCATCGCGCGCCTCACGCCTGCGGGCGAGACCGCCCAGGAAGACTGGCGCACGCATCGCATCCGCGTGCTCGGCATCGGCCATCAGCGTTCGCTTGGCGTGAAGCACGGCCTCGTCATCGACATGGACGAGGCCGAGCGCGCCATCCGCCATACGGTCGACGCCGCCGAGCGCATGGCGGGCGTCCAGGTGGATCGCGTCATCGTCACCGCCTCGGGCGGACGTTTCGCCTCCGAGCATTTCGCGGCGAAGCGCGCCATTGGCGGCCGCGAAGTTGCGGAGGCCGATATTCATCGCGTGCTCGAAGCCTCTGCGGCGCATCATCTGCACCGCGGCCGCGTCGCCGTGCATTCGCTGCCCACGGGCTTCTCGCTCGACGGCGTCAGCGGCATTCGCGAGCCGAAGGACATGATCGGCGACGAGCTGGGCGTCGATCTTCATGTCGCGACCTGCGATCAGGCGGCGGCGCGCAACCTCATTCTCGCCGCCGAGCGCGGCCATCTCGGCGTCGAAGGCATGGCGGCGGCTCCCTACGCCGCGGGCCTCTCGGTGCTCGAGCCCGACGAGGCGGAGATGGGCGTCATCGTCGTCGACATGGGCGCGGGCTCGACCTCGCTCGCCGTCTTCGCGCGCGGCGAGATGGTCCATCTCGACGCCGTGACGCTCGGCGGCAATCACGTCACGATGGACATCGCCCGCGGCCTCGACGCGCGCCTCGCCGACGCCGAGCGGCTCAAGACGTTCCACGGCTCTGCGATCGCGTCTTCCTCCGACGAGCGCGAGACGGTGTCGTTCGATCATGTCGGCGAGCGCGGCCAACACAAGGCTCATGCGCCGAAATCCCATCTCGTGCGCATCATCCGTCCGCGCATCGAGGAGACGTTCGAGTTTCTGCGCGACCGCATGGCGCGCGCCGGATATCCGGCGAGCCCGAGCCGCCGCATCGTTCTCACGGGCGGCGCCAGCCAGCTCACCGGCGCCGCCGAATGCGCGCGCCGCATCCTCGGCGGCCAGGTGCGCGTCGGGCGTCCCATCGGCGTCGACGGCCTTCCCGATCCCGCGCGCAGTCCCGCTTTCGCGGCGGCGGCCGGATTGCTCGTCTATCCGCAGCTCGCGGGGCGCGAATATTTCGAGCCCCATCGCGGCGAGCGCGCGGCGACGGGAACCGATGGATACATGACGCGAGTGGGTAGATGGTTAAAGGAAAGCTTCTAGAATCGGGAGCAAGTGATTCTCTCAGTTGAGGCGATCCGGCCGGCGAAGGCGGGCCTCACAGGAAATACCGAGGACGACGCGTTCGGCGACGGGGCGTCCAAGGACTGGGACAACCGACGCCGATGAGCAGTGTAAATTTCGAGAGGCCTGGCAAATGACGATCAATCTGAAAGCTCCCGAACTAAGGGAATTGAAGCCCCGCATCATGGTCTGCGGCGTCGGCGGCGGCGGCTGCAACGCGGTCAACAACATGATCGCCTCGGGCCTCTCCGGCGTGGACTTCCTGGTCGCCAACACCGACGCCCAGGCTCTGGCCTCGTCTCCCGCCGAGCGCGTCATTCAGATGGGTTTGCAGGTGACCGAGGGTCTCGGCGCCGGCGCCCAGCCGGAGGTCGGCCGCGCCGCCGCCGAGGAGGCGCGTGAGGAAATTCGCGAGCACCTGCAGGGCGCGCATATGTGCTTCGTCACCGCCGGCATGGGCGGCGGCACGGGCACGGGCGCCGCGCCGGTCATCGCGCAGATCGCGCGCGAGATGGGCATTCTGACCGTGGGCGTCGTCACGAAGCCATTCTTCTTCGAAGGCCAGCGCCGCCTGCGCATTGCGGAGTCCGGCATCTCCGAGCTCCAGAAGTGCGTCGACACGCTGATCGTCATTCCCAACCAGAACCTCTTCCGCATAGCGACGGAGAAGACGACCTTCGCCGACGCCTTCGCCATGGCGGACCAGGTGCTTTATTCGGGCGTCGCCTCGGTGACCGACCTGATGGTCAAGGAAGGCCTCATCAATCTCGACTTCGCCGACGTCCGCTCGATCATGCGCGGCATGGGGAAGGCGATGATGGGCACGGGCGAGGCCACCGGCGAGCGCCGCGCCAATCTCGCGGCGGAAGCCGCGATCGCCAATCCGCTCCTCGACGAAGTATCGATGAAGGGCGCGCGCGGCCTGCTGATCTCGATCACCGGCGGCCACGACCTCACCCTCTACGAAGTTGACGAGGCGGCGAGCCGCATCCGCCAGGAAGTCGACGAGGACGCCAACATCATCCTCGGCGCCACTTTCGATTCGTCGCTCGAGGGCGTGATCCGCGTGTCCGTCGTCGCGACCGGCATCGATCTCGCCGCGATCACCGCCGACGATCCGACGAGCCAGGCCCGTATGGCCGAGGCCGCCGAGCGCATGCGTGCCCAGATGCAGCAGGCGGCCAAGCCGCAGTCGGCTTCCGCGCCGGCCGAAGCCCCGACGGCGCAGATCTACGCCATGCCCGAGCGCGCCCCGGCGCCGGTCTATCAGCCCGACATCCGCGAAGCCGCTCCGGCCTCGGCCTATTACGCCGAGCCGGCCCCGACCGCGCCCGCCCAGATGACGACGAACGGCGTCTATCTGGAGCCGGTCGCCGCGCCGCGCCCAACTTACGCTGAGCCGATGCCCGAGCCCTCGCGCATGATCGCCGAGCCGGCGCCGGCGCCTTATGTGCCGCCGGCGCCGGAGATGCCGCGCGCGCCCCGCATGCCCTCGATCGAGGATTTCCCGAAGCCGGTGCAGGACCAGATCCGTCAGCACCGTGGCGAGGCGGCCCACGATCCGCGCCGCAAGTCGATCTTCGAGCGTCTCGCCTCCTTTGGGGCCAGCCGCCAGGAGGAAGCCATGCAGGGCGGCGCCGCCCCGGCGCCGATGCCGCCGCGCGCGCCGCAGCCGTCGCCGGCTCATGTCGAATACGGCAAGCGCCCCGTCGCGCCTCCGGCGCCGCAGCCGGCCCCGTCCCATGCCGCCCTGGACCCGCATGGCCGCCGCGCGCCGCAGCCGCGCCCGGTGGAGGAGGACCACCTGGAGATTCCGGCCTTTCTGCGCCGGCAATCGAACCACTAAGGCCGGCGCAAGCCAACCACAAAGGCCCGCCTTGTGCGGGCCTTTGTTTTTCCACGGGTTCCGCGCTGTTGTAACAAACTGTAAGAAACCGTTACTGGAGCCTGGCCGGGCCGATGAGATAGGATAACCCCGCAACTGGCTCAAACATGGTGGGCTTGTTCAAGCTTTCGCCGGGAGGATCGTCTTATTCGCCCGAAGTCCCGCGCACAGGAATTTCATAGAGCGGAAGAGGCTCGTGGAGCCGCGCGCCCTGTGAGGCTTGGAGCCGCCGCGCAAACCACGCTGGCCCGTCCCGCGACGTTGTCAGGCTTTGGCGTCCATGACGGCAAGCCGGCGCGACTCACGCTCGCGCCGGCCGCGGCGGGCGCCGGCGTCGTCTTCAATGTCGCAGGCGCCGACATCGTCGCCGATTGGCGCGTGGTCGACGCGACGCAGTTGCGCACGCGGCTTTCCGCCGAAGGCGCAAGCGTCTCGACGGTCGAACACCTCTTGGCGGCGCTCGCCGGCCTCGGGGTCGACAATGCGCTGGTCGAGGTCGAGGGCGATGAAATCCCCGCCATGGACGGCTCGGCGGAAGCGTTCGTTTCGGCGATCGACGAGGCGGGGGTTGCGCCGCTTCCCGCGCCGCGCGCCTATCTGCGCGTCGTTTCGCCTGTGCGCGTCTCCGACGGCGCTTGCTGGGCGGAGCTGACGCCCGCGACCGCCGGATTGCGCCTCGACGTGGAAATCGCTTTCGGGGGACGCATCGGCCGCCAGCGTCGCGCGCTCGACCTCACGCCGGAAAGCTTTCGTCTCGAACTCGCGCGGGCGCGCACTTTCGGCTTTCTGCGCGACGCGGAGCGCCTGTGGCGCGCGGGGCTCGCGCTCGGCGCCTCGCTCGAAAATACGGTGGTGCTCGACGGCGAATCCGTTCTCAATCCGCAGGGCCTGCGCTACGCCGATGAATTCGTCCGCCACAAAATGCTCGACGTCGTGGGCGACCTCGCGCTCGCCGGCGCGCCGATCATCGGCGTCTTCCGCTCCTATCGCGGCGGCCATGCGCTCAATCTGGCGCTGATTCAGGCGGCGATGCGCGAAGGCGCTTTCGTCCTGACGGGCGCCCGGTCGGCAGCCGCCGCGTCCTCGCTCCGAACGTCGCCATAATCTCGCCAGAAGGAAGTCTTTCTTTAACGGCGTTGTCCATCGCCGCGCGCCGCCAGCGCCGCGATGACGCGGGCTGTCGATGGCAGGCTTCGCGAGTGGCGGGGATTGGCGGATTAGGCTAATAGGCTCGCGAGCACGGCTGGACCGGGGCTCTTCGCCGCAAGGGACGCTTCATATGTCGGTTTTCGCTGTTTCCTTCCGCTCGTCCGCCGCAATCGTCGCGGCCGCGGCTTTCGCCCTGTCGGCGGCGCCGGCTCATGCGGATATTATGGATTCGATCACCAGCGGCTTCGGCCTTTTCGGCGGCGGCGAAAAATACAAGACCGAGATCACTCCCGACATACCGCCGGAGACGCTCTACAATCAGGGCCTCGCGAAGCTGCACGGCAAGGACTACGAAGGAGCCGCGAAGCGTTTCGGCGAGGTGGACAGGAATTATCCACGCTCGGAATGGGCGCGGAAGGCGCTGCTCATGACCGTCTTCTCAAACTATGAGAAGCCGAATTACGAAGAGGCCGTCACCTCCGCTCAGCGCTATATCGGCCTCTATCCGACTTCGCCCGACACGCCATATGTCTATTATCTCGCGGGCATGTCTTATTACAATCAGGTGCCGGACGTGATGCGCGACCAGTCCTCCGCCGAGAAGGCGCTGGGGATTTTCGGCGAGCTCATTCAGAAATTCCCCAATTCCGAATATGTCCCCGACGCGAAATACAAGATGGGCGTCGCGCGGGACCAACTCGCCGCCAAGGAAATGCAGGTCGGCCGCTTCTACCTGACGCGCAAGAATTATCCGGCAGCGATCAACCGCTTCCATGACGTGCTCGGCAAATATCAGACGACCCGCCACACCGAGGAGGCGCTCTACCGTCTCACCGAAGCCTATATGGCGATGGGCGTCACCAACGAGGCGCAGACGGCGGCGGCGATTCTTGGCCACAACTTCCCGGACTCGCAGTGGTACAAGGATGCGCACGCGCTGCTGAGGACGGGCGGTCTCGAGCCGCACGAATATACCGACTCCTGGATTTCCAAGGTCGGCAAGACGCTCCACGCCATCTGACGCGTCAGGCGCCGAGGCGCGCCTGAATGAAGCTTCCCGCATGTTCCAGCGCGCGCCGGCCGTCAGTCAGGCGCGCGTTCCACATCATCCAGGCGTGAATCATGCGCGGCCAGATTTCGAGCGTGATCGGGACATCCGCGGCGCCGGCCGCTGCAGCGAGGCGGGTGGAGTCCGCAAGTAGCGTCTCGTCCGATCCGACCTGAATCAGCATGGGCGGCAGGCCTTTCAAATTTGCATGGAGTGGCGAGACTCGCGGGTCCTTACGATCGATCCCCGTCGGGACATAGGCGCTCGCGAGCTCTTCCAGATAAGGTTTATGGATCAGGGGGTCGACGGCGTCCTTCGTGGCGAGCGTCTCGCCGGACATAGTGAGATCCGTCCAAGGCGAGCAGAGCCAGAGGCGGCCGGGCAGGGGCTCGCCCATGTCGCGAAGGCGCAAGGCGAGCGCGATCGAAAGTCCGCCGCCCGCGCTGTCCCCGCCGACAGCGACGCGCTCGGCGTCGACTCCCTGTCCGCGCAGAAAGCGCCACGCGGCGAGCGCATCGTCATAGGCGGCGGGGAAAGGGTGCTCCGGCGCGAGCCGAAAGGCGACGGCGAGCGTGCGCGCCCCCGCAGCGCGGCCGGCCTCGGTGACCATCCGACGGTGGCTGGCGATGGAGCCCGAGCAATAGCCGCCGCCATGGAAGAAAAGCAGGACGCGGGACGGATCCGCGCCCGGCGCGAGCGACCATTCGGCCGCAAGCCCGTCGATCTCGGCGGGCGCAAGCAGGATGTCGGGCGCGACGGGCCACGCGGCGCCGACCTCCTCGATCCGCGCCCGCCGCTCGGCCCAGCTTGCCGGGCGCGGCTTGGACGCCAGAAGCGCGCGAATCTCGTTGATTTCGTCTTCCGCCACGCCCAACCTCCGCATGAGCGGCGAATCGCCGCTTGAAAGCTCGGAAGGCGCGCTCGCCGCGCGCTCTCGTCCACAGGATAACGGCGTAGCCGCTCTGCCGTTGCATGCGGCCGCTGCGCCGGAGCGGTAAAGTCACGCGTATGCTGGTTCGTCTGTCCATCCGCGACATCGTGCTCATCGACGCGCTCGATCTCGATTTCGGGCAGGGGCTGACGACGCTCACCGGCGAGACGGGCGCCGGCAAATCCATCCTTCTCGACTCATTCGTTCTGGCGCTGGGCGGGCGGGGCGACGCCTCGCTGGTGCGCGCGGGCTGCGAGCAGGGACAGGTGACGGCTGTTTTCGATCTCGCGCCCGACCATCCGGCCCATCTCGCCGCGCGCGAATTCGGCTTCTCCAGCGAGGATGAAGTGGTGCTGCGCCGCGTGCAGGCGGCGGATGGGCGCACGCGCGCCTTCGTCAACGACCAGCCCGCGACGGCGCAGGCGCTACGCGCGATTGGTCGCGAACTTGTGGAAATCCATTGCCAGCACGACGATCGCGCGCTGGTCGACCCGAGCGCGCACCGTGCTTTGGTCGATGCCCATGGCGGGCTGCTCGCGCAGGCGAACGACGTGCGCGTGAAATATGGCGCCTGGCAGGCCGCGCGGCGGGCTTTGGCGGATGAAGAAGCGCGCATTGCGAGGGCGCGCGCGGACGCAGATTATTTGCGCCATGCGCATGAGGAGCTGACCAAACTCGCGCCGGAGGCGGGCGAGGAAGAGTCGCTCGCCGAGCGCCGCCTCTTCATGCAGCGCGCGGAGAAGGTCGCGACCGACATACGCGAAGCCCTTGCGGCGTTCGCGGACGACCGCGCGCCGGCGGTTGAAATCGGCCATGCCGCGCGGCGGCTGGAGCGGCGCCTGCCGCAGGCTCCGCAGATTTTGGAGCCTCCGGCCAAGGCCATGGCTCAGGCGGTCGATGCGCTCTCCGTCGCCGAGCAGGCGCTGGAGCAGGCGCTGGCGGAGACGCGCTTCGATCCGGCCGAACTGGAACGCGTCGAAGAGCGGCTTTTCGCGCTGCGCGGCGCGGCGCGCAAATATCAGGCGAGCGTGGCGGAGCTGCCGAAGATCGCCGGGAAATTTGCAGATGACATCGCCGCGCTCGACGCCTCGGAGGCGCGCCTTGTGAAGCTTGGGCAGGAATTAAAGGCGGCAAAGGCCGCCTATGACGCCGCCGCCCGCACGCTCTCTGAGGCGCGCAGAAAGGCGGCGAAGAAGCTCGACGCGCTGGTGGACGCCGAGCTGAAGCCTTTGAAGCTGGAAGGCGCGCATTTCTCGACGCAGGTGACGAGCGATCCCGAAAACGGGGGAGCCGAAGGGATCGACCGCGTCGAATTCTGGGTGCAGACAAATCCCGGCTCGCGTCCCGGCCCGCTGACCAGGGTCGCGTCCGGCGGCGAACTCGCGCGCTTCATGCTGGCGCTGAAAGTGGTGCTCGCCGATCGCGGCTCGGCGCCGACGCTGGTCTTCGACGAGATCGACACGGGCGTCGGCGGCGCCGTGGCCGACGCCATCGGCCAGCGTCTCGCGCGCCTCGCCAGGCGGACGCAGGTCCTCGCTGTGACCCACGCCCCGCAGGTCGCCGCCCGCGCGACGCGGCATCTGCGCATCAGCAAGGGCGCGCCCGCCAAGGGCAAGGACAAGCGCGTCGCGACGAGCGTCGCCGTGCTGGCGGATGCGGAGCGGCGCGAGGAGATTGCGCGGATGCTGTCCGGCGCCGCAGTCACCGACGAAGCGCGCGCGGCGGCGACGCGGCTGCTGGAGGGGGCGGGGTAAATCGATCCCCGTCATTGGGATCGCGGCGAAGCATGTGTGGACGGCCCCTTGCTTGCAAGGTCTGGCGGGAGATTTTTGGGGGTGCGTTCGCTTGCGAGCATGTGTCCGGCCTGTTGGTGCGGCGAAGGCCGCTGGCCAAGATGGGTTCCGCGTGCGGGAGATCCAAACAATCCAGCGACCTCGATGGGCCGTTGCTTCGCGCGGTTTATCTCCCGGGGCGGATCGAACGATCCCGTCCATCTCTCTCCGTCTGTTGCAAGGTCGGCCCGGCGAGCCCGAATGTCGGTTCGAGCCCGCCGATTTCGTCAGGCGGCGGCGATGGCCGGGCCGCGGCGCGCATAGCGCTCGCCGCTCGCCATCAGCTTCCAGGCGATCCGCGCCATCTTGTTGGCGAGCGCCACCGCGGCCAGTTTGGCGGGCTTGCGCGCGATCAGCGCCTGCAGCCAGGCGGACGGGTTTTTCGCCGCGCCTCGGCGCGTCTGCCAGACCACCGCGGTCGCGCCGACGACGAGCAGGCTGCGCAGCATCGGATCGCCGGCCCGCGTAATGCGCCCCGGCCGCGCCTTGCCGGCGGTCGAATGGTCGCGCGGCGTCAATCCGAGCCAGGCGGCGAAGTCGCGCCCCGACTTGAAGAGGCGCGGATCGGGCGTCTTCATCACCAGCAGCGAGGCGATCAACGGACCGACGCCCGGGATCGCCGTCAGGCGCCGCGCCGCCTCGCTTGCATTATGCCAATCGCGCAGCCGCCGGTCGAGCGCCGCGATCCGACCGCACAGGCTTGCGTGCTCCTCTGCGAGTTCGGCGAACAGCTCGCGCGCCAAGGCCGGAAGATCGGCCGCCGCCAGGCGATCGAGAAGCCGCCCGACCCCCGCCGGCCCCCTGGCGGCGATGACGCCGAACTCCGCCGCATGGCCGCGGATCGTGTTGACGAGCTGGGTGCGCAGGCCGACCAGCCGCTCGCGTTGGCCCGCCAGCATCAGGGCCGCCTGCTGATCCTCCGATTTCGCCGGCACGAAGCGCATGTGCGGCCGCCCGGCCGCCTCGCACAGCGCCGCCGCATCGGCCGCATCGTTCTTGCCGCGCGCCACATAAGGCTTGGCGAGCTGGGGCGCGATCAGCCGCACGTCGTGCCCGCGCCGCGTCAACTCCCGCGCCCAATGATGCGCCCCTCCGCACGCCTCCATCGCCACCAAAGTCGGCGGCAGCTTCTCAAAAAACGACGCCATCTGCGCGCGCGTCAGCTGTCGGCGCAGAACAACCTGCTCGCGCCCATCCACCCCGTGAAGCTGAAAAAAACGCTTCGACGTATCCATTCCAATGCGTGTAATCTGGTCCACGGACGGCTCCTTTGATGAAGTCCTCGACAAACCTCATCATGGCGCATAGATGCCGCTCAGGGGCCGTCCACCCCAACAATCCAGGGGCGGCGGACGGCGGCCCTGATCGCCGCGCTCCTCGCCTGGCGGGAGAGCGGCTTTGACTCTCACCGCGCGTGCGCGGAGGGGGAAGCGGCGCACTCGATTCCCTCTCCCCTTTTACGGGGTTACGGGGAGAGGGTGAGGGTGAGGGGCGAAGGCGCTACGCCGTCTTCTCCTTGAACCTGCACAGCTCATACAAAATGCACCGGCCGCATTCGGGCTTGCGCGCCTTGCACACATATCGCCCATGCAGGATCAGCCAGTGATGGGCGTGGAGGAGATATTTCTCCGGCACCACGGCCTCCAGCCCTTTCTCGACGGCCTCCGGCGTCGCGCCCTTGGCGATCGGCAGGCGGTTCGAGACGCGGAAGATATGGGTGTCGACCGCGATGGTGGGCTGATGGAAGGCGATGTTGAGGACGACATTGGCCGTCTTGCGGCCGACGCCGGGCAGCGCCGTCAGCGCGTCGCGGTCCCGTGGGACCTCGCCGCCATGGCGCTCGATCAGCAGTCGCGAGAGAGCGATGACATTCTTCGCCTTGGTTCGAAAGAGGCCGATGGTTTTGATCGCCTCGCGCACGCGGTCCTCGCCGAGCGCGACCATTTTTTCGGGCGTGTCGGCGATCGCGAACAAGGCGGGCGTCGCCTTGTTCACGCCGGCGTCGGTGGCCTGCGCGGAAAGCACCACGGCGACCAGAAGAGTAAAGGGATTCGTGTAGAACAGCTCGCCCCTGGGTTCGGGGTTGGCTTCCGCGAGGCGGGCGAAGATCGCCTTGATGCGCGCCGCCTCTGCGGCCGGCAGGCGCTTCCTTAAGACGGGCATGCGTGGCTTTGTGCTGTTCCCTGCGACCATCTGGACGTTATATCTTCAGGTCAGCAGGGACGAAAGCGCTGTTCAGCCCAGGGCGGACAACTTGCCGGATACTTCGCCGGAACCGTTTGACGAACCGATCTATACGACGCGCCTCTCGCCGCATCGGTCCATGACCCCGCGCGCCTTTTATCTGTTTATCGCCGGGTTTTGCGTCGCGCAGGGGGTTTTCGCGATTCCTTTTTTCGCCATGGGCGCGTGGCCGGTCGCGGGCTTTATGGGACTCGACGCGCTCGCTCTCTATATCGCCTTCCTGATCAACTTCCGGGACGCGCGCGCCTATGAGACGCTTGACGTCACGCCGCTCGAACTCGTCTTCGCCAAGGTCGGCGCCGGCGGGCGACGGCGCGAATGGCGCTTCAATCCATCCTGGGTGCGGCTGGAGCAGAAGGTTCACGAGGAATTCGGCACGATGAGCGTGGCGCTCGTCTTTCGTGGGGAGGCGATCGAGGTTGGCTCCTTCCTCGGTCCGGATCAGAAAGCGGAGCTTGCGAGAGAGCTCACGCGCGCGCTCGCCGTTGCGCGCATGGGACCGCGCTTTTCCTGATCACCTCTTGCGTTGCGAGAGCATGTCGTCGGCTTCGCGCAGCAACCGCGCTTCGTTGGCCTTGTAGTAGCGCCACAGCACGAAGACTGCGAAGAGGCCGCAAAGCGCGCCGGCGGTCGCGATCGGCCCCTCGATCTTCTGGAACGTCGCGGTGAGCCAATAAGCGCCGAGCCCGAAGATCAGCGCCCAGACGATCCCGCCCGCGGCGTTGTAGAAGAAGAATCGCGGCGCCGGCAGCCGGTTGGCGCCGGCGAGCAGCGCCGCGAGGATGCGCAGCAGCGCGATGAAGCGCCCGAAAAAGACGATTGCGCCGCCCCATTTGTAGAAGAGATATTGCCCGAGCCGCAGCTTCTCCGGCCCAAGCCCAACACGCCAGCCGTGCCGTTCCAGCGCGCGGTAACCGAATTCGCGGCCGATCCAATAGCCGATATTGTCGCCGACGATCGCGCCGGCGGCGGCCGCGAAAATGATGGTCTCGATGGAGAGCGCGCCCGAAAGTCGCGCATAGATCGAGGCGCCGACGAGCATCGTCTCGCCGGGCAGCGGAAGGCCCGAGCTTTCCAGAGCCACGACAATGAAAATGGCCCAATAGCCATAGGCGGCGAGCAGGGAGGCGATCTGCGCCTGATCGAAGAAATGGCCCATCCGTTCCGACCTCGCTTTATCGGAACATATGCGCAGACGAGAGAAAAGCGACACCGCGTCGCGATGCCGCTTTCCCGCGTAAAGCAAATCAGGCGATTATTTTTATTGGTATTGAAGGCCGGCGCAGCTCAGTTCGGCCGGAAAAGACCGGCCGATGACGATGTCGTCGTCGACGAAGACCGTACCGTCCTCCAGCGCGGGTTCGAGCACCGCCCGCAGGCCTTTCAGCAAGGGCTGGTCGTCGCCCGTAATCCTTTCGCGCAACGTCTCGCGCACATTATCGTCCGCGCGCCGCGCGAAGTCGCGGACAACGACCGCTACGAACCTGCCGACACTCATGCCCTTCTCTTGCGCGGCCACACGGACGCGCTCTGCGAACCGGCCCCCAATGCACATCAGCGCAGCCTGGGCGACCATCTCGTCGGAGCAGGAATGGATCAGATCCGCAACCAGCATGGTGTCCTCCGCTTTTCGTTCTTGTTTCAGCCCGTTCGTCCTCTTTTGTCTGTCGCGCCGTTTCCGCCCGCCGAGGGGCTGGCGTCTCGTTTCTCCAAATGGCGGGACGGCGACTGAACCGTCGCTGAACCGCCTTCGCAAAGAGCCTTTCGGCCCGGACGCGCCAATCGAGCTGCGACACGTCGAAGACGCGACGAAATCGCGGCTCTTGTTGCACGCTTGCCGTTCTACGTGACGACCGTGACCGGGTTACGACGAACAGCCGAAATTTTTGCGTGAACGAGGCGCAGCGCGCCCATGCCGCGCCCCCGTATCGTTCCAACGCGCCACTTCGGCCAGAGTTTCACGCCTGCAAGAATATTTCTTCGCTGCGACTGCACAGTTAAGTCCCAGCGCCTTGCTTTTTTGCGGCGCAGCGGCGCGCGGAGCGCCGGCGTCACCAGACGCCGACATTTTGGGCGGACGCCCAGGGCTCAGCCGGCTCGAGCGGCTTGCCGTTCTGCAGAAGCTCGATGGAAATGGCGTCCGGCGTCCGCACGAACGCCATATGGCCGTCGCGGGGCGGCCGGTTGATCGTCACGCCCGCTTTTTGCAGCCGGTCGCAGACCTCGTAGATATTATCCACGCCGAAGGCGAGATGCCCGAAATTGCGGCCGCCCGCATATTCGCGCTCGTCCCAGTTATAGGTCAGCTCGATCGTCGGCGCGCCGCTGCGTTGCGCCGCCTCCGCATCCGCGGGCGCCGCAAGATAGACCAGCGTATAGCGCCCTTTTTCATTCTCTGTGCGGCGCACTTCCTTGAGCCCGAGAATGTCACAGAAAAAATGCAGCGAACGGTCGAGGTCGCCCACCCGGATCATCGTATGCAGATATTTCACGTCGAATGCTCCCTTTCGGGCCGTGTCCCGCGACCCGAATCTAGCGTATCGCACGAGGCGTTGAAGGGACCAACGCCTCTCCAATGCGGCCCGCTCGCGCAAGCGCCCCATTTTAAGGCCGGGTCCCGCATTGCCCGCGAACCCGCCTCTTGCTAGCAAAGCCCGTCAACCGTTCCGGACACAGGGCCACATGACCGAGACGCGCGCGCTGGGCGCCGAGGGCGCCAGCCGGAAAATCACCGCCGCCAAGGCCTCCATCGCCGCCAGCGCTTTCCTCGCCGCCGCCAAGCTCGCCGCGGGGCTCTGGTCAGGTTCGCTGGCGCTTCTCTCGGAAGCAGGCCACGCCTTTGTCGACACGGGCGCGACCGCGCTGACTTATTACGCGGTGCGCGAGGCGGAAAAGCCGGCGGACGCGGAGCATCACTACGGTCACGGGAAATATGAGGCGCTCGCCGCGCTTGTCGAGACAGGGCTGCTTTTCGGCCTCGCCCTTATCGTCGTGGGCGAGGCCATCAGGCGGCTCGGCGAGGTCAATGTCGCGATCGATGTCGGCTGGCCGGCCTATGGCGTGCTCGGCGTCTCCATTCTGATCGACTTCGTGCGCGCGCGGCAATTAGGCGAGATCGCGAAGGAAGAGCGCAGCGACGCGCTCGCGGCGGACGCGATGCATTTCGCGAGCGACCTCGTCTCCTCCGTGCTCGCGCTGATCGGCGTGGCCGCGGCGCATTACGGCTTTCCGCAAGGCGACGCGCTCGCCTCCTTCGGCGTCGCAGGCTTCATCGCCGTCGCGGGCTACAGGCTGGGGCGACGCACCATCGACACGCTGCTCGACGCCGCGCCGCGCGACCTCGCCCCGGAGATCGCGCGTGCGATCCGCGACGTGCCAGGCGTCATCACGCTCGACGAGTTGCGGCTGCGCAGCGCGGGAGCGGAGGTCATCGGCGATGCGACGATCGGCGTCGCCCGCACGCTGCGGGTCGAGCAGGCGGCGCGCATCAAGGCGGCGGTCTCGGCGGCGATCCTCGCCGTCGCGCCGCATGCGCGCATCACGATCACTGTCGACGCGCGCGCGCTGGACGACGAGACGATGGTGGAGCGCATCATGCTCGTTGCGGCCCGGCGGCACGTCACCGCCCATCACGTCATCGCGCAACAGATCGGCGAGCGGCTCTCCATCGGCCTCGATATCGAACTCGACGCCGGCATGCCGATCGGTCGCGCCCACGCCATTGCGACTGATTTCGAGAGCGCCATCCGAGATGAGTTCGGCGCCGACGTCGAGATCGAGACGCATATCGAGCCGCTCTCGCCCCATGTGCTGGTCGGCCGCGACGTCGATCCGGCGTTGATGCAGGAGATCGCGGCGGCGCTCGACCGCCATTGCGCGCAGGTCGGCTATGTCGCGAATATCCACGATCTGCGCGTGCGCGAAACCTCCGGCGGCCTCGTGGTGAACTATCACTGCGCGGTTGATCCGAGCGTGCCCGTCGAGGCGGCGCATGACGCGGTGGACGCGCTGGAGCGCCGCGTGCGCGAGGAATATCCGGAAATACTGCGTATTGTCGGCCACGCGGAGCCGGAGGACCATTAAAATGCGCCGGAAAATGGAATCCTTCCGCGCGTAGCCAAGCGCGGGCGCCTAGGATACAAATAAATCATGACACAGACAGAGCAAAGCATCGGGGACGTCTCGACCATGCCTTTTGAAAAGGCGATGGCGGAGCTGGAGCGAATCGTCGGCGACCTGGAGAAGGGCGCGGTTTCACTCGACGACTCGGTTCGGCTCTACGCGCGCGGCAAGGCTTTGCAGGAGCGCTGCGAGAAGCTGCTCGCCGAAGCGGAAGCGCGCGTCGAGAAGATTACGATCGGGGAAAACGGCGCGCCCAAAGGAGTCGCGCCGTTCGACGTGACCTGAACAAAGGACATTACGGGGCGGATTTTTCACATTTAATTCAAGGGAGGAGCAAATGCCGAAGAAGCTCGTCATTTTCTGCGACGGCACCTGGAACGAGCCGACCGAGCGGGGCACCAATGTGCTGCGGATGCTCCAGGCGACCGACAATCAGGACGAGGAAGGCAATCCGCAAATTCTGCATTACATCGCCGGCGTCGGCACGCGCAAAGGCGAAAAATTTATCGGCGGCGTGTTCGGCCGCGGCATTTCGGAAAACATCGTCGATGCTTATTCCTTCATCGTGAGCAATTACGAAGAGAATGACGAGATCTATCTCTTCGGCTTCAGCCGCGGCGCTTACACGGCGCGCAGCATTGCGGGGTTCATTCACAATTTCGGCATTCTGAAACCCTACCGGCTGCCGCTCGTCAACGAGATGTACGATCTGTACAAGGCGTCGGACTGGAAACCGGGCAGCCCGAGCGCCGCGCAGTACCGAGAGGCGAACTGCCATCCTTATCCGGCCCAAATTCGCTTTCTCGGCGTATGGGACACGGTCGGCGCGCTCGGCGCGCCCTATGGAGAATTTCTCGGCTATTTCGTCGACAAGGTCTTCAAATGCAGTTTCCATGACGTGACGCTGAGCTCCAGCGTGCAGAGCGCCTATCACGCGGTTGCGGCGGACGAGCGCCGCTGGCCTTTCCGCTATACGCCGATCGAGCTGACGCAAACGCATCTCGACAGGAACGCAAGGAACGTCGCCGAGAAGGGCTTCCCGCTCTACGCGCAAAAGTGGTTCCCCGGCGTGCATTCGGATGTCGGCGGCGGTTACAGCCAATATGGCTTGTCGGATGGAGCGCTGGAATGGATGGCCGCGCGCGCGCGAGAAAACGGCCTCAAGGTGCTGCCGCTGGAAACGATCGAATTCGCGCCCGACCGGCTCTTCCGCAAAAACATTGCAGAGCCGATCCATCACAGCCAGACGTTTTATTATCAGTTCCTCACGCTCATCACCGTGAAGATTTTTTCGCTCGTCTATCCCTGGAAGGACCGTCCCCTGCGGAAATACGTCACCTGGAAGGGCGAATATATCCGGCCTATTCCGACCGGCGCGGACGTGGCGGCCGTGAAGGAGAAGCAGGCTGCCGATCCAAAATACAAGCCGGAGAATGTCTGACGCCATTTCTGCGTCATTGCGAGAAGATCCTGCCGGCCACGCGATCCAGCATGGCGATAGCGGCCCGAAAAGCCTCGCATCGGCGCCAGGAGCGTCGTGGAGAAGCGATCGGGTCGAAGCCGTGTGAGGGAGGAGCGGGTCAGTCGACCTGCTCCTCCTTCGCCGCGCGATTGGAAAGAACGCGCACACGCGCCATGAAGGCCCAGGACAGGAGCAGCGCGAAGGGGACCGAAATCGCCTCGACCATGTCGGCCGACAGGTTGGCCGGGATAAGGCCAGCCTCCTTCAGTCCCTTCGCGACGAAGGCGAAGAGCCCGACGAGATAATAGGCGAGGCCGGCGATGGAAATGCCCTGCACCATGCGGTTCAGCCGCATTTGCAGGCGCGTGCGCCGAACCATGTCGTCCAGCAGCGCGCCGTTCTGGCGCTCCATCTCCAGCGTGATGCCCGTGCGCATCAGATTTATCGTGCGCGCGACGTCGGTCGAGAAGCGCATCTGCCGCGCTTCGACGGCGTTGCAGGTCTCGATCGCAGGATCGAGCCTCGTGTTGAGGAAATTCGAAATGGTCGGATACTGACCTTCCTTCGTCTCCTGCAAGAGTTCGAGCCGGCTCTTGGCGAGCTTGTGATAGGCGCGGCTCGCCCCGAAGCGGAACGCCGTGCGCGTCGAGAGCGCCTCATTGGCCGCGAGCAGGTCGGAAAGGCGCTTCAACAGGTCCTGATTATTGTGCGACTCGCCGACGCAAAGCGCATGCGTGATTTCAGAGAGCTCCTCCTCCATCGTCGTCAGATCGGGGGAGACCGCGCGGGCAAGCGGCAGGCCGAGCAGGGCCATGCTGCGATAGGTCTCGACCTCGAGCAGGCGCTGGACCAAACGGCCCGCCTCCATGGGTGGCGCGTGTAGGATGCGGACGGCGATGCGCGTGAAGCGGTCGGCGTCGACATCGAAATCGGTGAGCGCATGGCCGGCGTCCTTGCCGAGGCCGATGACGCAGAGGCTCTGCGAATTGAACATGCCGGCAAGATCGTCGAGCGGAATCGCGCGGTCGACGACGCAGAGATGCGTCGCGACGATGAGCCGGCCCGGCGGCCGGAATTTGATCTCGCCGCTCGCCAGCGGATCGGGATGGAGGAAGGGCGTCTCGGCATCCAGCCCGGTCGCCCAGGTATAGGTGGTGAATTCCGTGTGCTGCTCCCAGCGCAGCCGCCAATCGCCGAAGTCGAAATGATGGAACTTGGCGTCCGGCCCGGGCGCGTTCAGCCCGGCGATTTTCGCAAGGGCCTCGATGGCGGCGCGGTCGGCCGCCGCCGCTTCGTGGTTCGTCGCGAAGGCGAAGTGGTAGATGCGGCGGGGAACATGCAGAGGCAGGAAGGGGCGCGCGTGCAATTCCGCAAGAATCGTCGTGCGCGCCTCATGCTCCACCCAATGCGCGCTCGCGCTCGCTTCGTTCATTCTCCCCTCCCGGCCCGAAGCGTCCTTATAGCCGCGTCGGGCGGGGGAAGGCGAGGGCGCGGCGTTGTCGAGCCGGTCAGATCTCGCGGGACTTGTTCGGGTCGATTTTTGAAGCGCGGATCTGGAAGAGCTCGCCGCGGTTGAGCTTCCTGCCGTCCGGCCATGCGCTCATCGTGCGCTTGCCCGAATGGGTGCGATTATCGACCGGCGAGATATATTCATATTCGACGCTGATCTTGGATTTTACCGTGAACCCGTTCCATTTTGGATGGTTTTTCACCGCGTATCGCGCGATTTCGCAGCCGAGCACATCCGAGGTGGTCGTGGTGCGGCCGACCTCTTTCTCCATGTAGCAAAGCTCTTCGACCTTGGAGATGCGCGCCTGCGCCGGCGCGTAATTCGCCCTCTTGTCATATTGGTCGAAAGCGTAAAAGCCGCCGAGGCCGATCGCGAGGACTCCAAGCCCCATCAGCCGATTTGCGCCGTAGTTGATAAGGGAGTTAATCATCGTGCGATCCTTTGAAGATCAGGCGCCCTCCAAAAGCGTGGAGCCGGTTTTTCGCATGGAGGCGGCGGGCCGACGCCCACGAGGCGGCGGCTCGGCCAGCGTCATTCGCCAATCTCTTGAGCATCGTGATGATCCACCGCCTGAAACCCGGCGGATCGTCGCGCACAATTGTTGAGGCGAAGCTAAGGAGCCCGTCTTGCTGGTCGCGTCCTTAAGAGTCTCTTGCGCTGCGATTCAGGTAATCACGCTCGGCGCGTTACGCTTCGTATACCGCTCGATCTTCGCGATGTCGCGCGACAGCGAAATCAGATCCGAGAGAGCTTCCTGCGTCTCGGCAAATTGCTTTGCAGGGTCGGCCTCGTAGCGCTCGATATAGACTCGCAGCGTCGCGCCCGCCGTTCCCGTGCCCGACAGGCGGTACACAATGCGCGAGCCGTCGGCGAACATGACGCGGACGCCCTGGTTCTTCGAGTCGGAACCATCGACCGGATCGTGATAGGCGAAGTCGTCGGCGTCCTTCACGTCGAGCGCGCCGAATGTCTTGCCCTTGAGCGAAGGCAGGCTGCCGCGCAGCGTCTCGATCAGCGCGTTGGCGCCGTCGGCGTCGACCTCTTCGTAATCATGACGCGAGTAATAGTTGCGGCCATAAGTCGCCCAATGCTCGCGCACGATCGTGTCGACGCTCCGCCTGCGCGCGGCGAGCACGTCGAGCCAGAGCAGCACCGCCCAGAGCCCGTCCTTCTCGCGCACATGGTTCGAGCCCGTGCCGGCGCTCTCTTCCCCGCAAATGGTGACGAGCCCGGCGTCCAGCAGATTGCCGAAGAACTTCCAACCCGTCGGCGTCTCATAGATGCCGACGCCGAGCTTCTCGGCCACGCGATCGGCGGCGGCGCTCGTCGGCATGGAGCGCGCAATGCCGGCGACGCCGTTCCTGTAGCCCGGCGCGAGATGGGCGTTCGCCGCGAGAATGGCGAGACTGTCGGAGGGCGTGACGAAACGATTTCGGCCGATGATGAGATTGCGGTCGCCGTCCCCGTCCGAAGCCGCGCAAAGATCCGGCGCGTCAGCCGACATTGCAAGGTCGTAGAGATGCGCCGCATGGACGAGATTGGGATCGGGATGACGCCCGCCGAAATCGGGCAGAGGCTCGCCATGCATCACGCTTCCCGGCGCCGCGCCGAGCATGCCCTCGAGAATGACCTTGGCGTAAGGCCCGGTCACCGCCGACATGGCGTCGAATTTCATGGTGAAGCCGGCGCGGAAGGCGTCGCGGATGCGGTCGAAGTCGAAAAGCGTCTGCATCAGCGCGGCGTAGTTCGCCACGCTGTCGACGATCTCGACGCGCATGGCGCCGATCTGCGCGGCGCCGAGCGCATCGATGTCGACATCGGGCGCGTCTTCGATCTTGAAGGATGTGATTTCCTTCGTGCGCGCGTAGATTGCTTCCGTCACCTTCTCCGGCGCCGGGCCGCCATTGGCGACATTGTATTTGATGCCGAAGTCGCCGTCGGGGCCGCCGGGATTATGGCTCGCGGACAGCACGATGCCGCCGAAGGCCTTGAGCGAGCGGATGAGCGCCGAGACGGCGGGCGTCGAGAGAATGCCGCCGCGCCCGACAACCGCGCGGCCGAAGCCGTTCGCGGCCGCAATCTTCAGAATCTTCTGGATCGCTTCCCGGTTGTAATAGCGGCCGTCGCCCCCCACAACGAGCGTCCGGCCCTCGAAGCCCTCCAGGCAGTCGAAGATCGACTGCACGAAATTCTCCACGTAATGGCGCTGCCGAAAGACCGGAACCTTTTTGCGCAGGCCCGACGTGCCGGGCCTCTGATCGGTATAGGGTGTGGTCGCGATTTCCTTGGCCATTCCTGCCTCTGCGCGCTTGAGGCGCCCGCGAAGGGGCGCCGGTTCAGGCCGGAATCTATAGGGACCAAGGCGTTAAAAAAACGGCGGCGCGTGGTCGCGCCGCCGTCGGCAAGCTATTCGAATTGAAGCTTACCAGCCCCAATAATTGTAGGCCGGGTAGCCATAAGACGGATAGTAGCCGCCATTGTAGTAGGGGTAGTAGCCGCCGTAATAGCCGCCGCTCGAAGCGGCGAGACCCGCGCCGAGCAGGCCAAGACCGACGCCCGCGGCGACCGCCGGGCCGGGATTGTAGCGGCGGTAATAGCCGCCGTAATAGGGGCGATAACCATAGCCGCGATAGCCGTATCCGCCCCAGCGGCGATACCAGACCCTGTCGACCGGGGCCGACAGACCGACGGTGGCGGGCGGGGCCACGCCGATGGGGCCGGCCAGAACTTCGGTCGGAACCGCCGTCGCCGTCACCGCGCCGAGCAGCGCGCCGGTGAGCGTCAGTTTCAGGCTCTTACGCATAAATCACCTCCCATGGGCGGGCTAATCCATAACGCTACGCGATCGGCCCGCCGAAGCCGCGTCAATAAAAGTAATCTAAACCTGAATCGGTCGGAGTCGAGAGGGCGGGCGGCAATTCGCGGCGTAACGTAAAGATCTATTCGCCCGGCGCGAGGCCCGCGGCCGCGTGACGGGCGAAATCGACGAGCCTTTGGCGAAAGAAGTCGCGCGCCCGCGCCGCCGTCGCGGGATGCTGCTCGAGAATTTGATGAAAAATTGTGCGGTTGATTTTCAGGACGGTGGTCGGCTCCAGGGCGAGCGCGGTGACGGGGCGCAAGGAGGGCGCGACGAGCGCCATCTCGCCGATCAGCGCCCAGGGACGAAGCACATGGTTCGCCGGCCGCCCGTCGTCATGGGTCGTCAGCGCGACCGATCCCATGGTGAGAATATACCCGCCATCCGACTCTTCGCCGCGCCGAAACAGAATGTCGCCCGCGCGCAGCAGCCCGGTCTCCGAGGCGAAGGCCAGGTTGCGCAGGGCCCCCGTCTCGAAGATCGCGAAAAGCGGAATGCGGGTGAGGTTGTCGATGTCGTCGTCAAGCGTCATTTCAGTTTCACAGAACGTGGATGTGCCGCTTTTTTATGGCGAAACGAACTTTGCCGGGAACTGTTCGCCGATATTCGCCAGCCGGTAGCCTCCGTCTTCCGTCAGCAACTTCAGCGGGCGTTGCGGATCCGCCTCGATCTTGCGCCGCAGGCGGTGAATATGCGTCTCCAGCGTGCGGGTGGAGACGTTGGGGCCATAGCCCCACACATCCGCGAGCAGCGCCTCTTTTGAGATGATCGCGCCTCTGGCTTGCGCGAGGCGACGCAGGATCGCCGCCTCCTTTTCGGTCAGCCGCGCGTCGAAGCCCTCTCGATAGCCGCTGGACGGCGCGGCGGCGAGCAGCGTGAGGAGCTCCGTAAAGCGGAAGGGCCGGGGCAGGGCGGCGTCCGCTTCCGGGACCTCGGCGCCGATCGCGATGATTGGGCCCGCGAAGCCGCTGGCGCGGAGGCGGCGGGCGAGAGCGGACGCGTCGAAAGCCTCTGCGTCCAGGATTGCGGCGTGCGGCCAGGGGGCGGCAGGCTCCGTCGCATGGAGGGCGCGCAGCTCGTAGAGGCCGAGGGCTTCGAACTGCTCGGCGAGACTCGACATGAGCCCGGGACTGGCGGCGACGAACAGGCTGCGGGTCATCGCTTGCGACGAACTCTGCTACAGATGCGGAAGGTTGAGAGGTCATCTTGTTCCATGGCGAAATCGCGCGCAACCGGCGTCTCCCTGCTCCGCGTCGCCCGGCGAATCGGCGGCAAGCCCCATGAGGCGCGGCTGATCGCGGGCGGTCGCGCCATTCCCTGCGCGATCGGTCGCGCGGGCGTCACACATGACAAGCGTGAGGGAGACGGCGCGACGCCGGCGGGGGGCTGGCGGCTCCTGCGCTTCTATTTGCGCAAGCCGGCGCCGTCGCGCGTCCCGTGGCGGCCGACGCGAAGCGACGACATATGGTGCGACGACGCCGGCAGCTTTCTCTACAACCGCCCCATGCGGGCGCCGTCGCGCCTGAGTCATGAGGAAATGTGGCGGAAGGACGGGCTCTACGACGTAGTGGGCGTGATGGATTACAATATCCGCGCGCGGGTCCGGGGACGGGGCAGCGCGATCTTCTTTCATATTGCGACCGAGGATTTGGGGCCGACCGCCGGCTGCGTCGCGCTGCGAGCGCGGGACATGGCGCGGCTGCTGCCGAGACTTTCGCGGGGAGCGATGATCTCCGTGCGTTGACGCCCCCTCTCCCCGCTTGCGCTTGCGGGGAGAGGGGGCGTGTGCGGGATTATCGCGAATAATCCCTATGACCCATGATCGCCGACCCGACGCGCACATAGGTTGCGCCGAGCTGGATCGCGAGCTCGAAATCCGCGCTCATCCCCATGGAAAGCTCCTTCAGCCCGTTTCGCTCGGCGATGTCCGCGAGCAGAGCGAAGTGCGGCGAGGCTTGTTCGTCGACGGGCGGCACGCACATCAGGCCGAAAATCTCCAGCCCATGTTTCTCCCGGCAGACGGCGATGAAGGCGTCGGCGTCCTCCGGCGGGACTCCCGCCTTTTGCGGCTCGGCGCCGGTGTTGACCTGCACGAACAGGCGCGGGCGCTTGCCCTGTTTCTTCATTTCTCCCGCCAGCGCCGCGGCGATTTTCTCGCGGTCGACGCTCTGGATCACGTCGAAGGTTTCGACGGCCTCCTTCGCCTTGTTGGATTGGAGCGGGCCGATGAGATGCAGCTCGATTCCCGAGAACTTGTCCCGCAGACCCGGCCATTTGCCCATCGCCTCCTGGACGCGGTTCTCGCCGAAGACGCGGTGGCCGGCTTCCAGCAGCGGAACCGCGTCTTCGGCCGGGAAAGTCTTTGTCACGCAGACCAGCGTGACGCTCGCGGGGTCGCGGCCGCAATCGGTCGCGGCGCGGGCAATGGCGGCTTTGGCGTCGTTGTAGCGGTCGATAATCGTCATGACCGCTGGTTAAGCCCGCCGGCGCCCGAGGGCAAGAAGGCCGATCGAGCCACAGCGTGGGAACGATCCGTCGCGGCGGCGGTTAGCTTGCCGATATCTCCGCCGCCCGGCGGGCGGCGCGCGCCGGGAGGTTGACCATGACCAGCAGCGAGGCTTTCTCCACTTATCCCGCGGGGGTCCACACGGCGCATTGCCGTGCGAAATGGGGCTGGATCGTCGCCATGGGCGTCCTGTTCATCATTGGCGGCGTCGTCGCGCTCTTCAATGTGCTCGCCGCGACGCTCGTCGCCATCGTCTATATCGCCGCGGCCATGGTCGTCGCGGGCGCCTGGGAGATCGTCACCGCCTTTCAGATCAGGCCGTGGGGCCGCGCGGCGCTGTGGGGCGTCGTCGGGGCGATCACGGTCGCGGCGGGCGTGGCGGCGGCGCGCTTTCCGTTTCTGGCGGCCGTTTCGCTCACGGCGCTCGTCGGCGCGCTGCTTGTCGCCGGCGGCGTCCTGAAGCTCGTGCTCGCCTATCAGTTGCGCGATTTGAGCCGCTGGGAGCTGATCGCCGTTGCGGGCGGCCTGAGCTTCGTCCTCGGCGTCTTGATCCTCGCGGAATGGCCGGCGTCGGGGCTCTATGTGCTGGGGCTGTTTCTGGGCGTGGACCTGCTCTTCGAGGGCGTCAGCTGGGTGGGGATGGGACTTGCGGCGAAACCGGCGGCGAGGAGGGCGTTTTAAGCGGGATCGGAGAAATGCGGCGCGGGTCTCCCTTTGACATCCCCCCGTCCGACCGGCATTTAGAGGCGCAAAAGCCAACGCCTTCATCGGACAGCCGCCCTCCATGAGACCCGACCGCTATAATTTCGCCGAAGCCGAGCCGCGCTGGCAGAAGACCTGGGAGGGACGCGAAGTCTTCAAGGCGGGGGCGAAGCCGGAGGCCCCCAAATATTACGTGCTGGAGATGTTCCCCTATCCGTCGGGGCGCCTCCATATGGGCCATGTTCGCAACTATTCCATGGGCGACGTGATCGCCCGCTATATGCGCGCCAAGGGCTTTGACGTCCTGCATCCCATGGGCTGGGACGCCTTCGGCCTGCCGGCGGAGAACGCGGCGGCGCAGACGGGCGCGCATCCGGCGGAATGGACCTACGCCAATATCGCGGCCATGCGCGCCCAGCTCAAAACGCTGGGCCTTTCACTCGACTGGTCGCGCGAGATCGCGACCTGCGATCCGGAATATTACAAGCATCAGCAGAAGCTGTTTCTCGATTTCCTGAAGGCCGGCATTGTCGATCGCAAAAAATCCAAGGTGAACTGGGACCCGGTCGACCTGACCGTGCTCGCCAATGAGCAGGTGATCGACGGGCGCGGCTGGCGCTCCGGCGCGCTTGTGGAGCAGCGGGAGCTGACGCAGTGGTTCCTCAAGATCACGAGCTATTCCGTCGAACTGCTTGAAGCGCTCGACACGCTCGACCGCTGGCCGGACAAGGTGCGCCTCATGCAGCGCAACTGGATCGGCCGCAGCGAGGGCATGCTGGTGCGCTTCGCGCTGGCGGAGGCGTTGGGCGAGACACGCGAGGTCGAGGTCTTCACGACCCGCGCGGACACGCTGTTCGGCGCGAAGTTCGTCGCGCTCGCCGCCGATCATCCGCTGGCCAGGGCCGCCGCCGATAAGAATCCCGCTCTGGCGGAATTCTGCGAGGAATGCCGTCGCGGCGGCACGTCTGCGGAGGCGATCGAGACCGCCGAGAAACAGGGCTTCGACACGGGGCTGCGCGTCGTTCATCCCTTCGACGCCAACTGGACCCTGCCGGTTTACGTCGCGAACTTCATTCTGATGGATTACGGGACCGGCGCGATTTTCGGCTGCCCGGCGCATGACCAGCGCGATCTGGATTTCGCGACGAAATACGGCCTCGGCTTCAAGGTCGTGGTTAGCCCGGAGGGCGTCGACGCCGCCGGCCTCGAAGCGAAGATCGCCGAGAGCGGCGAGGCGTTCGACGCCGACGGGAAGCTCGTCAACTCTTCCTTCCTCGACGGCCTCACCGTCGATCAGGCGAAGAATGAGGTCGCCAGCCGTCTGGAGACGACGGCGCTTTTCAACGCGCCGCAGGGCGTGCGCAAGGTCAACTACAAGCTCCGCGACTGGGGCGTTTCGCGCCAACGCTATTGGGGCTGCCCCATCCCCATCATCCATTGCGAGACCTGCGGCCCCGTGCCCGTGCCGGACGCCGACCTGCCGGTGCGGCTGCCCAAGGATGTGAGCTTCGACCATCCCGGCAATCCGCTCGACCGCCATCCGACCTGGAAGAACGTGCCCTGTCCCTCCTGCGGCAAGCCCGCCCGCCGTGAGACGGACACGATGGACACATTCGTCGATTCGTCCTGGTATTACGCGCGCTTCACCGACCCGCACAACGCCGACGCTCCGGCGAGCCCCGAGGCGTTGAAGCGCTGGCTGCCGGTCGACCAGTATATTGGCGGCATCGAGCACGCCATTCTGCATCTCCTCTATTCGCGCTTCTTCGCCCGCGCCATGCGCGACTCGGGCCATGCGGCGCGCGCCGAGCCCTTCGCGGGCCTGTTCACGCAGGGCATGGTCGTTCACGAGACCTATAAGGGGCCCGGCGGCTGGGTCTCGCCCGCCGCGATCCGCATCGAGAGCGGGGAGGGCGGCCGCCGCGCCTTCCTGCTGGACACCGGCGCCGAGGTCGAGATCGGCCCCATCGAGAAGATGTCGAAGTCGAAGAAGAACACGGTCGACCCCGACGACATCGTCGCAAGCTACGGCGCCGACACGGCCCGCCTCTTCGTGCTCTCCGACTCGCCGCCCGATCGCGACGTGATCTGGTCGGACGAGGGCGCGCAGGGCGCCTGGCGTTTCGTGCAGCGCCTCTGGCGCATTACCGGGGAGCTCGGCCGCGTCGCGGCGCCTGCGAGGGCGGAAGCGCCCTCGGAGATCGGTCCGGAGGCGCTCAAGATTCGCAAGGCGACGCACAAGACCGTCGCCCAGGTTTCCGAAAACGTCGAGCGCCTTCGCTTCAACAGCGCCATCGCCCGAATCCGCGAATATGTGAACGAGGTGACGGCGGCGCTCGACGCGGTGACGGAGACGCCCGTCGGCCCCGATCTCGCCTTCGCCTTCCGCGAGGCGGCGGACGCGCTGGCCCGCCTCGTCGCGCCCATGACCCCGCATGTCGCCGAGGAATGCTGGGCCGATCTTGGCCACAAAGGTCTTGTATCAGAAGCGCCATGGCCGGAGGCCGATCCCGCGCTCGTCGCGCAGGACATGATCGTCCTGCCGGTTCAGGTGAACGGCAAGAAGCGCGCGGAAATTACGGTGGCGCACGATGCTGGCGAGGAAACGATTCGCAAAGAGGCTTTGGCGCAAGATGGCGTGATGCGCGCCATGGAAGGCAAGCCGCTCAAGAAGTTCATTCTCGTGCCGAAGAGGATCGTCAATGTGGTCGTTTGAGCGACTCTGGACCCCGCGCCCCCAGGCGCGGCGTTCCTGGACCGCGCGCCTTCAGGCGCGCTCTGCCTTCGGCGAACCTGAAGGCTCGCGGTCCGTCATGGCGTTCCTCGCGCTGGCCGCCGCCCTCCCGCTCGCGGGCTGCATCGAACCGCTCTACGGCGCGAGCGGCGGGCTCGACAATTCGCCGCTCGCCTCGGAGCTGCAGTCGATCGAGGTGGAGGAAATTCCCGGCCGTATGGGGCATTACGTTCGCAACGAGCTGATCTACGGCTTCAACGGCACGGGCTCGACGGTGCAGCCGCGCTATCGCCTGAGCGTCACGTTGCGCGAGCGCGTTCAGACGCCGATCCTCGATACGGTGACGGGCCGAGCCACCTCCGCCACCGTCATCGCCGACGCCGACTACAAGCTTGTCACCTGGCCGCAAAATGTGGAGGTGACCAAGGGCACCGCCTTCAACATTGCGAGCTATGACCGCTTCTCCAACCGCTTCGCCAATGTGCGCGCCGCCCGCGACGCGGAAATTCGCGACGCCAAGGTGATCGCGGACTCGATCCGCACGCGGGTCGCGACGGAGGTCGCGGCCCGGGGGCCGGTCGCCACCCCAGCCCTCCCCCGCTGACGCGGGAGAGGGAGCAAGGCGCGGGCCTTCATTGCGCTTGTCGGATTTGAGCAGCGGTTTCGGTGTTCGTCCCCTCTCCCGCGAAGCGGGGGAGGGTTAGGGAAGGGGCAAAATGGTCGCTGTCCCGCACAAGGACGCCGAACGCTTCGTCGCCTCTCCGCCGGAGAGCGTCTTTCTCTTCCTCGTCCATGGCGCCGACGCCGGCATGGTGCGCGAGCGTGCGCTAGCGATCGTCAACAGGCGCGTGGACGACCGGCGTGATCCCTTCCAGTTCGTCGAACTCTCCGGCGACGCCGTCTCGGCCGATCCGCTGACTTTGCTCGACGAGGCCAACACCCAGCCGCTCTTCGGCGGGCGGCGCGCAATTCTCGTGGAGACAGGCGCCAAGTCGGTCATCCCTGCGGTCACCTCCCTGATTTCCGCGCCGCCCGCCGCCTGCACAGTGGTGCTGACAGCCGGCGCGCTGAAGAAGGATGCGCCGCTGCGCAAGCTGGTCGAAGGCGCGAAGCAGGGCGCCGGGATCGAGTGCCAGCCCGACACCGAGCAGGACGTTCACGCGCTCGTCGATCGCACGCTCAAGGAGGCAAATCTCGTGGCGAGCCCCGAGGCGCGGGCGCTTCTTCTCGCCGCGCTCGGCGAGGACAGGCTGATGAGCCGCGCGGAACTCTCCAAGCTCGTGCTTTACATGCACGGGCGCGAGCATGTGGCGGCCGAGGACGTCGAGGCGGTCGTCGCGCACGCTTCCAGCATCGCTTCCGACCGGGTGGTGACCGCCGCCTTTGCCGGCGATGCGGGCGAGACGCTCGACGCCTATTTCGCACAGGGCGGCGACGCCGGTTCGGTCCTCTTCGGCGCGCTGCGCTACGCCGTCGCCTTGCACCGGGCGCGCGCCTCGATGGAGCGCGAGGGCGGGCGCACGGATGCGGGGATCAACGCGCTCTTTCGCGCCGGCTTCGGCTTCATGCACCGCGCGCTGATGGAGGAGCAGCTCAAGGCCTGGACGTCGGCGCGTTTGCAAGCGCTGATCGAGCCGCTGCGCGAGGCCCAGACTCGCGCCCGCGCCAATGCGTCCAGCGCACGGATGGAGGCGGAGCGGGCGCTGTGGCGCGTGGCGAAGGCCGCCCGCCGCTGATTATTCTTTCCCCAGATCGAGGAGCGGCGCGAAGCCGCCGAAGATCATGCGCTTGCCGTCGAAGGGCATGGAGAGATCCTTCATGCGAGGATCGTCCCGCATCTTCTGATGGCCTGCGTCGCGCACCTCTTTCGACGGCCAGACGATCCAGGAAAAAACGACGTTTTCATGCGCTTGCGCCGCAACCGCGCGTTTGAAGTCGGTGACGGTTCCGTCCGGCACGTCGTCGCCCCAGCATTCGACGACGCGCAGCGCGCCGAATTCCTTTAGCATGGCCCAGAAGCATTCGGCCGCGTTGCGGTAATCGTCCTTCTTGTCATTCGGCACGGGAATGACGAAGCCGTCGACATAGCTCATGGTTCAGCTCCCTCTGTCTCTGGCCGCCTCGGAACCATCCACTTAACTTCCCGCGAACGGCCGTCCAGCCCTTGGAGCTAACGCGTCGCCCGCTCACGCCGCGCTGGCGAGGCTCATAAACAGCGCACGGCCGTCAACCCCGCCGACGAGCGGATCGATGAGATTTTCAGGGTGCGGCATCAGGCCAAGCACATTGCGCTTCCCGGAGTAGACGCCGGCAATGTCATTGCGTGAGCCGTTGGGGTTGGATGCGCCGCCGACGACGCCATTGGCGTCACAATAGCGGAAGGCGACGAGACCTTCGCCTTCGAGTCGCTCGATGGTCGCGTCGTCGGCTTCGTAATTGCCTTCGCCATGGGCGATGCAGACCTCGATCGCCTGGCCCGCGGCGTATTGGCGGGTGAAGGCCGTGTCGTTCCTCTCGACGCGCAGATGCTGCATCTTGCAAACGAAGCGCAGATTGGCGTTGCGCATCAGCACGCCGGGCAGTAGGCCGCTTTCGCAGAGAATCTGGAAGCCGTTGCAGACGCCGAGCACGAGGCCGCCCCGCGCCGCATGCGCGCCCACGGCGTCCATGATCGCGGCGCGGCCGGCGATGGCGCCGCAGCGCAGATAGTCGCCATAGGAGAAGCCGCCCGGCAGCACGACGAGGTCCGTGCCGGCGGGCAGCTCATGGTCAGCGTGCCAGAGCATGGCGGGCTTGCGACCCGTCGCCTGCTCGAGCGCGCGCGCCATGTCGCCTTCGCGATTGGAGCCGGGGAAGACGATGACGGCGGCTTTCATGGGCTTATCTCAGAGGTCGATCTGGTAGTTTTCGATCACGGTGTTGGCGAGGAGCTTCTCGCATGCTGCGGTGAGCTGCGCCCTGGCGCTTGCGGGGTCCGCGCCCGCCATCTCCACGTCGAACACCTTGCCCTGACGGACGCTCGCGACGCCGTCGACGCCGAGCGATTTCAATGCGCCCTCGATCGCCTTGCCTTGCGGATCGAGGACGCCGTTCTTCAGGGTGACGACGATGCGTGCTTTCATGGGACTCTGTTTCCATTCGGGATCGGCCACACGGTTAGCGGCCTTGCGCGCAAAGGGCAAGCGGCGGCGTCCCGCGATTGGAGCGCGCCTATAGAAGACCCGTGTCCCGATAAATGTCTCGCAGGTTCAGACGCGCGCCGATGGCCGGCAGGTCGAGCGCGTCGTCGGCGGATTCGAAGCGGCGCTCGATGAAATTATTGGCGCGGTCGTAGGAAACGATTTCGACCGCATCCTGCGCGACGACGACATAATGCCGCAACGAAGGCAGCGTCGGATAGGCGCGGCGCTTCCAGCGCAGGTCGTGGTTTGCGGTCGAGGGAGATAAAATCTCGAATACGACGATAGCGTCGGAGCATTCGACCGAGATCAGATTGCTCCGGGGGCGCACGACGACGTCGGGAACAGGGATGCTGGTCGCAGCGAGGCGCACGCCGATTCCAGGAACCGCCACCCAAGCCGCGTGCGTCTCCCGAGCAATCTGGTCGAGTTGGACGATCAGGTTTTTGGCAATGATCTGATGCAGAAAACTGGCAGACGCGTTCAAGATCGGCTCCCCGTCGATCAGCTCCCACCTTTCGTCGTCGGGGCGCGTAGCGGTGAACGCGAAGAATTCCTCCGCGTTCATCGGTCCAGGATCGAGAAAAGGAACGCCCATTATGTCCTCTCGGGCTCCTCTTTCCGAGGGGCCTCCTACTGCACCAGCTTTGGGGCGCCGACGCGGACCTGCTCGCCTTCCTGCATGATGCCGAGGCGGCGGGCGACTTCGGTATAGGCTTCCACCAGCCCGCCGAGATCGCGGCGGAAGCGGTCCTTGTCCAGCTTGTCGTTGGACTTGATGTCCCACAGCCGGCAGCTGTCGGGCGAAATCTCGTCGGCGACGACGATGCGCATCATGTCGCCTTCCCATAGGCGGCCGCATTCCATCTTGAAGTCGACCAGACGAATGCCGACGCCCAGGAACAGGCCGGACAGAAAATCGTTGACTCGGATGGCGAGCGCCATGATGTCGTCGATCTCCTGCGGCGTCGCCCAGCCGAAGGCGGTGATGTGCTCCTCCGAGACCATCGGATCGTCGAGCGCGTCGTTCTTATAATAGAACTCGATGATCGAGCGCGGCAGCTGCGTGCCTTCCTCGAGTCCGAGGCGCTTTGCGAGCGAGCCGGCGGCGACGTTGCGCACCACGACTTCCAGCGGAATGATCTCGACTTCGCGGATGAGCTGCTCGCGCATGTTCAGCCGGCGGATAAAATGCGTCGGCACCCCGATATTGTTGAGATGCTGGAAGATATATTCCGAGATGCGGTTGTTCAGGACGCCTTTGCCATCGATGACTTCATGCTTCTTGGCGTTGAAGGCGGTGGCGTCGTCCTTGAAATGCTGAATCAACGTGCCAGGCTCCGGGCCCTCGTAGAGGACCTTGGCCTTGCCTTCGTAGATACGGCGACGGCGGTTCATTGGGATCAACCGGGGCTTGAGAAAGTCCATGGGGTCGGCCGCGGCTCCTCCGATATGATCCCGCGCCAGGCGTTCGACCAGGGAGCGGGATTCAGGGTGACCGACCGCAACGATGCGCGGTCGTAGCGTCTTTGGGGGCCAGTGACAAGCCAGCGGTCGCCTTTCGGGGCGACGCCGCATTTTAACCGAATCCGGGGTGCGACACAACGCGCTCTTTTTGGCCGTGTTTCAGCTTTTCCGGCCGCCCGCGCGGGAATGTCGCACCCTCGCTGCTTGGCATTGGCGCCGCACCCGGTTTTCGCCTATATGCGTGCGGCGCATCAAAAATGCGGCGCGCGGCGGATCCGCCGCTTGAGATTTCCGACAAGACGAACCCGGCCGAGGATGGACATGAGCACTTTCGATCAGCGTGAAGATTCTTTCGAAAAACGCTACGTCCACGATGAGGAGTTGCGCTTCAAGGCCGAGGCGCGCCGCAACAAGCTCGTCGGCCTCTGGGCTGCGGAGAAGCTCGGAAAGTCGGGCGCCGACGCCCAGGCCTATGCCGAAGCCCTTGTCGCCGCTGAAGTTTCGGCTGACGCTGACGAGCGCGTCGTCGCTACGGTGAAAAAGGATTTCGAGGCTGCCGGCGTCGACCAGTCCGAGCACCAGATCCGCCGCACCATGGATGAGATGCTGGCCAAGGCGAAGGCGGAGATCAAGGCGGGCGAGTAAGCCCGGCGCGACAGCGTTGCGGAGAGGGGAAAAGCGGAAGGCGTTTTTCTTTTAAGCTTTCCGCGCCAAGCTCCGTTCATGCGCGAATCGCCTCCTTCCAGACGCCGGCCGGCGGCCAGGCTTTCGAATGCGGCGCGTTTCAGCGCCGCGCCGCAAATCGCCGGGGAGGCGGAGCTTTGGCTTCGCTCGCTCTCCGGGGAGAAGCGCGCCTCCGCCCATACGATCGACGGCTATGCGCGAGACGTCGCCGGCTTCCTGCGCTTCCTGACCGAACATCTCGGAGAAAAGCCCGACTCCGCGGCGCTGACCGCGTTGCAGCCCGCCGATCTGCGCGCCTATCTGGCGAAACGGCGCAATGAGGGGCTGGAGAGCCGCTCTTTGCTGCGGGCGCTGGCCGCGATCCGCAATTTTCTGAGATATCTGGAGAAGCGCGGACTCGCCAAAACGGACTTTTTCGGCGCGGTGCGGCCGCCCAAAAAGCCGCACAGCCTGCCCAAAGCGCTCACCGTCGCCGACGCCCGCGACCTGATCGACCCCGAGCAGCGGGCGGGCGAGGCGCGGGAGCCCTGGGCGCTCGCCCGCGACGCCGCCGTGCTGGCGCTGCTCTACGGCGCCGGGCTGCGCATCTCCGAGGCCCTGTCGATTACACATGCGCAGGCGCCGGTCGGGCGGGTCGACCGCGTCACCATCACGGGCAAAGGCGGAAAGACGCGCACGCTGCCGGTCATCGAACCCGTGCGGCAGGCGATCGAGGCCTATCTCGCGCTCTGCCCTTACGATCTCACAAGCGGGCCGCTTTTCGTCGGCGTCAGAGGCGGGCCACTCTCGCCGCGAATCGTGCAGCTTGCGGTCCAGCGCCTGCGCGGGGCGCTGGACCTGCCCGACAGCGCCACGCCCCACGCGCTGCGCCACTCCTTCGCGACCCATCTGCTCGGCCGGGGCGGCGACCTGCGCACGATCCAGGAGCTGCTCGGCCACGCCTCTCTGTCGACGACGCAGATTTACACCGCCGTCGACAAGAAGCGCCTGCTCGACGCCTATAAGTCGGCGCATCCGCGGGCGGGGTGATTACTCCACCGGCTCCACCGCCGTAATCTCGATCCCGAAGCCCGACAAGCCCACAAAGGCCCGCGGCTTGGCCGAAGATGACCGCAGCCGGATCGACGATACGCCCAGATCCTTCAAGATCTGCGCGCCGAGGCCGACGTCGAGCCATTGACGCTTGCGGGTCTCCTCGGCGTTCTCCTCCTGACGGCCGACGACATTCGCCGGCACGCCAGCGGCGCCGTCGCGCAGATAGACGAGCACGCCGCGCCCTTCCCGCGCGAAGCGGGCGAGAGTCTTCTTGATGGTCGGCGCGCCGCCCATCACGTCGGCGAGAATGTCGGCGCGGTGCAGGCGCGTCGGCACGTCGCGGCCGTCGCCGATGGAGCCCAGCACGAAGGCGAAATGCTGCACGCTGTCGAAGGGCGTCACATAGGCGTGGCCGTGGAATTCGCCGAATTCGGTCTTTACCGGGAAGGTGGCGACGCGCTCCACGAGTTTCTCGCGCGCCTGACGATAGGCGATGAGATCCGCGACCGAGACGAGCTTGAGATTGTGCTTCTCGGCGAAAGCGGTGATCTGCGCGCCGGTCATCACCGTCCCGTCGTCATTGGCGAGTTCGCAGATCACCCCCACGGGAGGCAGGCCGGCGAGGCGGCAGAGATCCACCGCCGCCTCCGTATGGCCGGAACGCATCAGCACGCCGCCATCCTTGGCGATGAGCGGGAAGACATGGCCCGGCCGCGCGAAATCGGCCGCGCCCATATTGCCGTTGGCGAGCGCGCGCACGGTGTTGCAGCGCTGTTCGGCGGAAATGCCGGTGGTGAGCCCGTGCCGCACATCAACCGAGACGGTGAAGGCGGTGCCGAGCGGCGCGTCGTTCTCGGCGACCATGGGGGCGAGATGGAGCCGTCGCGCCTCCTCCAGCGTCAGGGGCGCGCAGACGATGCCGCAGCAATTTCGGATGATGAAGGCCATTTTCTCGGGCGTGCAGAGCGACGCCGCAATGATGAGATCGCCTTCGTTCTCGCGGTCGTCGTCATCGGTGACGACGACGATCTCGCCGCGCGCGATGGCCTCGATGGCCTCTATAATGGAATGGGACAAGCGGGTCTCCGGGACGCGCCCTCGCGGCGCCGATCCCGCCTATCTAGCCGCGCGGGCGCACCGATTCAAATCCTGTTCCGTCCGTCGTCTGGCCGGGTCCGTTCGGGAGGCGGGGTGCCGCAACTCGTGCAGGGGATCAGGCGCAGGGCCGCGCCCGCGCCGCCGCTGTTGGTCGGCTCGCGGCGGGTCGGCGCGTCGGCTTCCGGCGTCGATGCCCCCGACGCGCAAATCGAGGCCTTCGATCGCGACGCCCTCGGCGATGCAGACCCGCCGTCGCAAGTCTTCCGCCTTTCTCCGGGATTTCGAAGCGGGGCAAATTGGGCCCCCTCTGTCCGAATTTTTCGGAATAGGTCCAACTTATTGCCAATTCGAAGCAGCATTTCGTATCAATCGTAATCGATACGCTCGGGCGCCGCGCGTTTCCGCGAAATCCACATCTCAAATGCAGGCGTTCGAGCCGAAAGCGACTTTAGATGCGTGTGGCTAACAGATGGCTAATCCCGGCGGCGCTCTTCTGGTGCGCGATAGCCTCCCTCCAGGCCGGAGCGGCGCCCGCGCAACCCTGCGCCGAGATCGAGGAGGCGGGGGCCGCCTACACGGTCTGCGAATTCGACGCTCGCAAATCGACGATCCGCTTGTTTCTGAACGACGCGGCCGGGGTCGTGTATGGCGGCTTCTCTCGCCTCGCCGACAATCTGGCGGGGAAGGGCGAGACGCTGGTCTTCGCCATGAATGCGGGGATGTATGACGCGGCCTTTCAGCCGGTCGGCCTTTTCGTCGAGGCCGGGACGACGCTGCACGCCGCCAATACAGCCGCGGGCGACGGCAATTTCCATATGAAGCCGAACGGCGTCTTCTGGATAGACGGCGCGCGGGCGGGAGTGAGCGAAACGAGCCGCTTTCTCAAGTCGCGTGCGCATCCCGCTTACGCCACTCAGTCCGGTCCCATGCTGGTCCTGGGGGGACGCATCAATCCACGCATTCACGACAATAGGACTTCGGAAAAGTTCCGCAACGGCGTCGGCGTTTCCGGCGGCCATATCGTTCGTTTCGCGATTTCCAGCCAGCCTGTGACGTTTCACCAATTCGCCCATCTTTTCCGTGAGCGTCTGAAATGCCCCGACGCACTGTTTCTGGACGGCGGCTCGGCCTCGTCGATCTATGCGCCGTCCGTCTCGCGGCATGATCGCTTTCATCCGGTGGGTCCGTTGGTCGGCGTGGTGGAGAAAGGGCGCTAGCTCATTTCCTTTTGGGCTCGGTGACGCAATGGCGCGCCTCGCAGGCGGCCATCGTGTCTTCCAGCGACGAGCCGAGACAAAAATAGAAATGATGGTTCAAAAGATCCTGCGCTTCCTCTTTATGGTCGGCGTTTACGGCGAGGCCGGATTGACAAGGCACGGAGACCAGCTCGCAATCATCCGCCTTCCTGCAGTGGAACCAGCCGGCGGGAAGATTGGCCTCGGCGCGAATGCGGGCGTCATAGTCGTCGAGGTGGTGCGCCACGGCTTGCTGGTTGAAAGCGACAAAGGCGCCGAGCGACAGGATACGGAGCAATTTCATTGGCCATTCTCTCCTGCTTACGCGCTCGTCAGGGCGCCGACATGCGCTGCGACCGACGACGCCAAGTCCAATGGACGATAGCCGCCCTCGAGCAGGGAGACGATCCGGCCGTCGCAGCGCCGCGCCGTGATATCCATGAGGCGGAGCGTGACGTCGCGATAATCTTCCTCGACAAGCCGCAGCCCGCCGAGCGGATCGTGAAGATGCGCGTCGAAGCCTGCGCATAAAATGACAAGGTCGGGAGAGAAGGCGTCGAGCCGCGGCAGCACGCGGGCAAGCATCGCCTCGCGGAACGCCCCGCCGCCATCGCCCTTGCGCAAAGGCGCGTTGACGATGTTGTCATGCGCGCCCGTCTCGGTGACGGCGCCCGTGCCGGGGTAATGCGGCATTTGGTGCGTGGAGCAGTAAAGCAGGTTCTTTTCGTTCCAGAAAAGCTCTTGCACGCCATTGCCATGATGCACGTCGAAATCGATAATGGCGACGCGCTCGGCGCCATGCGCGGCCGTCGCATGACGCGCGGCGATCGCGGCGTTGTTGAAGAAGCAGAAGCCCATGGCGCCGTCTGCGCGCGCGTGATGGCCGGGCGGCCGCGACGCGACGAAAGCGTTGCGCGCCTGCTTTCGCATCACGGCGTCGACCGCCGCCACCGCGCCGCCCGCCGCGCGACGGGCGGCCTCCAGCGTCCCCGCGCTCATGATGGAGTCGGCGCCGAGATGGATGCGCCCCTCTTTCGGCGCCGCCTGCTCGATGCGCGCCAGATGCGACGGCGAATGAACGCGCAGCAGCGCCCCGCGCGACACCGGAGGCGCCTCGATGCGGGCGAGCGTTGCGAAGCGCGGCTCCTCCAGCGCGGCGAAGATCGCGGGCAGCCGCTCGGGACTGTCGGGCCAGCCGGGGCCCGGGTCATGTTCCAGCGCGGCCGGATGGGAGACGAGGAGCGTGCCGGGCGTCCCGGCGCGGGCGTCGAAAGCAGCGAGGCTGACCGCGCCCGCGAGCGCGGCGCGGCGGGTGATCCCTCGACCCGCACCTGCGAAAGGATTTCCAACGCCGCTCATTGCAAGGGCTCCGGCAGGGGAACAGGAATAGGCGCGCCTGAAGGCTCGCGGCCCATCCTTGGACCGCGAGCCTTCAGGCTCGCTCCTATATCAACCGCCGACCTGTCCCCGATGCCGCAGGAAATGGTCCGCCAGCACGCAGGCCATCATGGCTTCGCCGACCGGCACGGCGCGGATGCCGACGCAGGGGTCGTGGCGGCCCTTGGTGACGATTTCCGTCTCATTGCCGTCGCGGTCGATCGTGCGGCGCGGCGTCAGGATCGAGGAGGTGGGCTTCACCGCAAAGCGCACGACGATGGGCTGGCCCGTGGAGAGTCCGCCGAGCACGCCGCCCGCGTGGTTTGACAGGAAGCTCGGACCGGCTCGCATCTCGTCGGCGTTTTCCTCGCCCGAAAGTTCGGCCGCCGCGAAGCCGTCGCCAATCTCGACGCCCTTCACGGCGTTGATCGACATCATCGCCGCCGCGAGGTCGGCGTCGAGCTTGCCGTAGAGCGGCGCGCCCCAGCCGGCTGGCGCGCCTTCGGCCACGACTTCGACGACGGCGCCGATGGACGAGCCCGCCTTTCGCACGCCGTCGAGATAGTCGGCCCATCGCCCGGCCATGACGGCGTCGGGGCAGAAGAGCGGGTTCTTATTCACTTCCGCCCAATCGAAGCGGGCGCGGTCGATCTTGTGCGGGCCGATCTGAACCAGCGCGCCGCGAATGGTGACGCCCGGGATGACCTTGCGCGCCACCGCGCCGGCCGCGACGCGCGCCGCCGTCTCGCGCGCGGAGGAGCGTCCGCCGCCGCGATAGTCCCGGACGCCGTATTTCGCGTCATAGACGTAATCGGCGTGGCCGGGCCGGTATTTGTCGGCGATCTCGCCATAGTCCTTCGAGCGCTGGTCGGTATTCTCGATGACGAGCGCGATGGGCGTCCCGGTCGTGACCTGAACGCCGTCGGCGCGGGTGAAGACGCCCGAGAGGATTTTCACCTCGTCCGCCTCGCGACGCTGGGTGGTGAAGCGCGACTGGCCGGGTTTGCGCTTGTCGAGGAAGCCCTGAATATCCGCCTCGGTCAATTCGATTCCGGGCGGGCAGCCGTCGACGACCGCGCCGAGCGCGACGCCGTGGCTCTCGCCGAATGTGGTGACGCGGAAGAGATGGCCGAAGCTGTTGTGAGACATGCGAGGTTTTTAGGGGCCGGGCCCGCGCGGGTCAAATCGCCCTGATCCTTCGACTTTGCGCCGTTCGCAAACCGGCGTAGAGCGAAAAAGACATTTTTTGACCGGGAGCGTTTCGATGTTTGCAAAAGCCGTGATGCTTGCGGCGGCGACGGCGGCTCTGCTGGCGACGCCCGCCTTGGCGCATGATCACGACAGGCGTCATCGTTACGGCGACCGACATCGCGGCGGGGCGTGGATCGGCAATAATCGCGGCCATGTCGGCTCGCCTCATGGCGGCCATTGGGGCGGCGGGCATGGTCAGCTCAGCCCGCGCGGGCAGGGCGGCTATCACTGGGGCTGGTGACGCGCCGGAAGCGTTTCCTGTTGGTTCCCCGGCGTGGGCGCGGGCTCAGCCGCTGCAACCGGGGCCGCCAGCAGCCGCCGCAATTGCGCGACGGCCGCCGTCACGAGACCCATGCGCGGCCGCGCGGGGCCGATCTCCACCGCCGCCATGTTCGCGAGCACCTTTTCGAGGTTGCCGGTCGGCTGGCCGGCGTCGGTGAAGAGCAGCAGATCGTCGTTCGGCGACGCGGCGACGCCCTCGGCCACATGCGCCGCATAATTGGCGATGCGGGCGAGCTCTCCCGAACAATTGACGACGCCCACGAAGGGCGGCGGCGGGGAGGGCGCGGGAATGTCGGCGAGCGCGGAGGCCGTGTCGATCGTCGCCTCGTCGTCGGTCGCCGGTTTCGCCGCCGGGGCGCGTTTGGGGCGCGTATGCGCTTCCTCTACGCCGTCCATAATCGAGGGCGTGGGCATCAGCCCCGGCGGATGCGGCGGCCTGTGGCGGAAGCGACGTAACGCCGCCTGCCGGTAAGCCTCGGCGCGCAGGCGCAGTTCGGCGATTTTTTTGGCGTGCTCGGCCCTCGTTGCGACTTGCGTCGGCGAAGGCGAGGCGACGCCGCCGCGTCCATGCGCGGCGAGCCAGCGCGCGCGCAACGTGTTTTGAATGCCTTGCGGGGCGAGGCCCATCGGCACGACGCGTTGCGGCAGCATCCGGGCCATGCCTTCGCGCGACGCCGCCGGGCCGGGCGTCGCGCGCGCGATCATGGGCGAACATTGCGCCGGCGCCCAGCGCTCGACAATGGCGCGGGCGCTGCGGCGCTTGTAGTCGACGTAATAGCGTCGCAGCAGCAACGCGGCGACCGCGGCGCCCTCCTCGGCCGAGGCGAAGGCGACATGGCCGTCCGCGTCCGAAGCAATCTCGCCGTTCCAGCCAGCCCGCTTCACGCACCAGTAATTGTTGAGCTTCACGCAGCGCGCCGGGTCGTTCTCCTCGGCGGCGAGCGCGCGGCGCAGCGCCGAGACGGGGCTCATTTCGAGCCAGCTTGCGCTCTCGATGCGCCAATTGTCGACAGCGCGTTTGTCGGGCGCATAGGCGGGCGCCGGCGTACGCCAGACGACCGAGGCCGGCGCGACGACGACGGCCGGCGGCTTGGCCGGCGACGCGGCGGTCAGAAAGGCGACGAGCGTTTCGAGCAACATGAGCCGAGGCGCTCCGGTTTCGACTTAGTCCGGGTCGTCGGCGACGTCGTCGCGCAACGCCGCCGGCGTCACGAAACGATAAAGCCGGGCTGTTCCCTTCCGGACCTCAGCCCAATGTTCCGTTTCGAAGTCCAGAATGGCAAGCGCGGCGGTGGGATAGCTCGATCTCATCTGATCGAGTCCCGCCGCGTCTCCCCCGCCGGCGAGCCAGTCCGCGAGTTCCGCGAAGCCGGGATTATGGCCGACGGCGAGCAGCGTCCGCACCTTGTCCGGCGTCTGCCGCAGCACCTCCACGAGATGCTCGCGCGTCGCGAGATAGATCGTGTTTTCGATCAGATGCGTCACATGGCCAGGAAAAGCTTCGAGCGCGCGCTCGAGCGTCTGCTTGGCGCGGCGCGCATTGGAGGCGACGGCCAGATCCGGCGTCATGCCCGCCTTGTGCAGAAATTCGCCCACGAGTCGGGCGTCCGCTTCGCCGCGTCCCGTAAGGGGCCTTTCCCGATCGCCGCCCGCCGAGTGTCGATCCGCTTTGCCGTGGCGCAAAAGAAGTAATCGTCGCATGTCGGCCTCTGTAGCACGCAAACCCGAAAGGCCGCCATCCGGCGACCGTCGTCTGTCTGGCGGCCGCGACAAAACGACTCGGGTCTTTACCGGGAGCCACGGGCCGTGCAAGCTCGCTTCGAGCCCGTTCCAACGCAGCGTGAAAGTTTCGACAATGCAAAAACTTGCCCACAGAAGCGCGGGCGCGGCGCGCCTGTCGTCGTTCGCCGCCGGCGCGGCCGCGCTTCTGGCGCCCTTCGCCGTCCCGCGCGCGGCGGAAAGCACTGTCGTCCTCGATAATTTGACCCTCGCGATCGGCCAGACGACCTGGCGCATTCCTCATCTGGAGTTGGCGGGCGCGACCTTGACGACCGCAGAGCTCGCCGATCTCTTCAAGGGCGACGAGAAAGCTGTGGACGGCCGGCTTGCGCGCCTCTCGGCGAAGAACCTCGTCATCCCGTCGCTTACCGCCGAGAGCAAAGTCGGCGACGAAACGCAACGCACCGAGTACCGGGATGTACGGGCCGCTGACATCCGCGCCGGGCGCATCGCGTCCCTTCGCGCCGCAGGGGCCGAGCAGACGTTCGAGAAGGCGAATGGCGGCTCTGAGCGCTATCTCTGGGGCGCGAGCCTCGCCAAGGGCGTGGATCTTCGCCAGCTCGTTCATATGGCGCTCGCCGTCCGGGTCGATCCGCAGGAGGCGCTGAAACCGCTCGTCGAGGAAGAGAGCGTCGAATCGCTCACGCTTGAGGACAAAGGCGCGCGCCTGACCGTGACGACCGGGCGCATCGCCGCGACGGGCGTGAAGGGACGCGCGCTGTCGTCGCCTGCGACGCAGCTTCTGGAGCGGCTGCAGAAATACGATCCCGACAAGCCGGAGGCCGATCCGGCGCTGCAGAAAGATCTTGTCGACGCCCTTGCGTCCATCGACGTCGCCTCCTTCGAGATCCGCGACCTTATGGCGAGCGGCAAGGGCGAACCGGCGGAGAAGCCCTATACGACAAAGGTCGGGCGCATCGCCGCGAGCCGGATCGCGGGCGCGACTGTGGGCGATTTCTCGCTGGACGACTTCTCAATGCAATCGTCCGACGGCGGCGTGATCGCTTTCAGACGTTTCGCCCTGCGCGATGCGCGTCTGGCGTCTTTCATCGACAATCCCATCCCGCTGATCGGTCACATCGGGATCAAGGGGCTCGATGGCGATTTGCCCGACGCGCATTTGGGCGAGGCGTCGCGGATGAAATTCAGCCTGGCGGGCGCGGAAGCCGATTTCATGAATTTCCGCGAGATTGCGCCGACCCGATTCTCCGCGCGCGTCGATAATCTTTCGATCGATCTCGCCGCACGCGGCGAGGCGCCCTCGACGGCGCAATTTCTCGCGCTCGGCTATCGCAATCTCGATTTCTCGGCCGCGCTCGCCGGCGAATGGCGCGAGAAAACGCAGGAGGCCGTCTTCGCGCCCCTGCGCTTCGAAGGGAAGGACATGGGCGCCGCGACGCTCGACGTGACCTTCGGCGACGTGTCGAGCGCGGTCTTCTCCGCCATGCCGGTCGTCGCCAGGGCGGCGGCGCTGGCGTCGTCGGTGAAATCCGTCGCGCTCACGGTCGAAGGCGGCGGCCTCGTCGACCGCGTGCTCGCGCTCGAGGCCCGGAAAGACAAACAGCCGCTGGAAAAAGCGCGCGCCGATTACGCCAAATCCGCCGCGATCGTCACGGCGTCGCTGCTTGGCGGCGGAGAAAAGGCGAGGAAGGTCGCCGATGCGGTGTCGGCCTACATCATGGCCCCCAAGCGTCTCCATGTGCGCCTCGCCTCCGCGAAGGGGATCAACGCGCTGGATGTGATGGGCAAGAATTTTTCCGATCTGTTCGAGGGAATCGACGTCGAGGCGACCGCGGACAAATAGGGAGCGCGACAGGCGCGTGCGCCAGCGCACGGATATGAGTCGCGAAGCGTCCTTTGCTGAAAGCGAGCCCGCGCAATTTTGCGACGGGCGCCGCGACGGCGATGGGACGGCGACATGCGTAGATTCACCATTTCTATCTCGGCGCTGCTGGCGCTCGGCGCCGGCGCCAAAGCGGAACAGACGCCGGCGGACATCAATATCGGCAGCGCGGCGTTGATCGAAAAGATCGTCGAAGGCCTTACGGCTGAACGCAATATGCGGTTGAAGGCCGGCGACGCCGTGTTTTTCAACGAGCTGCTGACGACTGGCGGGGAGTCGAACGGAAAATTCGTTTTCGACGACCGCGCTTCGCTGCAAATGGGTCCGCTATCGCAAGTGCGACTGGATAATTTCGTCTACGCCAATGGCTCCGGCGGCGCGCCGGGCGTGGCGTTCAACATCACGAAGGGCGCGCTGCGCTTCATCAGCGCCGCGGGCGCCCACAAGCCCTATGAGGTGCGCACGAACCGGACGACCATCGGCGTGCGCGGCACCGCCTTTGCAGTGCGCTCCAACGATCTGCGGACCGACGCCGTGCTGTATGACGGCGCGATCGAGGTCTGCCTCCCGCAGGGCGGCGAATGCCGTACGCTCGACAAGCCCTGCACGACCGTCTCGGTCACGGACGATGGCTTCGAGGAGACGCGCGCGGTCGGCGCTCGGGATTGGACATTCGACGAGCAGTGCCGGCCGAAGCCCGCGCCGATACAGAAACGGCGCCACGGCGCCGCCGAGCCGCCCGCAAGCCCGCCCCCCGCGATTGCGCCCCGGCGCATGGCGATGCGGGAGCCCGTGCGCCCCGAACCGCCGCGTCAGCAGATCGCGCGGCCAGCCGAGCCGGCCCCACCGCGCCGCGCCGCCGTCGGGCCCGTCCGGCCGCGCTGGCCAGCCCGGCCCTCGAACCAAACGGTCGTCTACGAGGAAACGGAATACACGCCCGTCTATTTGGCGCCGCGATTTCCGGTGAGGCCGCCGGTCGTCTTCGGCGGCGGACCCTTCTATCCGCGCTTTCCGGGCGGCGGCTGGGGCGGGCATTATCCGCAACGCCAGTGGGGCGGCGGCATGACCGGCGGCGGCTATGGCGGGATGGCGCAGCGCTGGGGCCGATACTGAGCGGCGCGTTTCGGTCTTGCGCATTCTCCTCCTCCCTTTCTCCGTGAAGCGGGGAGAGGGGGCGGTCTCGCGATAACGGCCCGCCAGCTTTATCCTTGAAAGCCGCCCTCAGCTCGCCAGGCTCTTCGCCAGCTCGTTCGTAGCCGCCGCCGCGGCGGCCGGGTCGCGGACGTGGCGGCGCCGAAATCGGCGGCGGCGCCCATCAGCAGCAGCGCGCGGAACTAAATTGGCGAAAGACGAGGCCGGCGCCGATGGATAGATTGCGCATTCGCTCGATTGTCCTGCTATTGGATGGGCGCAGGTTAACTAACAGTCTTTCACCATGGTTAACGGTGACGGCATAGGCGGGCCAAAGGGCGGGCAGGAGGGCGGATGCTGGAAATCGCGGTTCAGATGGACCCGCTGGAGCGAATCAATTTCTCCGGGGATTCAACCTTCGCCCTCATGCTGGAGGCCAAGCGGCGCGGCCACCGGCTGTGGTTCTACACGCCGGACCTCCTCTCGCTCGAAGGCGGCCGCCTGACCGCCCGCGCGCATCACATCGACGTCTTCGACGATCCGTCTCGCTGGTTCGCGCTCGGCGAGGCGCAGGAGATCGACCTGATCACGATGGACGTGGTGCTGCTGCGCCAGGACCCCCCTTTCGATCTCGCCTACATCACCTCGACGCATTTCCTGGAGCGCATCCAGTCGCGCGTGCTGGTGGTCAACGATCCCGGTCATGTGCGCAACGCGCCGGAAAAAGTCTTCGTGATGGATTTTTCCGACCTGATGCCGCCGACGCTCATCACGCGCGACCGCGCGGCGATCGAGCGCTTCCGGGCGAAGCATGGCGACATCGTCATGAAGCCGCTTTACGGCCATGGCGGCGCGGCGGTCTTCAAGGTGACGCCCAAGGACCCGAATTTCGGCTCGCTTTTCGACATGTTCAGCGCGACGTTCCGTGAGCCTTGGGTGGCGCAGCAGTTTCTGCCCGAGGTGGCGAAGGGCGACAAGCGCATCATTTTCGTCGACGGCGAGGCCATGGGAGCGATCAACCGCGTGCCGGCCCAGGACGACATCCGCTCCAACATGGTGCGCGGCGGCGCGGCGGCGGCGACCAACCTTTCTCCGCGCGAGAAGGAGATTTGCGCCCGCCTTGGGCCGGAGCTTAAAAAGCGGGGGCTGATCTTCGTCGGCATTGACGTGATCGACGGGCGGCTGACGGAGATCAACGTCACCTCGCCGACCGGCTTGCGGGCCCTGAAGCGCGTCGGCGGGCCCGATCTGGCGATCCCGCTTTTCGACGCGATCGAGACGCGGCTTCAGGCGCTGCGCGCCGCAGGATGAATTTGATGGATCAGACGGTTTCCGCGGGCGTCTTCGACGGGCTCGATCCTGCGACGGGCTTCAAAGGCTTGCGAGCCGCGCTCGCGGCGCCGGTCGCGGAGCTTTGCAAGACGGAAAAGGGCCACGCCAGGCGCACGGCCGTGGTCGATCTCTTCCGCTCGACGCTCGTCGAAGGGCGCGAGCGCGCCCGCGCGGGGCTTGAGGCGCGGGGCTCGGGCCTCGCCTGCGCGCGGCTCATCTCGCAGCTTCAGGACGAACTGATCGGCGCCATCTACGATTACGTCGTCAACTACGTCTATCCGGCCGACAACCCGACTTTCGCCGAGCGCCTGACCATCGTCGCCGTGGGCGGCTATGGGCGCGGCATGCTGGCGCCGGGTTCGGACATCGATCTGCTCTTCCTGCTCCCCTACAAGCAGACGCCCTGGGGCGAGAGCGTCGTCGAAGCGATCCTCTATGTGCTGTGGGATCTGCGCCAGAAGGTCGGTCACGCCACGCGCTCCGTCGCCGAATGCATGCGCCACTCGCGCGCGGACATGACGATCCGCACGACTCTGCTCGAGTCGCGCTTCATTCTCGGCAGCTCGGAACTCTTCACCGAATTGCAGGAAGCGTTCGACAAGGAAGTGGCGCGCTCCGACGCGCGCGAATTCGTCGCCGCCAAGCTCGCCGAGCGCGATGCGCGCGTGCGCCGCGCGGGCGCCTCGCGCTATCTCGTCGAGCCGAATGTGAAGGAAGGAAAGGGCGGCCTGCGCGACCTCAACACGCTCTTCTGGATTTCGAAATATGTCTATCGCGTGCGCGATCCCGAGGAGCTCGTCGCGGCCGGTCTTTTCACCTCCGCCGAGCTGAGCCTTTTCGAGCGCTGCGAGGAGTTTCTCTGGCGTGTGCGCTGCCATCTCCATTTCGCGACGGGGCGCGCGGAGGAGCGGCTCTCCTTTGACATTCAGCCGACCATGGCGCGGCGCCTCGGCTATCACGACCGCGCGGGACTCTCGCGCGTCGAACGCTTCATGAAGCATTACTTTCTCGTCGCGAAGCAGGTGGGCGACCTCACCGCCATCGTCTGCGCGGCGCTGGAGGAAAAGCAGGCGAAGCCGCCCGCCATTTTCGAACGCTTCATGCAGCCCTTCCGGCGCCGCCGCAGCAAGGCGCCCAAGGGCGACTTCATCATCGACCACGATCGCATCAGCGTCGCGGACGCGAACGTCTTCCATCGCGATCCGGTGAACATCATCCGCCTGTTCTGGATGGCGGATCATCACGGCCTGCCGCTGCATCCGGACGCGCTGCGCGCCGTGACTTTGTCGCTGCGCGAGATCGACGCCGACCTTCGCGCCGACAAGGAGGCGAACCGGCTGTTCCTCGAAATCCTGCTCTCGCGGAACATGACCGAGATCATTCTGCGCCGGATGAACGAGACGGGCGTGCTCGGGCGCTTCGTTCCAGACTTCGGCCGCATTGTCGCGATGATGCAGTTCAACATGTATCATCACTATACGGTCGACGAGCATCTGCTGCGCGCCGTCGGCGGACTTTCCGATCTTGAAGCCGGGCGCTTCCCAGACCATCCGCAGCTCGTGAGCGAAATCCTGCCGACGATCGTGAACCGCAAGGTTCTTTATCTCGGGCTCTTCCTTCACGACATCGCCAAGGGTCGCAAGGAGGATCACTCGATCGCCGGCATGGAGGTCGCGCGCACGCTTTGCCCGCGTCTCGGCTTCACGCCGGGGGAAACGGAGACCGTGGCCTGGCTCGTCGAGCATCATCTCACCATGTCGAGTTTCGCGCAGAGCCGCGACCTTTCGGATCGCGTGACGATCGAGAGCTTCGCCGCCATCGTGCAGACGATGGAGCGGCTCAAAATGCTCTTCGTGCTCACGGTCTGCGACATCAACGCGGTCGGTCCCGGCGTGCTGGACGCATGGAAATCGCAGCTTTTGCGCGTGCTCTACTGGGAGACGGAAGTGGTGCTCGGCGGCGGCCATTCCTCCGTGGACCGCAAGAGCCGCGTCGCGGCCGCCGTCGCCGAATTGCGCGCGGCTCTGCCCGAATGGAGCGACGAGGCGTTCGAGGCCTACGCCAGGCGGCATTATCCCGCCTATTGGCTCAAGGTGGACGTCGCCAGAAAAGCGCGCCATGCGCATATGCTCGAAAAGCTCACCGGCGCCGAAACGCCGCTCGCGACCGCCGTGGAGCTCGATCGCACGCGCGGCGCCGTGGAGCTCACGGTCGTCGCGCCGGACCATCGTCGTCTTCTTTCGATCATCGCGGGCGGCTGCGCGGCGAGCGGAGCCAATATCGTCGATGCGCATATCTTCACGACGGCAGATGGGCTCGCGCTCGACACGATCTTCTTTTCGCGCGCTTTTGACTTCGACGAGGACGAACTGCGGCGCGCGCGCCGCATCGCGGAGTTCATCGCCAAGGCGCTGCGGGGCGACGTGATCGTTTCCGACGCGGTGAAGGCGCGCGTCACGCAGAACAAAGCGCCGACGGCCTTCAGCGTCGCGCCGGAGGTCGTGGTCGATAACAGCCTTTCAAACGTCTATACCGTCATCGAGGTTTCGGGCCTCGACCGCGAGGGGCTGCTTTTCGATCTCACCAACGCGATTTCGAAGCTCAACCTCAATATCGCGTCGGCCCATATCGTGACCTTCGGCGAGCGGGCGGTGGACGCCTTCTATGTCACCGACCTCACCGGGGCCAAAATCGTCGGCCCGCAGCGCCAGGCGACGATCAAACGGGCGCTCCTGGAGGTCTTCGCCCCGGCCGTCGAGAAGCGCCCGAAGGCGCTTGTCGTCGGGGCGCAGAATGTCGCGGCGACTTGATTTTGCGGCCTCGAGCGCAGATATCGTGGCCTTTGAAGACCGTCCCTTATCGAAAATCGGACATCCCTTATCCAAAAGACGGACATGAGCATGAGCGACCAGAGCAACGCCGAGAACAACGCCGAGACCCCGCCGCCGCAGGGCGCCAATGCGGACGAGGCGCACGCGTCCTCGCTGTCGCAACCCTCGGCGGAATCCCCCATTACCGAGCCGGAGCCCTTTACCGAGCTTGAAAATCTCTATCAGGAAAACGCCAGCCTCAAGGACAAGGCGCTACGGGCGATGGCGGAGGTGGAAAATGTCCGCCGCCGCGCCGAAAAGGAGGTCGCCGACGCCAAGATTTACGGCGTCGCAAATTTCGCGCGGGAGATGCTGGCCTTCGCCGACAATCTGCGCCGAGCCGCCGAGAGCGTGCCGGCCGAGGCGCGCGCCAATCTGGACCCCGTCGCGAAGGCGCTGCTCGACGGGCTCGGCGTCACCGAGCGGGACTTTCTGGCGCGGCTCGCGCGTTTCGGGGTGAAGCCGATCGAAGCGCTGGACGCCAAGTTCGACCCCAACCAGCACGAGGCGCTGTTCGAAATCCCCGACGAGACCAGGCCCGCCGGCACGGTGGCGCAGGTCGTGGAGCAAGGCTACATGATCGGCGAGCGCGTGTTGCGTCCGGCGAAAGTTGGCGTGACGCGCGGCGGCCCCAAGGCCTGACGGCGCGACGATGGACGCCCCTGCGCCGAACCACGCGAAGGCTGCGGCGGAGCGCCCCGGCGTGGTCAACGCCTCCGCCTATTGCAAGGGCGTCAAGGTCGCCGACATCGACATAGACGAGGCCGGCGACTGGGCGAAGCGCCCGGACCATGTCGTCTGGATCGGGCTCTATGAGCCCGGCGTCGATTTGCTGGAGCGGGTGAGACGACAGTTCTCGCTGCATCCGCTCGCCGTCGAGGACGCCGCCAACGCTCATCAATTCCCCAAGCTGGAGGAATTCGACGACAGCCTCTTCATCGTCGCGCGCACGGCGCAGATGGAGGATGGGCGCGTCGCTTTCGGCGAAACGCATTTATTCGTGGGCGCCGGCTATGTGGTGACCGTCCGCCATGGTTCCTCGCAAAGCTATGCACAGGTTCGCAGCCGCTGTGAGGCGCGCGCCCAGCGGCTGTCGGAGGGCGAGGACTTCATTGTCTACGCGCTCCTCGACTTCATCGTCGACAACTATTCTCCCGTGCTCGACTGCATCAACGATCAGGTCGAGGATATTGAAGATCATGTGTTGGCGATCACGATGGGACAGGAGGAGATCGAGCAGCTTTATACGCTGCGGCGCGATCTGTTGCGGCTGCGCAACGCGGTCGTCCCGCTCGGCGACGTCTGCCGCCGACTGGAGCGCACCGACATCGTCTTCATCGATCCAGTGATGCGCCCGCATTTTCGCGATGTGCGCGACCATCTGCGCCGCGCGCAGGAGCGTATCGACACGCTGCGCGAGACGCTCGCCTTCGCATTCGAAGCGAGCCTGATGAACGCGCAGATGCTGCAGACCAACATCTCGCGCCGTCTCGCGGCCTGGGCGGCGATCCTCGCCGTGCCAACGGCCATCGCGGGCATTTACGGCATGAATTTCGAGCACATGCCCGAGCTTAAATGGGAATACGGCTACTACGCGGTGCTCTGGGTCACGTTCACGATCTGCGCGGTTTTATATTGGCGATTCCGTAAAGCCGGCTGGCTGTAAGGCGGCTTTATCTCGCAGGGCCGGAGGTCTTCCGGCTCGCCGCGATCGACTGTCGCCCTTTCGCGGGCCGAGCGCGGAGAGAGCGACGTTGTTTCGTCGTCGCGAGCGAGACGAAGCGCCCCGGGGCCGCGACGATCGACTTGATCGAATAGCCGCTTTCTCCAAGACAGACAGGCAAGGACGCGCGCGCCTGGTTTCCTGGGTGATGCAGCCCCGCTTCGCCTTACGAAACTTTCATCCGCCGGCCATTGGACGGCAAGCGCCGAGCCTCCATCTTCATCCTGCAGGCGGCGGTGGCGGCTCCCAAGCTCAAGCTTCCCAGCCATCGTCGCGCAAATGGAGAGTTTTTAAATGCGTCATCTAAATTACGAGCGCAGCCCCGCTATCCCGGCGCGCCGCCGCGCCTCGCGCGCCGCGCTGATGGGCGCGGCCGCCGCGCTTGCCTTTGGCATGGGCGCCGTCGCGCCGGTTGGTCCGGCTTTCGCAGAAGCGCCTTCGGTCTCTCTCGCCCCGGCCGCGGGTCCCGCTTCCTTCGCCGATATCGTCGAGCGCGTGAAGGGCGCCGTCGTCGCCATCAAGGTGAAGTCCGTCGAGGAGTCGCAAAATCCCTTCGAAGGCCAGGGCGAGCTTTCGCCTGACGATCCCATGTATAAATTCTTCAAGCGCTTCGGCGAGACGCCGCAAAAGCGCATGACGATGTCGCAGGGTTCGGGCTTCATCATCAGCGCGGACGGCTACGTGGTCACGAACAACCATGTCGTCGAACATGCGACCGATGTCGAGGTCGCGCTCGATGACGGCCGCACGCTTCCGGCCAAGGTCATCGGCACCGACAAGCGCACCGACCTCGCCCTGCTGAAGGTGAGCGACGGGAACAAGCTCCCTTACGTCGAATGGGCGAGCGTCCAGCCGCGCGTCGGCGATTGGGTCGTCGCCGTCGGCAATCCTTTCGGCCTCGGCGGCTCGGTCACGGCGGGCATCGTCTCGGCGCGCGGGCGCGACATCGGCGCCGGCCCCTATGACGACTTCCTGCAGATAGACGCGCCGGTGAACCGCGGCAATTCGGGTGGCCCAGCCTTCGACACGCACGGCAATGTGGTGGGCGTCAACACCGCGATCTACTCGCCCTCGGGCGGCTCGGTCGGCATCGGCTTCGCTATTCCGGCGGAAGTCGCCAAGGATGTCGTCGCCGCGCTGAAGGATAAGGGCGCTGTCTCGCGCGGCTGGATTGGCGTGAAGATCCAGCAGGTCACGCCGGAGATCGCGGAGAGCCTCGGGCTGAAATCGACCAAGGGCGCGCTGATCGCGCAGCCGCAAAAGGGCGCGCCGGCCGAGGCCGCGGGCCTGAAGGCGGGTGACGTCATCACGGCGGTCAATGGCGAGAAGATCGAGACGCCGCGCGAGCTGGCGCGCAAGATCGCCGCCATGGGCCCGAACAAGTCCGTCGATCTCACCTATATCCGCAACGGGTCGGAAAAGAGCGCCAAACTGACGCTCGGCAAGCTGCCTGAGGAAAAGGAGGCGCGGGCCGACGACGAGGACCTTGGCGGCGGCGCGGCGGGCCGCGCCAGCGTTGCGAGCCTTGGCGTCGAGGTCGCGCCGGCCTCCGAGGTGCGGGGCGCCGGCGGCGAAGGCCTCGTCGTGATCGACATCGACCCCAATGGCGCCGCGGCCCAGAAGGGCGTGCGCCGGGGCGACGTCATCATCGAGGCCGGCGGCCAGCCTGTGAGTTCGCGGGCCGACCTGTCCAACGCCATTGACGGCGCCCGCAAGGAAGGCCGCCGCTCGGTGCTGCTGCGGGTAAAATCCGCCGACGGCGCGAAGTTCATCGCCGTGCCGGTGAAACAAAGCGCAGGGTAAGCGCGCGCTCCCGAAAAGTTGAAGACTTTTCGGATGGGAGTTCGCGCTAGGTAAAGAGAGCGCGCTCCCGAAAAGTTGCAGGCTTTTCGGATGGGAGTTCGCGTAAGGAAGAGCTTCTTGCGACGTGGACCGCGAAACTGCACCCGCCCGCAGGCGGTCCCACGCAAGGAAGAGCGACGGGTCTAGCCAGCCCCCTCCTGGCTCCTGTCGCAGGCGGGCCGGCGCGTCCCCTCGCGCCGGCCTGCCGTTTTTCAGCAAGGTCGGTTATTATGGCGAGGATGCGCATACTCATTATCGAAGACGACAAAGAGGCGAGCGATTATCTCGTCAAGGCGTTCCGCGAACAGGGTCACGTCGCCGACCACGCGGCGGACGGGCTCGAAGGCTATGCGACGGCGCAAGCGGGCGATTACGACGTTCTGATCGTCGACCGCATGCTGCCGAAGATGGACGGGCTGTCGCTCATCTCCAGCCTGCGCGAGCAGAAGGTGGAGACGCCCGTGCTCATCCTTTCCGCACTCGGGCAGGTCGACGACCGCGTGAAGGGCCTACGCGCCGGCGGAGACGACTATCTGCCCAAGCCCTACGCCTTCTCCGAGCTTCTGGCCCGCGTCGAGGCGCTGGTGCGCCGCCGCGTCGGCCCGCGCGGCGAGGAGACCCATTACCGCGTCGGCGATCTGGAGCTCGATCGCCTGTCGCACAAGGTGACTGTCGGCGGGCAGGAGATCGTGCTGCAGCCGCGCGAGTTTCGGCTGCTCGAATATCTTATGAAAAACGCGGGCCAGGTGGTCACGCGCACCATGCTGCTCGAAAATGTGTGGGATTATCACTTCGATCCGCAGACAAACGTGATCGACGTGCATATTTCGCGGTTGCGCTCGAAGATCGACAAGGGCAGGGAAAACCCGCTCCTGCATACGATACGCGGAGCGGGTTACATGATCAGGGACGGGATGCGTTAGCGCGATTTCCGCTCGCGGACGAGCGATCAATCGCGCCGGCGAGCAGCGTCAGGCGGTCACCACCAGCCGCCCCATCCCCATCCGCGGCCCCATCCCCAGCCGGGGCCCCATCCCCAACCCCAGGCCGGAGCGGTCGCAGCGGCAAGGCCGGCGCCCATCAGGCCCAGCGCGGCGCCTGCGAACAGCGAGCCGGCGGGGTTGTAGCCGTAGCTGTAATAAGGATAGCGGTAATAGCGGTAATACGGCCGCCAATAGCCCCAGTGGCGATAACGCCAGTGGCGATGATAGGGCCGCCAATAGCCCCAGTGACGGTAGCGCCAGTGATGGCGATACGGCCGCCAGTAGCCATAATGGCGATGGCCCCAGTAGCGGCGGTAGTAGTGAACCTCCGTCGTCGGCGCGTTCAGGCCGACCACGGCGGGCGGCGCGACGCCCATGGGTCCGGCGAGCGCCTCGGGCGGAAGGGCGCTGAACGCGGTTGCGCCGCAGAGCGTCGCGGCGATCATGCTTTTCAAATTGTTGCGCATCTCTTTGATACCTGGCTGGCCCCTCTCAACTGAACTTGGATCGCGCCGGGATGGTTCCGTGGCGGGCGGAAGGGCGTTAGAGCGCGTTGCGGAAAGTGGGACCGGCTTTGGCGCGCAGCGCGCTCTGAACTTTTAGAATAGACCGCGTCGCCTGCATTCAGGCGATCCCGCCCGATCTGGCGCGCCTTCGGCTCCATCACGCCGTTCTTATGTGGATCTAAGAGAGTCGCCGAAACGAGACTAGTTTCTTTCCACATGATGACGCAGTCCGGCGGGCGGATCCCCGACTCCCGGGCTGCAGGCAACCTCTGGAGGAGACCGGGCCATGAAACTCAGCAATGCGCGCAGCCTCGCGACCGCGTTGATGGTCGGCTTCGCGGGCGCAGCCGTCGCGGACGACATCAAGGCGAACAGCGACGCGAAGGTCGCCGCGCCCTTCGACATTGTCGAGAGCCGGATCTCGATCGATAAGGACTACGCGATTTTTCAGATGCGCGTGCGGGCCGACGCCGGCGCGGAGAAGCCGGCGGCGACGGGCAAGTTCGAAGGATCGAATGTCTACGCCTATGTCTGGCCGACCTCGCTCGACAGCGCAGAGGTTGGTTTCGAGAAGGGGCAGGGAATCGTCGCTCTCGCCGTCACCTATCATCCGGACTTCGACGACGGCGCGAAGGGGGGGAAAAACCGCGACCATTGGCATCCGCATTGGGTCGTGCTGGCGAAGGACCAGAGCTGCGGCGGCGGCCTGAAGGTGATCGACGTGCCGAAGGACGCGAAGCCGAAACTCCCCGACAACTGGCCGGGCGCGCCGCTCCTGATCGACAGCCCGGACTATCCGACGAAGCTTTCGGGCGACATGGTGGAGGTGCGCGTTCCGCTCTCAAAGCTGGCCGGCTTGAAGAGCGTCTCTTTCGACGCGGTGGCGGCCGGGCTCAAGGTCAATGCAAACCTCCATGCGCCGCTGCTCTGCGTGGCCGACGTTTTCAAGGTCGCGTCCGGCAATCTGAGCCTTCCGGGCAAGCCTGTCCTGAAATAGCGGCGGAAATCTCTCGCGGATGGAGTCGAACCCGGCGTCTCGCGCGCCGGGCTCGGACTGCTGATAAAGTGGGGCTGGCGCCCCTCGTGCTTCGAGACGGCTCCTGCGGAGCCCCTCAGCATGAGGGGCTTCCTTCTTCCGCGTCAACGCCAAGGCCTCACATCCTGAGGAGCGAGCGAAGCCCGCGTCTCGAAGGACGAGGCCGCTCTCGGCGGTTTGTCGGCAAACCCAGCCCCACATTATCAGCACTGCAACCCCGGCGGGCGCGCGCCGCCGGGGTCGAATGATATAACCCGAGCGAAAGGCCGGCTTTGGGATTTTGCATCGACCCCCCATATCTCGGTCGAGTTGCTGCATGCTCACAAGCCTGCCGCGGGCCGGGGAAGAATCCCGTATGTCGTTTTCCAAGCAAAGCAGGGTGAACCAGGTCTCCTTCGGATCGTTGGGCAAGCTCTTTCGCACGACAGCCTTCAAGCTGTCGCTTGCCTATCTCGTCCTCTTCTCCATCGGCGCCGGGCTGGTGCTGACGCGCGTCGGCGCACGGGTGAAGGAGGTGCTGGACGAGCAGATCGAGCAGACGGTCGAAGCCGAGATTCGTGCGCTCTCCGAGCAATATGCGCAGGGCGGGCTCCACCAGCTCACCAACGCGCTGGAGCGCCGCGTGCGCGCGCCGGGCGGCTCGCTTTATCTGCTCACCACACATTCCGGCGAAATGATTGTGGGAAACATCGAACCGACGACGAGCGTGCCGGTCAGCGGCTCGCAACTCGTCGAGACGCCTTACCAGCGGCGCGGCGAGCCGGGCGTGGAGCATCCGGCGCTGCTGCGGCTCTTTCTCATCCCCGGCGGCTTCCGGCTTCTTATCGGCCATGACATCGAAGACCATCAGGTGCTGCGCGACATTCTGCGCCGCGCGCTCGGCGTGTCGCTCTTCTGGCTCGCGCTGGTCGGCGCGCTTGGCGGGCTTTTCGTCGCGCACCGCATGCTGGAGCGCGTCGACGTCATGTCCGCCTCGGCGCGGCGCATCATGGCGGGCGATCTGCACGAACGTCTCGCCGTTTCGGGCGCGGGCGACGAACTCGACCGTCTGGCCGAGAATTTCAACGCCATGCTGGAGCGCATCTCCGAACTGATGACGGGTCTGCGCGAGGTCTCCGACAACATCGCCCATGACCTGAAGACGCCGCTCACGCGCCTGCGCAACCGCGCGGAGGCGGCGCTGCGCGGGGCGTCCGACAATGGCGAGCATCGCGAAGCGCTCAACGCGGTCATAGAGGAGTCCGACGGGCTCATCCGCGTCTTCAACGCGCTGCTGATGATCGCGCGCGCCGAGGCTTGCTACTCGAGCGACAATCTCACGACCTACGACGCCGACGCCGTGGTGAGCGACATTGTGGAAATGTACGAGCCGGTGGCGGAAGAGCAGGGGGTTCGCCTGGAGGCCGTGACCGAGCCCGGCCTTTGCGTGACGGGCAGCCGTGAGCTTCTCGGGCAGGCGGTCGTCAATCTCGTCGACAATGCGCTGAAATACGGCACGGCGGGCGACAATCCGCGCGTCGATGTTTCCGCCAAGCGCGTCGGCGACCGCATTGAGATCACCGTCGCGGATCACGGGCCTGGCATTGCGCCGCAGGATCGCGAGCGCGTCGTGGGGCGTTTCGTGCGGCTCGAAAATTCGCGCTCGCGGCCCGGCTCGGGACTTGGTCTGTCAATGGCCTCGGCGGTCGCCCGGCTGCATCACGGGGCCCTGCGGATCGAGGACAATGCGCCGGGGTTGCGCGTGGCGCTGTCGCTGCCGGCGACGCGCGCGGCGGTCTCACGCGAGCGCGTGGCGTAGGCGGGGCCTCTCGCGATCGGCTGCTGCGCCTCAACCTGCCGCACCACGAGCGGCGTGACGTTCGTGCCGGCGCAATGGGCGCAGGCGAGCCGCATCATCGCCACCGTCCCCATGCCGAGCCGCGAGCGGAAGCGCAGCGCGCCGCCATGAAGGTCGATGAGCGCGCGGGCGATGGCGAGGCCGAGCCCCGAGCCTTTCATGCCGTTCTCCATCACATTCGCGCTCTGTTCGAAAGGGCGTCCAAGCCTGGACAGCGCGCGCGGATCGATGCCCTGGCCCGTGTCCTCGACGAAGAAGGCGATGGCCGCGCCATGATGGCGCACGCGCAGGCGCACGAAGCCGCCGGCCTCGGTGAATTTCACGCTGTTCGAAAGAAAGACGCCGAGCGCCTTTATGATCAACGCCTCATCGCCGACGCAGCGCAGCTTCTCGTCGACTTCCACGATGAGCGTGATCTTCTTTTCCTCGGCGCGGGCGCGCCAGACGCTCACCGCGCGGCGCGCGGCTTCCGCGACGTTCACCTCGCGCTCCGTTAAGCGAACGAGGCCGGCCTCGAGGCGCGACATGTCGAGAATGTCGGAGATCACCTCGTTGAGATAGGTCCCGCCCTGACGGACATTATTGCAATATTCGGTGTATTTCGGCGATCCGAGGGCGCCGAAGGGCTCCGCCAGCATCATCTCCGTGAAGCCGATGATGGCGTTCAGGGGCGTGCGCAGCTCGTGGCTCATATTGGCCAGGAATTCGGACTTCGCGAGATAGGCCGCTTCCGCCTCGGCCTTCTGGTGGTGATACTGCTCGGCGAGCGTCGCGAGCTGCTGCGCCTGCATTTCGAGCGTCTGACGCGAACGCGTCAGATCCGCGACGGTGCCGGTCAGACGACGCTCGGACTCGATGAGCTGCTCCTGATGCCGCTTCAGAGTCGTGATGTCGGCGCCGACGGAGACATAGCCGCCGTCCCGCGTGCGGCGCTCGTTGATTTGCAGCCAACGCCCGTCGGACAGGCGCGCCTCGTATGTGCGGGCGTCTCCCGCGCGGCTTTCGGCCGAGACGATTTCCTGTTGCAGCACGAAGGCTGTGCGTCGGGCCATGATCTCGCCATAGGCGGCGCCGGGAACCGCGACATCCGTCGCGAGGCCGTGGAGATCGAGGAATTTCGAGTTGCAGACGACAAGGCGATTCTGTGCGTCCCAGAGGACGAAGGCTTCGGAAATGGCGTTGATCGCGTCGCGCAGGCGCATATTGGCGGTCGCGGTATGCTGCGCGAGCGCCTTTTGTTCGGAGACGTCGACGGCGATGCCGACCAAATGCAATCCTGCATCCTGAGCGTCGTCGACAAGCTGGGCGCGGGCGCGGATCCAGATCCACTGGCCGTTGGCGTGGCGGGCGCGGAACTCATGGTCGACGCTCTTCGTGCGGGACGCCATTTCGGCGATCATCGAGAGATCGCCGTCATCGGGATGCAGCAGCGCGTTGAGCTCGCCAAAGGAGAGGCAGCGCCGCTTCGCCGGCAGCCCGAGCATCTCATACATGGAGTCGGACCAGTAGATGCGCCCGCGCGCAATATCCCAGTCCCACAGGCCGCAGCGGCCGCGCGAAAGCGCCGCGTCGAGCCGTGTCCGAATATAGGCGTTGACCCGCTCCGCCGCCTGTCTTTTCCGCGACTGGCGGAAATAGGCGAACACGACCGCGAGCAGCATCAACGTCGTAAAGGCGAAGACCACCGCAAATTGCGCGGCGATGGTCCGCCACTCGCCGAGCACATTGTCGAGCGGATAGATCATCGCCACTTGCCCGTAAGGCGCAGGCAGCCTTTGAACCGTCGCGAGCGCAGGCGCTCCGTCGGGAAGCTTGACGCGCATCACGCCGGCCTTGTCCGCGAACTCCGTCAAAACCTGCTCGGCGCCGAGCACATCCGAAAGCGTGGCGTTTTTCGAGTCGATCGGCGGAAAGGCCGCGGCGACATGGCCGTGGTCGTCCGTGATGAGGATACGCCGGCCGCGCGCCGTCGCGCGGCCGGGGAGAACCTTGCTCAGAGGCTCGCCCAGCGATTTCTGCGCGTCGGCCTGGATCTTGTCGTGGAGGTCGTGCCAGACGGCGTGGGCGAAGAGCTCGAAGTCGGCCGTGGCCTCCTCGACAAGCTGATCCTGCATGGCGGTCGTCAGCGCGATGGCGAAGGCCGCGAGCGAAAGAAGGCCAATCGCAGAAACGATGAAGGCGGCCCGCTTCAGCCACGGGCTTTCCCTCGGATCCTTTTCGCCGTTGCCATTAAAGCGATAGGCGCCCCATACCGTTTCCGCGTGACTCATCGCACGAGCTGCGGTGACGCGCGCCATAAAAAAATCTCCGAAAATCTGGCGATCTATCGAGTGGCCCGGGAGACGCCCGAATCACCCTCATTCGAATCTCTCAGACTCGAATTGTCCAGACCTTAATGAAAGATTAACGAGCGCCCGCGGCGGCGCCCTCCTCAGGAGAGGGCGCGCGTGGCGATGTCCTTCGTGTCCGGCGAAAGCCCTTCCTGATCAACAATATGACGCAGTCTCTCCTCGACCAGCGCGCGCCGGCGCGGCTCCAATGTGCGCCATGAGCGAAGGGCCGACAGAAGCCTTGCGGCGAGCTGTGGATTCTTCCGATCGAGTTCGAGCACGATCCGCGTGAGAAGATCGTAGCCGGAGCCGTCGAGCGCGTGGAAGCGAGTGAGATTGGCGTTGGAAAAGGCGCCGACCAGCGCACGAACGCGGTTGGGGTTCGCGAGCGAAAAATCGGGATGCGACATGAGCTTGACGACGCGCTCCGTCGTCTCGGGCTCTGGTATCGTCGCCTGCAGCGAGAACCATTTGTCAAGCACCAGCGCGTCGCCCTTGAACCGCTCGTAGAAATCGTCGAAAGCCGCCTCGCGCGCGTCGCCCCCCAGGAAGGCGAGCAGCCCCAGCGCGCCGAGGCGGTCGGACATATTGCCGGCCGCGGCGAATTGACTCTGGGCGAGCGCCGAGCCTTTCGCCGGGTCGCCTGCCGCGACGAGGTCGAGCGCCACCGCCTTGAGCGCGCGCCGTCCCGCGCTCGCCGCGTCCGGCGTGTAGGGGCCAGCGTCGGCGAGGCGCGCATAAACCGCCTCGGCGTCGGCGCCCAAAGCGCGGCCGATCTCGTCGCGCAGGCCGATGCGCGCCGCGAAAAGCACGTCGGGATCGACATCGCGCCCCGCCTCGCGCGCCAGATCGATTTCGGAGGGCAGAGAGAGCGCCTGCGCGGCGAAGGCCGGATCGGAGTCGGCGCTCGCGAGAATGCCGCGCAGCGCGCCGACGAAGCCGGGCGCGGGCGGAAGGGGCGCGCCGTTCTTCGCCGCGTCGACCCGCGCGAAAATTGCGCGCAGGGCCAGGCTCTGCGCGGCCTGCCAGCGGTTGAACGGATCGTCGTCGCAGGCGAGCAGCCGTTCGAGGTCGGCGCTGGCGGGCGCCGGCTCCAGCCGCACGGGCGCGGAGAAGCCGCGCAGCGCCGAGACCACCGGGCGCGACGGGACGTTCGTGAAGGTGATCTTGCGCTCGGCGTCCGTGAGTTCGATCAGGCCGCGCACAAGTTCGTCCGGCCGCGCGTCCGGACTGGCGAGATCGAGCTTTTCGCCATTTTCTCCGAAAAGCGCGAAAGCGATGGGGATGACGACGGGTTTTTTCTCGCTCTGGCCCGGCGTAGGAAGCGTCTCCTGGCGGAGCGTCAGCGCAAAGGACTTGGCGTTCGCGTCATAGGCGCCGGCCATGGACAAGACCGGCGTTCCCGCCTGGCTGTACCAGAGCGCAAAATGCGAAAGGTCGCGCCCCGAGACTTCCGCGAAGCAGGCCAGAAAATCCTCGACCGTCGCCGCCGCGCCGTCGAAGCGCTCGAAATAGAGATCCATGCCGCGGCGGAAGGTCTCCTCGCCGATCAGCGTGCGCAGCATCCGCACGATCTCCGCGCCTTTCTCATAGACGGTCGCGGTGTAGAAGTTATTGATCTCGTGGTAGATCTCGGGCCGCACGGGATGGGCGAGCGGACCGCCGTCCTCCGGGAATTGGGCGAGACGCAAGCCGCGCACGTCGCTGATGCGCTCGACGGAGCGCGAGCGCATGTCGGCGGAAAATTCCTGATCGCGGAAGACGGTGAGGCCTTCCTTCAGGCAGAGCTGGAACCAGTCGCGGCAGGTGATGCGATTGCCGGTCCAGTTGTGGAAATATTCATGCGCGATGACGCCCTCGATGCCGGCATAGTCGGCGTCGGTCGCCGTTTCGGGCGACGCCAGCACATATTTATCGTTGAAGATATTGAGGCCCTTATTCTCCATCGCGCCCATGTTGAAGTCGGAGACGGCGACGATGTTGAACACGTCGAGATCATATTCGCGGCCGAATTTCTCCTCGTCCCATCTCATGGAGCGCTTCAGCGCGTCCATGGCGTAGGCGGCGCGCGCTTCCTTGCCGTGCTCGACGAAGATGGCGAGCGCAATCTCGCGGCCGGACATGGTCGTGAAATCGTCGCGCACAACGCCGAGATCGCCGCCGACCAGCGCGAAGAGATAGGAGGGCTTCGGGAAGGGGTCGCGCCACACCGCGTAGTGGCGGCCGTCGGGAAGGTCTCCGGTTTCGCCGGGATTGCCGTTCGAGAGCAGAATGGGCGCCTCGGCCTTGTCCGCCTCGATCCGGGTCGTGTAGACGCTGAGCACGTCGGGCCGGTCCAGGAAATAAGTGATGCGTCGGAAGCCTTCCGCCTCACATTGCGTGCAATAGGCCGAGCCCGAGCGGTAAAGGCCCGAGAGCTGCGTGTTGGCCGTCGGATTGACTCGCGTTTCGATTTCAAGCGTGAAGGGCGCATCGGGGACCGTCTCCAGGAGCAGCCGGTCCGGGGCCGCCGCATATTCGCGCGGGTCGAGGGCTCTGCCGTCCAGCTTGACGCCGATCAAGGTCAGGTCGTCGCCGTCGAGGGAGAGGGGGGCCCCCGAGACGCCTTTGGGATTGCGGCGCAGGGAGAGCGTGGCGACGACCTTCGTTGCGGTCCGGTCGAGGGAAATGTCGAGCGCCACGGCGTCGATCAGGAAGTCGGCAGGGCGGTAATCGACAAGGCGGACGGCGACATTGGCGGGATGGCGCATGAAATCCTCAGGAAGGCGGGACGAATCTCTTAACCGTCAAATATAGGCGGGGCGGGGCGGTTTGCGACCGGCAGCGCCCCCGCCTTTTGCGAACGCGTTCATTTTCCTCTAGAAAGTTGCGTTAACGTCCTGTTAGCGCTTGAGCCGGCGATCCCGGCCGCTCAAAAACGCCACAAGGCCGCCGGGAGCCTTTCACCTTGATCGGCGCAGCTCGCGCTCTACCTTGGCAGCATCATCCTCATGCGGCGAAATCTTCTCCTCATCCCCCTCCTTGTCGTCTGCGGCGCCCTTCGGGCGTTGGGCGCGCCCCCGGCCGCGCCGTCGCACGACATACTGGTGCCGCTCACGGAGGAGCAGGTTCACGCCGCCGGCGTCGAAACGCAGCCGGTCGAGGCGGAGTCCGGCGTCGGCGAGATCGTCGTCCCCGGCGTCGTCGCGGTGCCGCCGCAGCAGTTGCGGATCGTCGCCGCGCCGGCGGCCGGCCTTGTCGAGACGCTGCTCGTCGCCCCCGACGAAGACGTGAAGGAGGGCGATCCCATCGCCACGCTGAAATCCTCGGAGCTCGTCGAGGCGCAGCGCGCCTTTCTTATGGCCATGTCGAACGCCAATCTCGCTGGGGAAAAGCTGCGCAGGGACGAGCAGCTCTTCAAGGAGCGCATCATCGCCGAGCGCCGGCTGATCGTGACTCGCGCCGAGGCCGCACAGGCGCGCGCGACGCTCGACGAGCGCGGCCAGATCCTCGCCCTCGCGGGCATGACCGAAGCGGAGATCGCAGAGCTGCGCAAGGATCGCAAACTCGCCGCCTCGCTTCTCGTCCGGGCGCCGATCGCCGGCACCATTCTGCAGCGGCACGGCACCACGGGCGAGCGTGTGCAGGCCTCGGCGCCGCTCGTCACCATTGCGCGGCTCGATCCGATATGGGTCAATCTGCAAGTGCCGCTCGGCCGCGCCGTCGCGCTCGACAGCGTGGAGCGCGTGCATCTTCCCTCCGCCGGCCTCGACGGCAAGCTGATCCGCGTCGGCCGCACGGTCGACTCGGCGACTCAGTCCGTGACGGCGGTCGCCGAGTTTCGGCCCGGCCGCAGCCCGCTTCGGCCAGGGCAGGCCTTGACCGCCATTCTGCGCGTGAAGGGCGGCGGCTCCTCGCAGTGGCGCGTGCCCGCCGACGCCGTCGTGAGCCATCTCAACCATAGCTGGGTCTTCGTGCGTGTGGCGGAGGGGTTTCGCGCCGTCCCCGTCACGCTGGTTTCGGAGACGCCGCAATTCGCTTCCGTCCAGGGGCCGCTGGCGGTGGGCGAACGCGTAGCGACCCGCGGCCTTCTGACGCTGCTCGCCGAGCTGGCCGAAGCCGAGAGCAAGTGACTTTATGCTCGAGCGCCTGATCCACTTCTCGCTGCGGCAGCGGCTTCTCACTTTCCTCGGCGCCCTCTTCATCTCCGCCTGGGGCGCGATGAGCTATCTGAAGCTGCCGATTGACGCCTTTCCCGACGTCGCGCCGGTGCAAGTGCTTGTCGCGATGCGCGCCCCGGGTCTCACGCCCGAGGAGCTTGAGACGCGCGTGACCGCGCCGATCGAGATTGCGGCCAAGGGCATTCCCTCGCTTATTCGCATGCGTTCCACGACGCGCTATTCGGTGGCGCTGATCACCTTCGAGTTTGCCGAGGGGACGGACATTTATTGGGCGCGCGCGCAGGTCAATGAGCGCCTCTCGCAGGTTTTCGACCAGTTGCCGGCCGGCGTCTCGGGCGGGCTGGCCCCCATCGTCACGCCGCTCGGCGAAATGCTGATGTTCACCCTCGTCGGCGGCAATCTCACGCCGACGGAGCAGCGCAGCCTGCTCGATTGGACGATCCGGCCCGCCATTCGCGGCCTGCCGGGCGTCGCCGATCTCAACGTGCTCGGCGGCTTCGTGCGCACTTTCGAGGTGGCGCCGTCGCCTTCCGCCATGGCGGCGCGCGGCGTCACGGTCGAGATGCTCGAATCGGCGCTCAAGGACAACAATCGAAACGACGGCGCGGGCCGCGTGCGCGACGGCGAGGAGGCGCTGCTCGTTCGCGCCGAAGGCCGGCTGCGCTCGCTGGAGGACATACGCTCGGTCGTCATCGCCGCCCGCGCCACGGGCATCGTGCGTGTCGGCGACGTGGCGGAGGTGCGCTTCGGCTCGCTGGCCCGCAACGGCGTCGTGAACAGAAACGGCCGGGACGAAGCCGTCTGGGGGCTGGTGCTCGGCCTGCGCGGCGCCGATGCGCGCATGGTGGTTACGGGGGTGAAGACGCGCCTCGCCGAGCTGGAGCTCAACCTGCCCAAGGGGGCGAAGATCGAAATCTTCTACGATCGCAGCGAGCTGATCGGGAAAGCGGTCTGGACCGTGCAGAAGGTGCTGATCGAGGCGATCGTCCTTGTCGTCATTCTTCTCGCGCTCTTTCTGGGCAATCTCCGAGCGGCTCTGGTCGTGTCCGTCATTCTGCCGCTTGCGGCGCTCGCGACCTTCGGCGTCATGCGGCTCTGGGGCCTTTCCGCTAACATCATGTCGCTCGGCGGCCTCGCGATCGCCATCGGATTGCTCGTAGACTGCGCCGTCGTGGTTGTGGAGAATGTCGAGCACAGGCTGGGAGAGTCGCATGACGCAAGCCTTGCCGACCGCGTCTTCATGACGCTTGAAGCCACGAGCGAGGTCGCCGCGCCGCTTGCCTCGGGCGTCATCATCATCGTCACAGTCTTCATGCCGCTGCTTTCGCTCGAGGGGCTGGAGGGGCGCCTCTTCGCGCCCGTCGCGCTGACGATCGCTTTCGCGCTGGGCTCGGCGCTCATCCTGTCGCTCACCGTCGTGCCGGCGCTGAGCGCGACCATTCTCCGTCCCGGCCATGCGGACGAGCCCTGGCTGGTGCGCAAAATCGCCGCAATCTACGAGCCTCTCTTGGCGCGCGCGTTGGCGCGGCCGCTGGCCGTCGCGGGCGTCGCCGTCGCCGGGCTCCTGCTCGCGGGCGTCGCCTATTCGCGCATCGGCCAGACCTTCATGCCCGTGATGAACGAGGGAACGCCTGTCATCACCATCCGCAAACATCCAACGATCAGCGTCGCCGTCGCCGCCGAGACCGACCGGCTCATTCAGCGCGAGATCATGGAGAAGGTCCCGGAGGTGAAGGGCATGATGGCCCGCGCCGGCGCGGACGAACTGGGGATCGATCCGGTCGGCCTCAACGAGACCGACAATTTTCTGACGCTTGCCCCGGAGAAGGAATGGCGTGGCCGCGGCATGGATTGGTTGATGGGCGAGATCCGCAAGGTGCTCGACCAGATCCCCGGCATTTCCTACGCCTTCTCGCAGCCGATCGACATGCGCGTGCAGGAGATGATCATCGGCGCGCGCGGCGACGTCGTGGTGAAAATTTTCGGCGACGACATCAACGAGCTCAACCGCCTCACCCGGGAAGTGGCGGCGGAGCTGAAGAAAATCCCCGGCGCCCGCGACGTCTTCGGCCTGCAAAACGACGGCATGCGCTATCTGACGGCGCGCGTGGATCGTCTCGCGGCGGGCCGCTTCGGCCTCAACGCCGGCGAGATCCAGGACGCCCTGCGCGTCTGGGTCGACGGGCAGCAGGTCGGCATTGTTCTCGAAGGCCCGATTCGCACGCCGCTCGTCGTGCGCGGCTCGGAGACCTCGCGCCGGTCTTCTGTCGATTTCGCGCGCCTGCCGATGGTCTCGAACGACGGAAAGGTCGTGGAGCTATCACAGCTCGCCGAGGTGCAGGTCGAGAACGGACCCATTCAGGTCATTCGCGAGGAGGGGCGGCGCTTCGCAACCGTGCTCGCCAATGTCGAGGGCCGCGACCTCGTCGGCTTCGTCGAGGATGCGAAAAAGGCGGTCACCAGCCATGTGACGACGCCGAGGGGCTACAGCTATCATTGGGGCGGCCAGTTCGAGAACCAGCAGCGCGCCTCTGCGCGGCTCGCCGTCGTCGTGCCGATCGCGCTCGCCCTGATCTTCATTCTTCTCTATTTCACTTTCGGATCGTCCCTTCAGGCGACGCTCGTCTTCTGCAACGTGCCTTTTGCGGCGATTGGCGGCGTTCTCGGGCTTTGGCTGTCGGGCGAATTTCTCTCCGTTCCCGCATCCGTCGGTTTCATCGCCCTCATCGGCATCGCCGTGCTCAATGGCGTCGTGCTGATCTCCTACATCAATAAGCTCATGGCGGAGGGAAACCGGACGACGCGCGAGGCGGTGGTCGAAGGCGCGCGCCGTCGCATGCGGCCGGTGATGCTCACCGCGACCATCGCCGCCTTCGGCCTCATCCCCTTTCTCTTCGCCACAGGCCCCGGCGCCGAGATCCAGCGGCCGCTGGCGATCGTCGTGATCGGCGGCCTGATCTCCGCGACCGTGCTGACGCTCATTCTTCTGCCGATCCTTTACGATCGCGCCACGGGCTGGCGTCTTCGCGCTAGGCGCGCGCGCCTGGCCAGCCGTCGGACTTCGGCATGAGGCTGCGCGCTTTCGCCCTCGCGCTTTCGGTCGGCGCTGTCGCGGCGACGGCCGCGGCCGCGCCGAAGACAAGCGGCGCGGTTTCCGTGAAGGGCGGCGAGGGGCCTGTCGAAAGGCGCGGCAAGAAGCCGTTGGGCCACGTGCTCGCGCGCCATCTCGACATGGCGGTGGCGATCGACGCGCAGAGCAAAGCGCTCGAAGCGCAGTTCGGCGCGGTCTCGGCGCGCTATGCGACGACGCGTTCGATCTCGCCCGGCTCGCCCTATGTCGGCGGCGCGCAGCGCAACGCCGTCGCCGGCAATCTGCGCAACTACAACGAGACCGAAGTCGAGGCGGGGCTGCCGCTCTGGCTGCCGGGTCAGCGCGACGCCATGGAGGCGACCGTCTCGAGCGGGGTGATCGAGATCGAGGAAAAGATCGCCCTGCGCCGCCTCGATGTCGCGGGCCTGCTGCGCAACGCCTGGTGGAGCGCTCAGCACGCCGCGCGCGAGGTCGACGTGGCGCGGAGCCGCGTGGCGATGGCGCGCGAGATCGGCGCCGACATGACGCGGCGCGTCGAGCTCGGCGACGCGGCGCAGGCCGACGCGCTGCTCGCCAGGAACGAATTGCTGGCCGCCGAGACCGAACTCGCGCAGGCGGAAGGCGCCGAGAAGATTGCGCGCGTGAACTACGCCGCGCTCACCGGCGGCGCGCCGCCAGACGGAACGCTCGAGACGATGAAGCCCGCGGGCAATATTGAAAATCATCCCGCGTTGCGCACGCCCCTCGCCGCTTTGCGCCGGGCCGAAACACAGTTGCAGCTCGTGGAGGCGACGCCGATCGACAATCCGGATGTCGGCGTCTTCGGGCGCCAGGAGCATAATCGGCAATATTCGACGGACCCTTCGCAGTCCATCACAGACCAGTTGACCAACGCCACGACGGTCGGCGTGCGGATCCGCATCCCCTTGCCCACGGACGGCCGTCAGGAGCCGCGCCGCGCCGAGGCGATGGCCGAGATGGCGCGCGCCAAGGCGGAATATGAAAAGGCGAGGCGCGTCGTGCTGGCGGAGGTCAAAGCGGGGCGCGCCAATCTCGCCGCCGCGCAAAAAGCCGCGCGACTCGCCGCGCAGCGCCTCGCGGTCGCCAACGAACAGTTCAATCTTTCGCGCAAATCCTTCGCGCTCGGCGAGATCAACGCCTTCGACCTCTATCGCGTGCGGCAACTGCAACTCGACGCTCAACGAGCTCAGGCGGCCGCGTCTGTGAATGTCGGGCAGGCGATATCAAGGGTGAACCAGGCGCAGGGTTACGCGCCATAGCGCGCAGGCGACCTGTCGGGTCATCGCCGCGGCATTGGCGGCAGGCCGCCGGGACCGCCAAACCCGCCGCGACCGCCAAACCCGTGCGGCCCCGGAAGACCGGGAGGGCCGAAGCCGCCGCCCGGCCCGAAGTCGCCGGGCTGGGGCGCGCCGTCGAGATTGCCGGGAACGCCGAAGCCCGGGCCCGCGCCGCTCCCTTCCGACGCAGGCGCGCCGCCGCCATTCGTCGCGCCGGGCGTTTCGATCTCGCCCCGACGCTCCCCCGCCGAGCCGTGCGCGCCGAGCGTCTCTGTCGTCCGGAAGGACTGGATCGCCCATCCGCCGGCCGGGGAGAGCTCAAAGCCGATAACGGCGCGGACGACTCCCTGAAAACGCATGTCGCCTGTCTGCGGCAAATCGAGACCGCTCGCGGTCGTCGCGGTCGAGCCGTGGCTTTCCAGATAGGTCTCCGCAAGGAAGCGCGTCGGACCGCGCGGAAGCCAGGCGTCGCCAGCGATATGCGACACGTCGAGAGCCGCGCCGCTCAACGCGCCGCGCGCGACCATCCGACGTCCGACCATCGATTCCGCAACGCCCGAAAGCGGCTGGCCGCCGATCTGCAACCGCCCGTCCTTCGCTCTCGTCACCGTCCCGACGACCTGCAAGACGCCGGGCTCGACCGGCTCGACGAGGCTCGCGACGATCGTCTGGTCCGGCATACGCAAGCCGCTGACCGCGACATGCCGGCCGACGACAAGGCCATCGCTCTTCACATTGCCGCCGAGTTCGATCTTCTGTCCCAGAACCTGCATCTTTCTGCCGGAGATCGCTTCGATCGCGCCGACCGCCTCGCGCAGGATCTGGATTTTCTTCGTCGTGAACCTGCCGCCCTCGCGCGTGGCGACGAACGACGCGACATGTCCGATCCGCATGGAGGCGGCGTCGGCCGCCATGCCGTCGACCGTGATTTCCACCTCGGACGGATAAGAGACGTGAAGGCCATTGACGATGACGCTGCCGAAGCCCCGTATCGTGCCGACGACGCCCGTGCCCCCGATCCCGTTGTCGGGATCGGGCAGGGGGGAAACATAGCCGGTGCCGCCAAGGCCATTGTCCTTCGGACTTCTTCCCGAGCCGTAAGCGCGGCGCGACGCAAAAGACAGCAAGGCGAGGAGCAGCGCGCCGAATTGGCGGCGCGACGGGCGGCGGTCGAGACTCACGGCTGCGGCTCCTCGTCGTCCGCGCGCCGCGGCTCCTTCTCGCGGTACACATAGACGCCGAAATTCCAGCGCCATTCGCCGTCTTCGCTGTCTTTCTCGAGCGACAGCGCTTCCCGGTTCGCGGCGAGGAGCGCATTCATCGCCAGCTCGCGCGACAGCGCCTCCAGGCGCCGCGCGGCATCCTCGGAGAGGCCCTCGTAGTGAACCGCGCGCTCCAGGAAAGGCGAGGAGTTCGAGGCGATGTTCGCGACGGCCGCCGCAATGTGATCGTGGAGGTTCCTGCCGAAATAATAGAGCTGCCGCTCGTCGCCGCGTTTGGGCGCAATCGCAGCCTCCGTGAGAACGACCCTTCCTTCTGCGTCGATTTCCGCGATCCTGCGGTCGAGCCATTCGTCGAGCACGGCGCGCGGCCGAACGTCGCGCGTCACTTCCTCGACGAGGGTCTCGAAGGTCGGGCCTTCCCCCTCGGACCCGACGCGCCGCAAAGGGGCCGGCGCGCCGTTTTCATCAGTGAAACGCGGATCCGCCATCCAGAGAGCGACGATCTGAGTGGTGCGCGAGACGGCGGCCGGGACCATTCGAACCGGAGCCCCGGCGCTTCTCAGGCGGCGGACTTCCTTGCGGTGGATGCCCGTCAAAAGGCTGATCCGGCTGTCCGTCTGCTCCTTATCGGGCAGGGCGAAGTCGTGGACCGCCACATTGACGTAAAGCTCCCGAAGCAGGTCGCACAGCGCGGGGAAGGTCGTTCCGCAACTGATGAAAAGGCGAACGAGCGGCCGCAGCAGCCGGGCGATCGGCTGCTGGAGGCGCGCGGCGTCGGGAGGGCCCTCTTCATTGGCGTCGGCCATGGAAGTCCGTAGCGCGAAAAAAAGTGGGACACAATCCCACGTGCGGCTTGACGTGAGAAAAATTCCCACGCATTTAATTTGCGTGGGAAAAAATCACACGCAGGGAGTCGCGATGACCCGTAGAGTCTCATTCGTCGAGCCGTCCGAATGGCCGCATCGCGGCAAACCCATGCGCCCCGCGCTCGCGCCCGGTTTCGCCCTCTTGGCGCGGGCGTCGCACGGGAGCGGCCAAGGCGCGGGGCGCTCGTGCGGCGCGCCCTTCGGGAGCGCGACCAAGACGGACGCCTGCGCGCCGAAAAGCTGATCGCGTCGATCGCAAGCGCCGCAGACCGCCGCGCCCGTTCAATCTGTTCTCGCCAAAACTCAATGCCGCGCCGGGGACGAAGACAGTCGTCCGTCCGGATGGCGGTTCGTTCTCGAAGGGGAAGGATATGGAGACGCCGAGCGCCTACGAAACGAAGGTGACGCACTATCTGGCCGCGCAGGCGCAGCGAGAAAACGTCGAAATGCGTCGACGGCAGATCGAGGATTCCGTCGATCCCATCACTACCTTCGCCTATCTGCGATTGCGGGAGCTTTACTGGACAGTCACCCGCATGCTGGGCCTTTCGTTCCTGCATGACGGGGAGAGACGGCGGAGGCGCTCGAGCATCGTGCGCCGTCCGCCCCTTTCGAACGACGCGGCGCTGGAACTGTCGTTGTCGCTCGCCTCACGGCGCATTTTCATCGATGTCACGCCTACCGCGAGATTTGGAGGGAATACGGGAATTCAGCGCGTCGTTCGCGAGATCGCCAAACGGGCGATCGCATCTCCCTTCGCCTTGCCGGTCGTCATTCAGGACGGCGTCGTCATTCCTTACTACGATCACCCCACCGCGCCGCGATCGATCGAGTTCACGGCGGGCGACACGCTCGTATTGCTGGACGCGTGCTGGGGTCTGACGGCGGATTATCTGCCGATCGTTCAGAAACTCGAGGCCGCGGGCGGACGGCTCGTCACCGTCGTTTACGATATCATCCCCTTGATGCATCCGCTGTCCGTGCCCCCGAAAATGGCGGAAACTTTCAGCGAATGGTTCGAGACGTTCGTGCTCGCGAGCGACGCGGTGGCTTGCATCTCCAAAAGCGTCGCGAAGGACTTCGTCGAGTTTACGTCGCGCAATTCGCTCGTCGTCAAACCCGGCCTTCGCATCGGCTGGTGGCGGCTCGGCGCGGATTTCGCCAACGAAGATATGCGCCCGGTTTCGCACACGGTAGAGGCCTTCACCGCGAGCGAAACGCCTTATTTCCTGAGCGTAGGCTCGCTCGAACCCCGAAAAGCCTATCCCGTCGCGCTCGACGCTTTCGATCGGCTATGGAATTCGGGCGTCGATCTTCGCTACGTGATCGTCGGGCGGGCAGGATGGCAGAGCGATGCGCTCGCGCGGCGCATCCGTCGCCATCCTGAATATGGGCGCCGTCTTTTGTGGCTCGACAAAGCGAGCGACGCGGATTTGCGCCGCTGCTATGAGCGCGCCGCCGCGCTCGTCTTTCCGTCCGCGATCGAAGGCTTCGGGCTGCCGCTTGTCGAAGCCGGAGGAGAGGGCCTGCCGGTCATCGCTTCGGACTTGCCCGTGTTTCGTGAAATCGGCGGCGGCCAGGTAGATTATTTCAAACTTCTGGATTCCGACGATCTTGCGGAAAAGATCGAGCGACGCTTGCGCACGCCGGCATCGAAGACGCGAACGCCCGCCTACAGCTGGGAAGATTCCGCCAGAGCGCTCGTCGATCTGATTATGAACGACGGTTATCAGATGCGAGCGGACGCGGCGGGCCTTTCCGTGTCGAGCGCGAGAGAGGGGCGGTCATGATTTTGCCGCCGATCGCAAATGTTCAACTCGTCGTCGATTTGCTCCACGACACGCTTTGGGAGGCGTCCAACGCGCTCATCGTCGCCGGCGTCCTGTTTTTTGTCGCCGTCTTCGGGTTTTTAATCCTGGGAAAAGGATGACCCGATCATGACCTTGAAGGCTCAGGGCTTCGACAGCCCGTTGTCGTTGATGAATTTAACGACCGCCTCCGTCTCGGAAGCCGCGCGGCGGGTCGCGGTAGGTTCGACCGTCCCACGAAAAAAGGAGGGGAACCACCCGAAGTTGCGCACGTTCCACTTTTCCTTCGGCAGCACGGCGGGATCGACGCCGGGGATAGATGCGCCTTTTACGAGGTCCAGCGTGCGGCGCGTGTCCGTGTGGCAACTGACGCAGTCCGTGTTGAAGAAGTGGCTGCGATCGGCGTTGGCGACGAGCTCGACGGTCTCCTTTATCTTGGCGATTTTCGCAGGGTCGCTCACCGTCGCGTCGCCCATGTCGAAGAGCGCGGCGGTCGCCAGGCCCTTTCGCTCCGCGACGGGCAGGGCCGCTTCGCTCGAGGGCAGGGCGGCGTGCCTGCAGGTGACGGGATTGAGATTGTTCGGCGCCGGCGTCGGCATGACCTGATGCGGCGTCTCCAGCACGGCGAGCGCTTCAGCGAATTGCTTGCCGTCCAAAGCAGGGCTCCGCACCGGAATGAACCCGCCATTCGGCAGGGTGGGAACCACGCCCGGGGGAACCGGAGCCATCGCCAGGAAGATCCACGGCTCGGGGGCGCCGGCGTCGAGCCCCATCACCGCCATGGCGGTGAGCTTGTCGCCGGAAAGATGGCGCTCCAGCACCTCGACGAGCGCGTTCTTCAACGGCGCCGCCGACCGTTTGTCGGCCAGTCCCGGATGCACGCCGAGGGGCTTGCCGGCCGTCGCGATCTTGGCGCCGCCGAACTTCCCCTCGGCGAGGTCGTCGCGTAGCGTCGCGAAGTCGCGCGCCAGCTTGCGGAAGGCCTCCAGGTCGGGCTTGGGGCGCGGCGAGCAGCCGGGCTGCGCGGGCGCGTCGGCGCCGGCGGCGAAAGTGTAAATCACATGCGCCGTCACATCGTGGACCTGGACCCCGCCATCCGGCTTGCGCGTCACGGGCTGGACGATGAAGCGCAATTGCGGGGATTGGCCGAACTGCGCGATGATCTCGCTCGTCAATCCGGGCGCGCCGGGGTCGATGCGCAGGCCGGCGACACGCCAGGCCTTGATGTCATGGGCGTCGGCGGGGAGTTTGATGTGGTGGCTCCCGACCGTCGCCGCCGGGCTTTCCGCATTGGCGATAAACTGGGCGAAGGCCGTCGCGGGCCAGACCGGTTCGCGCTTCGCCGGGTCTTTCGGATCGGGAATGGTCAGATCGGCGACGGCGATCGTATTGTCGAGATCGGCGGCGTTCTTCGGCGGCGGGAACAGCCATGAAACGTCGTTAGCGGCGAGGGGCGCCTGCGATGGCGCGGGGGCCGGCGGCGCGGGCGCGTCGTCCGCGGCCAGCCTGTGAGGCGCGGGCGCATTAACGTGAGGGACGGGCGCATGATGCAGATGGCGCGCATGCGCATCCGACGACGCGGCCGGGGCCGCGACGAGAAGCGCGACGAGCGCGCTGGCGCGAGGGGTTCGAGAGCGCGTGAGCTTCAAGAAAAACATCGGCGAATTCTCCAAAAAGTCGAATTAAAAAAACCTTGATCGTTCCTAAGCTTATTCCCTAATCAAGGCGTAAGGCAAGGGCCTGCGAGCGGCGCAATTCTCCGCCCGCGCGCGCATGATCAGGACGCTGTCGCGCTCAAACTTGCGCGTTCAGGAAAACCATCACGCGGTCGATCGTCGCCTGATCGAGGAGCAGGGGCGCATGACCCTGTCCCGGGACGGTGTATTGCTCGAGCATCGGCGCCTTGCGCGCCATTTCGTTGAACACGTCGATCGACAGAATGTCCGACGTCTCGCCGCGAATGGCGAGGATGGGGACCGCCGACAAGGCGGCGAAGGGCTCCCAGAAATCCGCGATCTCGGCCTCCGGGTCGATGTCGTCCAGCGTGTGATTGAGCTCGGGATCGTAGCGCAGCTCCACCTTGCCGTCCTTTTCCTCAAATGTCTGGCGCGCGAACATCTCGAACTGTTCGGGCGTGACGGCGGGAAAGTTCGCGCTCATCGCAAAGCGCATCAGCGCGGCGGCGTCGCTCATTTTTTGCAGCGGCGGCATCTTGCCGACATAAGCCTTGATGCGCAAAAGCCCGCTCTTCTCGATCACCGGGCCAATGTCGTTCAGCACCGCTGCGCGGATCACGCCCGGTCGGTCGGGCGCGATGCGCATCGTGTGGAGGCCGCCGCGCGACGTGCCGAAGAAGACCGCTTCGGAGACGGCGGCGTCGCCGAGGACGACGAAAATGTCGTCCTCCTCGACGTCCGGATCGTAATGACGCCAATCCTTGTCCCATTCGGAGCGGCCGCGTCCGCGATAATCGAGCGCGAGCACGCGCCGGCCCGACCGCTGCGCCGCCTCGGCGACGAGGCAAAAGTCGTCTGCCGTGCGCGCGAGTCCCGGCAGGCAGACGAGCGGCAGGCGCGACGGTTCGGGACAGGGGTAGTCGAGGTAGTGGAGGCGCAGGCCGTCGCGCGCGGCGACGAAGCGGCTGGCGGGCTGGCGTGTCGGGCTCAAGCGCAACGCTCCTTTTTCGGAGCGTTTTACACGCTCGGGGGCGGCGTTGAAAATCCTGCCGGCGCGACGCTTCGCTTCCTTGACTTCCGGCCCGGTTGCAGCGAGGTTCCGCGCGCCCGTGAGGCCGCCGGGCGCCGTCTGATTTCGCCAGGAAACACGCCAGCACATGCGCTCCTATCTCGACTTCGAAAAGCCCGTCGCCGAACTCGAAACCAAAGTGGAGGAGCTGCGGGCGCTGGCCGAGAAAGGCGAGGGCGTCTCGATCGCCGAAGAGCTTTCCAAGCTCGAGGCCAAGGCGGCCAAGGCGCTCGCCGACCTCTACGCCGGCCTCACGCCCTGGCAGAAGATTCAGGTCGCGCGCCACCCGCAGCGGCCGCATTTCTCGGATTATGTCGCGCAGCTCGTCGCGGAATTCACGCCGCTCGCCGGCGACCGACTCTTCGGCGAGGATTCGGCCATTGTGGGCGGCTTCGGCCGCTTCAAGGGCGAGCCGATCTGCATCATCGGGCAGGAGAAAGGCTCCGATACGGCGAGCCGGCTCCATCACAATTTCGGCATGGCCCGCCCGGAGGGCTATCGCAAGGCGGTGCGCCTCATGGAGCTCGCCGACCGTTTCGGCCTGCCTGTCATCTCTCTGGTCGACACCGCCGGCGCCTTTCCGGGCATCGACGCGGAGGAGCGCGGCCAAGCGGAAGCCATCGCCCGCTCGACCGACGCCTCTCTTTCCCTCGGCGTGCCGAATGTCGCGGTGGTCGTGGGCGAGGGCGGCTCCGGCGGCGCCATCGCCATCGCCGCGGCCAACAAAGTGCTGATGCTGGAGCACGCGGTCTATACCGTCGCCTCGCCGGAGGCCTCGGCCTCCATCCTCTGGCGCGATTCGGCCAAGGCGCAGGACGCCGCGACCAGTATGAAGATCACCGCGCAGGACCTGCTGAAATTCGGGATCATCGACGTGATCGTCTCCGAGCCCGCCGGCGGCGCCCATCGCGATCCCGCGGCGGCCATCGCTTCGGTGGGCGAAGCCGTCTCCGGCGAGCTGTCCCGTCTGACAAATCTCTCCCGCGAGCAGCTCCGCGCCCAGCGCGCCGAAAAGTTTCTCAATATGGGCCGGAAGATCGACACGAAGGCTTAAATCGCCGGCGCTGCCTCGAAATCGGGCGCGTTCATGGCGCCACGAACACTTTCTGGTCCAAATCTCGGCGTTAGCTGCTACGCGGCGGAGATGGCGGGAGTCCCGCTGGTAAGGATTGGGTTACGCGACTGTGTTAGATTTGCCACAGTTGCGTATATGTGCGCGGGCGCCGGGGCGCAGAGGAGAGCTGAGCGCATGAAGTACTGGGTCTTGAAGCCGGCCGCGGCGGCCGCCGCTCTCGCTGCGCTTTCTCTCGCCGCTTGCCAGGACAGCGGCGTCACTCAGCGCGCGCTGGCGCCCGTCCCTCCCGAAACGCTGGCGAAGATGGCTCAGATCGGCACGACCAAAGAGTCGCCGATGCTGATCCGCGCCTATAAGAAAGAGGCCGAGTTCGAAATCTGGAAGATGAACGGGGAGGGCAAATACGTCCACCTCAAGACCTTCCCCATGTGCCGCTGGTCGGGCCAGCTCGGGCCAAAGACGCACGAAGGCGACCGCCAGGTGCCGGAGGGCTTCTATTCGATCACCCCGGCGCAGATGAACCCCAACTCCGCCTATTATCTCTCCTTCAATGTCGGCTACCCGAACCAGCTCGATCGCGCGCTGGGTCATTCGGGCGGCACCATCATGGTGCACGGCGCCTGCTCGTCGGCCGGCTGCTTCTCGATGACGGACGCGCAGATCGCGGAGATCTACGCCATCGCCCGCTCCGCCTTCAATGGCGGGCAGCGCGCGATCCAGATGCAGTCCTATCCTTTCCGGATGACGGCCGAGAACCTCGCCAAGCATCGGCTTGATCCGAATATCGCGTTCTGGAAAAATCTGAAGGAGGGCAACGATCATTTCGAGGTGACGAAAGAAGAGCCGGCCGTGGCTTTCTGCGGTCGCCGCTACGTCTTCAACGCGCAGGCGAGCGGCCATATGGATCCGCTCTCAGCCTGCCCGCCCTTGAAACACGACCCCGAGCTGATCGCGAGCGTCTCCGCCAAGGCGTCGAAGGACGAGGAAAAGATCGCCCAACTCGCCGAAACGGTGAAGCCGGTTCGCGTCGTCTATCAGGATGGCGGAATGCATCCGAGTTTCCTGGCCCACGTCGCCGAGACGAGCCGCCCCGAGGCCCTGACGGCCCCGGTCGAAATCGCGCTGGACGAAAGGCCCGTGAAGGCGGGCGCCAAGGCGACGCAGCTCGCCGCGAAGTCGCCGGTGGTGACGATGGTCGCCGCCAAGGCCGCCGCGCAGACGCGCGAGGCTGAGACAACCAGCGTCGCCCAATCGCTCGCGCCGGATGATCGCCGCGAAATGTCGGCGCTGGCTCCGGACGACAGCCCCACTGCTTCCATCAAGAGGGCGCTGGGCGTCAAAAAATAAGCCTCCGGGTTGGACCGCGTTTCACAGCCGCCGCTTTCGAAGGGAAGAGGCGGCTTTTTCGTTGTCAGCGACGCAAAGGAGCGCGCCTCATCGCCTCGCTCCTTTGCGACCATTGCCCGCGCCTGCGGCGGTCATTTCGCGGTGAGCGTCTCGATCTAGTTATTGATATAGCATGTGAATTTGTTATCCTTGACCTTAGGCGGCAGGCGTTTTGCCGCAGATCCGGATTTCCGTCTCATCCGCTTCCGTGGTGGATTCGTCTTCGCAGGGGCGCGCCGTGTTTGGGCTCCGCGCGGCGGCGATTGAGTCGGATTTTGCTCGCGGAAAAGCGGGTGAGCCACGGACGGAGGCGTCGTCGGATATGAGCGGATTTCGGATGGTTTTGGCCGGCATCGAAAATGTGCCGATCGTTCACTGCCACATTCCGCGCACGGGCGGCATGTCCGTTGACTATTATTTCCGCAATGTCTTCGGGGACGAGAGTTGCATGCGCCTCGGCACAGGCGAAGACTTCATCCGCATCCGGAATCCGGACGATCCCTTCTACGCCTTTCGATGGAAATATCTTTCCGCTCACCTTCCGGCGCGAGAGATCATGAACCTCATGGGCGAGCGAAAGTTCTTCATGTTCACGATCATCCGCGATCCGGTCGAGCGCGAAATCTCGTCGTTCAAGAACATCGTCGAGCACAGCTACGCCGAACATTCCCGCGATATTCGCACCTTCGACGATTATCTCGACATGAAAGAGCGCGAAGGAGAGAGCAATCTCCAAGCCCATTTTCTTCAGGTCGCCAGACAGCCGGCCCGATCGGTCTCCGCCGTCCTTTTGCAATATATTTCGGCGGGGCACGCGATCATGACCGTCGCCAAAAACTACGTGCTCCAGGAATATATTCGGGTCACGCTCGGCTCGCCGCATGTCATCGAGCCGCATAATGTCAGCGTGTCCCGTTTCAATCTGACCAGCAAGCAGCGGCGCCGCCTGGAACGCTTCATCGAGCAGGATCTCGAACTCTATGAGCTTGTCTACGAAGCGGAGCGCACAGGCGACCTGTTGAATGATTGGCGGATCAGCTGGCGGGCGACCGGGCCCTCGCCGCATACGCCGGCGCCTGGCGCGCCGCCGGAAAGTCCGGCCGCCGCTCAATCCTACGCGCCGGGACCGCATCCATAAGCTTCTTTTAACCATGCCCGCGATAAGGCTTGCAGAACGCACAGCGAACGTCTATAAATGTTCATGATTTGTTTGTAGCGAGCGGCGTGCCAGGGGGCAGATTATGCTGACGAAAAAGCAGAGCGATCTGCTGCGTTTCATCCATGAGCGGCTCAAGGAGTCCGGCGTTCCGCCTTCTTTCGACGAGATGAAGGACGCGCTCGACCTGAGATCGAAATCCGGCATTCACCGTCTCATACTGGCTCTCGAAGAGAGGGGCTTCATCCGGCGGCTTCCCAATCGCGCGCGGGCGTTGGAAGTCCTGCGATTGCCCGAGTCGGCGACGCCGCGCGGCGGCGGGGCGCGCCCCGGCAAATTCGCGCCTTCCGTTATCCAGGGAAATCTTGGCCGCGTCCGTCCGCTGCACGAACGGGGCGAAGAGGAGGCGAGCCAGCAGGTTGCGATCCCCGTGATGGGCCGCATCGCCGCGGGCACGCCGATATCCGCGATTCAGAGCCGTAGCCATACAATCAACCTGCCGCCCGACCTGCTTTCCACCGGCGAGCATTTCGCGCTGGAGGTACGCGGCGATTCGATGATCGAGGCGGGAATTCTCGACGGCGACACGGTCGTCATTAAAAAGCAGGATTACGCCGACACGGGCGACATCGTCGTCGCCTTGATCGAGGACGAAGAGGCGACGCTCAAGCGGCTGCGCAAGCGCGGCGCGTCGATCGCGCTGGAGGCGGCGAATCCGGCCTATGAGACTCGCATATTCGGGCCCGACAAGGTGCGCATCCAAGGAAAGCTCGTGAGCCTGTTGCGTAAATATTGACGTTGTGACGAAGCCTGGCGACGCCCTCATGCAAGAGGGACATGTCGGGCAGCGCAGGTCTTTTTGGGACTCGTCCGATCGTGGCGCCGCCGTCTGACTGGAATGGCGTGGCGCATTCGCTGACGCGGCGACGCGGTCGGAGGGGCTTAATCCAAAGGTTCGGCTCGTTCGGCGTCTTCTCCCTCGTCCTCCTCGGGGAGCGCCGGCCGCTTCTCCTTCTGCTTCGGCCGCGGCGACCAGGGCCGGTCTTCGTCGATCCCGCGCGCGGCGGTCCAGGCGACCGCGCCGTCCTTCCTTAAGCGCAATGAAACGGCGCCGGTTTCAGCGAGTTTCCGGCGGTCTATGACGATCGGCGCCGCGCAGCCCTCGGGCGCTCGCAGAGGCGTGATGACGATGGAGGCGCGGGCGCAGTCTTCGAGGAAGGCCGCGCGGGAAACCACGAGCGCGACAAGTCGGCCGTCGACGGCGCGCCCGACGCAGCCCTGTTCGTCGCAGCCGACGTCGCCTTTCGCCTCAGACGCTGCGCGCGGGTCGGCGTCCGCGCGCAGCCATTGCTCGGCGGCGAAGGCGCTCGGTTTCTTTCCAAGCAGCATCAGCGCGCCCGAGGGCGCCCGCAAGGCGGCCGCCTCTCCCGTCGCCGGCACGGCGATGTCGAAGCCGGGGCCGCTTCTCGCGCCGAGAAGCCCGATGAGCGCGAGCGGTATCGCTGTCGCCCGTAGCGTCCAGCTCCGCCACAACACGGCGGACAATACGGCGAGCGCCAGAAAGACGATGGCCCAGGAAGCAAAAGCGCGCACATGGAGACTTGCGCCTGGCGCATTCGCGATCGCCCCCGCAAGCCAGGTCACGAGGCGGATGCCCGTTTCGAGATAGCGCCAGACGAAGCCGTCGAGGCCGAAGGGATAGAGCGCCGCGCCGATCAGAGCGCAGGGGACCGCGAAAAATTCGATGACGGCGAGCGTGAGCGGATTGCCGATCAGCACATAAGGGCTGATTTCGTGAAAGTCGTTCGCCATGAAGGCGGCGGTTGCGGACGTCGCGCAGAATGTTGCGACGAGGGCGCTGCCGGGCCCGTGCAGCGTCCGCTCGAGCAGCGCTTCGCGCCATTCGGAGAAGCGGCTCGCGACGCCCGGCCCGCGCGCTTGCGCGCGGCCCTCCGCGAGATGGTCGCCACGCCATTCATAAACGGCGATCAATGCGGCGACTGCTGCGAATGAGAGCTGGAAACTCGCGCCGAGAATCGCCTCCGGCTCAAAGACGATGACGAAGAAGAAGGCGAGCGCCAGATTGCGCATCGATAATGACGGACGGTCGAAGAGCGTTGCGGCGAGCATGATGAGCGTCATGACCAGCGCCCGCTCCGTGCCGACGCGCGACCCCGTGCCGATGTCGTAGAGAACGGCGCCGACAATCGCGAGCGCCGCCGCCCACTTCTTGATCGGATAGTTCAGGGCCAGAATCTGCGACGCCGCCATCAGTCGCCGCAATCCGACGAAGAAGATGCCGGCGACGAGCGTCATCTGCATGCCGGAGATGGTGACGATGTGAAAAATGCCGGCGCGGCGGATGAGATCTTTGGCGTTTTCGGATAGATATTCGCGCTTGCCTGTCACCATGGCGGCGGCGATGGCGCCCGCGTCGCCGTCGACGGTTTTGTAGACACGCGACGCGAGCGCGTTTCGCGCGCGATCGACCGACGCGAAGAAGCGCAGCGACAGCGGCGCGGGATCGGGAGGCGGCATCGTCTCAATGCGCCCGAGCGCTTTGCCGACGCCGCCGAGCCGCGCGAAATAAGCGTCACGCGCGAAGTCGTAGCCGCCGGGCAACGCCGCGCGGGCCGGCGGCGTCAACCGCGCCTTGAGCGCGATGAAATCGCCCGCCTCGAAACCCGGTTCGCTCCGGATCGTCAGCCGTACGCGCGCAGGAACAACATCGCCCGGCAGTCCCTCGGCGCTGGCGACGCGAAGGATGAAGCGCGCGCCCGTCGGCCGAAGGTCGATCTCCTCGACGAAGCCCGTGAGGTCGCCGACGCCGGTTCGCGGCAGGATGGGCGCGGCGACGCGCGCCGCGCGCCATGCGGCAGAGGCGAAGCCGGCGGCGACGAAAGCGAGCGCAAGGAATAACGCATAGGCGCGCGCATGGCGCCTTGTGAGGAAAGCGAGCAGGGCGATGACGGCGACCGCGCCGAAGGCGAGAGGGAGAGAGGGCTCGCGTTCCGCCGCGAAATAGAGGACGACGCCCGCTCCGGCGGCGACCGCGCGCCATAGAAAGGGACGCCGAAGCTCGACCTCGCGCGCATATGCGCCTTGCAAAGCGAGCGCGACTTTTTGCAGGCGCGGCGCAAGCGGTAAAGCGAGGGCGGAGCCCCCCGGCTCGTCATGCTCCGCCGCGCGCGTCGCGTCGCTCACTCCAAAGCCTCGAAAATATGACCTCGGCTAGGAGATTAATGCGAAAAAAAGGCCTGCGCTACGGCTACGGCGTAGCTAGCTCGAATGATCAGGCTGGCGGCCGGTTTACGCCCGCGCGCGGGCCTTTCGCTTCTTGCCGCCCCGCGGTCCCTGACCGTGGCTGCGTCCCTCGCCCCGATCTGGCGAGAGCGTCTCGCCTGCGTCCAGCGGCGCATCCATGCGCGCATAGCGCACGCCGAGGAAGAAAAGGATCTGCGCGTCGCCGACTGACGGCGCGCCCTCGTCGCGCGAGCTTTTCTCGCGTCTCCGGAAGGCGACAACCTCCCCCATTTTCGACCCCTCGCAACGGCTGCGGCCAAAAGTGAATCGACCGTTACTTCGATTAGGGGTCCGCGAGGGTTAATGTTCCGTCAACGTCCTCATGCTAATTTGAAAGCCAAGATCGCGTAAGCGTTTGAGTGAGTAGCGCGTCAATGCAAACAGAGAAGAGTCAGCGGCGAATCGTCGACGCCTCGCTTCTGCGGGCCATTGTCGACCAGTTCGTCGAAAGACCCGCGCATCCGGTCGGCGACATTAAGCAGTTCGAGCGGCTTGCGCTCGGCCTGATCGGCATTGTCGACGCGGAATCCGTCGCGCGCATCGCGCGGCCGCTTTGTTTTCATCCCGAAACGCCGCCCGCAATTTTTCCTCGTCTCCTGGAGAAGGGCGGCGCTTGCGCGGAGCTCGCGATTGAATTCTCCCCGGAACTGCCGCGGGCCGGAATGCTCGCGGCCGCGCAGCAAGGGTCTCCGGCGCTCGCTTGCGCCCTCGCGAAGCGCAAGGATCTCGATCGCGAGGTCGTGGACGCGCTCGCACAGCGCGGGGAGCCGGAAGTGCTGCGCGCGCTTGCCGCGAACTGGTCGGCGCATCTCGACGCGGCCGCGCGCCGGGCGCTGGTTCAGGCGGCGCGAGACGACCTGACCCTCGCGCGCATCCTGCTCGACCGCGACGATCGCGCCATAGAGCCGGAGGCGCTCTTCCTTGCCGCCTCGGGGCTGGAGCGGACCGGCATCATCCTCAACGCCTGCCGCCGCGCGCTGTCGGGCGGGCTGAGCGAGACCGCTCGGGCCGACATGATCTTTTCCCGGCGGCTCGAAAACGCGGCCGCGCGGCGGGACCGCGATGCGATGGCGACCCTGCTCGCCGACGCTCTGGAATGCCGCAAGGAGCGCGCCAGAGCCATCGTGTCGGACAGCGGCGGTGAGGCGCTCGCTTTGGCGCTGGCCGCGCTCGGGATCGATCCGGAGGCGGCGATTCGCATTTTCCTTTGCGCCGATCCAGCGATCTCGCACGACACGGACCGCGTGCGCGCGCTGGTCGCGCTGGTGCGCTCGACGCCGCAGCGCGCCGCGATGCAGATCGTTTCAGCCGCCGCCGGCGCGATGCGGGCGGAGCGCGATGCGCAGCGGCGTCTGACGCGCGACGACGTGCTGGCGGGCGGGCCGGGCTGGCGGCGCGCGACGACGCGGATTGCGGCGGAGCCCGTTCGTAAGATCGATCAGTCGGCCTGATTTTCGAGAACCCATGTGTCATTCCCGGCAGGCTGAAGGCCTGATCGGGAAAGCCAAGCGCCCAACGCTCTCCCCGCATAGCGGGGGCCCTTGCGGGGAGAGGGAGCGCGCGTCGCCTTACGCCGCGAGATCGACGAAGACCCGGCCTTCCCTGTCCTCGATTTCGACGATCCACAGATCGGGGTCGAACATGATTTCGCGTTTGAGGCGGGCCTCGGCCTCGGCGGGCTCGACCCAGTCGCCCTTGTGAACCTTGGAGAAGAGCCGGTCGACGCCTTCGGGCGTCTCCTCGCTTTGGGGGGCGGGGCCGTAAACGGCGGCGCGTCCGTCGAGGCGATCCAGCTTGATAAAGAGGGCGCCCGCTTCGGCCGCCCCGCGCCGCCGCAACATGGCGACGGCTCCCTGCGTTTCAGCGCGGCGAATGAGCGCTGCCGCGAAAATATCGGATCGGAGACGCATCGGGCTAATCTAGGGCGAAACGCGCCTCCGGTCTAAGCCTGTTTACTGGCGCGGGGCGGCCGCGCGCGTCGCAAGCAGCCTGACAATCTTGGGGGTGAGTTCGCCCTTCGCCGGCAGGCCGTTCTCGCGCTCGAACTTCTCGATCGCCTGCTTTGTGCCGGCGCTCACGACGCCGTCGGGCTTCACGACATAGCCGAGTCGCTGCAGGGCGCGCTGGGCGGACGCGACGCTGTCGCTCGGCCCCTGGGCCTGGGCCTGATTCTGGGCCTTGGGCGCCTGTGTCAGATTTCTGGGAGCTTGCGCCGCGCTTTTGGCCGGGGTCTGGGCGTGCGCCTGCGCTTGCGCCTTGGACTTCGTGGGGGCTTTCGGCTCGCCGAGCATGGCGGCGATCGGGTCGCGGGCGGCGGCGTCGCGTCTTTTATCCGCCTTCGCCGCCGGGACGGCGTCGGGCCTGGAGAGCAACGCCTTCAGGGCCACGGCGTCGGACTTGCCCGGCTTGGCGACGGGCGGCGCGATTTCCGGCCTGACGATCTCCGTTCTGGCGGGCTGCGTCTCGATGCGGGCCGTTTCCGGCCGATCGGCCCGCTCCAGCGCCGCCGGCGCGTCCGCGTCCTTCTGCGGCGCGAGGGCGCGGGCGGAGAAAAGCGGCGCCGGATGGCGGCCGTCCTGCAGGAAGAGGGCGTTCATCGGCACGCCGACAAAGGCGAGTCCGCCGATGCCGAGCAGCAGCATCATGCCCATCCGCTGAGGCGCGAAAACGCGCGCCAGCACGGAGGGCTTCCTTTTGGCCGTGCGCGGCGGCGTGGGGGCCGGCTGAGCGGCGGGGCCGCGGCGACGCGCCGGGGGGCGATCGTCGGGGAAGTCGTCGAAATCGGAGGCCCGGAGCGATGCGTCACGCAATTTTCTTCACCGTCTCTTTTGCAGTTTCATTCAACTGGCCGGTCGTCTGGCCGATATCGCCGCCGGTCGCGGCGCTCAGACGCGGAATCGTTTCAATCTTGGCCGAGACGCTTGTTCCAAGCGCCGGCGCGCGGCAATCGAGCGGCAGGCGGATCGTGACCGAAGTTCCTTTCTTCGGCATGCTCTCGATCGTGATGGCGCCGCCATGGAGACCGATCAGGCCGCGCACCACGGAAAGGCCGAGGCCCGTGCCTTCATAGGCGCGGTCGTGAGAGGCGCTGGCCTGGAAAAAGGGATCGCCGAGCCGCGTGAGATCGTTGGCCGCGATGCCGATGCCCGTATCGGCCACCGTCACGGCCATGAGATTGCCCTCGGGCGCGATCACGACACGCACCTTGCCGCCGGCCGGCGTGAATTTCACCGCGTTCGACAGAAGGTTGAGCAGGATCTGTTTGCAGGCGCGCTTGTCCGCCACGAGCTCGTCGGTGTCCCGGCGATAGTCGCGCAGAAGATTCACCCCGCCCTCGTCGGCTTTGAGCTGCACCATGTCGCAGCACTGGTCGATGAGGGTGGGAAGCGAGAAGGGCTCGGGGAAGATCTGCATCGAGCCCGATTCGATCTTCGACATGTCGAGGATCGTGTTGACGACCTCAAGCAGATGGTGACCGGAATTGCTGATGATCTGCGCGTATTCGCGCTGCTTCGCCGGATCGGTCGGCGCGAGCTCCGGATTGGCCAGCATCTCCGAGAAGCCGATAATGGCGTTGAGCGGCGTGCGCAGCTCGTGGCTCACATTGGCCAAAAAGCGCGTCTTGCTCGCGGTCGCCCGCTCGCTCTCCGCGCGCGCGGCCGCGATCGCCTCGTCGGCGCGCTTCTCGGCGGTGACGTCGCGGAGGATGCAGACCACGGGCCGGAACGACTCGACGGCCTGCCCGCTCAACTCGTCGACCACGGGCTGGGCGAGGCACATGCGCGCGTCGAAATAGTTGAAGATCGGCTCGGCATATTTCCCCGTGGGCGAAGGCGCGAGGCTGACCTGCACGCGAAGCAGCGCCGTGAGCGGCGCGTCCCGCTCGAAGGCGTCGGAGACCAGCTTGAGGAAAGCAGGGCGATCTGCGATGTGGACGCGCTGGAAAAAGCCGCGGCCGATGATGTCGCGACGGTCGAGGCCATAGACCTTGTGGGTGTCGCCGATGATGGTGGCCACGGCGCCCGTGCGGTCGAGATGCAGGACGATGTCGCCGATGGCGTCGGTCAGAAGGCGCAGGTCGCGGGCATTGGCCGAGTCGACGAGCGTGCGCGTGTTCTCCGCCCGAATCGCGCAAATGGCCAGAAAGGCGATGTACAGGAGGAGCGGCGCCGCGAGAATCGCCAGAGAAGCGGAGCCCCTGAGCGAGGAAAGATTGGCGTCCGACACGTCGACGCCGGCAGTAAGCGCGATGAGGTCGATGGTCGCCGCCTCGATGACGAAGATCATTACGATCTCGGGCGTCAGCGCCGCCTCCACGAGCGCGATCGTCAGCAGCGTGATCGAGATCGTCTCATAGCCTTTGGTGAAGGCGTGGATCGCGACGGCCATCGCCAGCCAGCCGAAAATCGACACGCTCTGCGCCGTGCGCAGCTTGCCGGTGCGAGCGAGAATCGCCACGGAAACGAGCGGCATCTGCGCGAGAGCGAAAATCAGGAACTCGGTGGCCGTCGGGGCGCCGTAAAGGAAGAGCCAGACCGGCGCGCCGAGCAGCATGCTGGCCGCCACAACGATCCGCGGCAGAATGAAACAGCGGTGTCGCGCCGTGTCGAGCGGACGTCCCAACACGCTTTCATGGACGAGGCAGTCGATCCATGTCGCCGAGCGGTCGAAAGAAACTGTGGTACTCAAAGCATACGCTCCTGATCGCGACGAGCCTCGCAGACCTATCTTAAGTGACTGCTAAGCGGTCGACAGGACCTGTCATTTTCGGTCATGCCGAGGCGCGATGGTTTGCGTTTGGTTTCGGCGAAGCGCAGAAACCGGGTGGGCCGCGTTTACTTCCATGCAACCTCGGCGCGCGAAAAGCGGGGAGAGAAACGGAGCCGCCTGTGCTTTTTCTGCTCAAGTGTCTGGTCTGCATCGCGCTCGTCATCGCCGCCCTGGAATGGCGCGGCGCCGACGGACCGGATTCCGTGCAGGCGCCGGCGGGAGCGCGCGGGCGAGTCGCGGCGCCGAAGCCGCCGCGCCGCCCGCAGATCGAGGAAAGCGCGCGGGATTTGGCGCAGGCCGGCGCGGACGCGCTGGTCGCCGCCGCGCGCGATCGCTGCCTCTCCGCCCCGCGCGATTGCGCCGCCGCCCTGCAGCGTCTTCAGGGACAGGGACGCTGAGCGGCGGGGCGGCGGTTCGAAACAGCTAAGCCGTCTCATAAAAAGACGTTTTTTGCGTAATCGAAAAATTAACCGTATTGATGGATTGGGTTGGCGAGCGCTTTCGAGGCCGAGGCGCTACTGACGAATTTCGCGCCAAACTGCGCGCCCGCATCAGAATTATCAGCTTCAAGGAGGCGGTGGTATGACCGACGAAACCGTTTCGCAGCCGGAGGGCAGCGTGTCCCGAGACGACTTTGAAAATCTCCTGGAGCAGCTAAAGGCCGTCAGAACCGAGCGCGAGCAGCAGAATTCGGAAAAAGCCCAGATCGTCGCCAAGGCCAACGAATACGCCAAGGAGCGCGACGATCTGAGGGAGCAGCTCGCTTCCGTCCTGTCCGAGCGCGACCGGATTATCGGCGACGTCGTCGCGGATCATGAGAAGCGCATCGCCGACATCGCCTCCCAGCGCGACCAGCTCGCCCATGAAAAGGCGGCCCTCGAGGCCTCCCTGCAGGACGCGAGCCGCCGGGCCGAGGAAGCCAACCGGCAGTTCGTCGCCGCCTCCCTCGAGATCCAGCGTCTGCGCGAAGCGGTCGACGCCAGGCCCAAGACCGATCCCCTCGACCTGCTGCTGGAGGTTCTCGCCGACAGGACGAAACAGGCGGTTGCGTGGGTGCGGAGCAAGATACCGGCCGACAGCCCGATTCTCCCCTATTTCGACAAGACGGTGGAGATGGTGACCAAGCTCGGCTGCATGGCCGTGAAGCTCACCAGGGAGTTCATCGCCTGGGCGACCCCGAAGGTCATCGAGCTATCCAAGCAGGGCATGGCCAAGGTCGAGGAGCTTCTCGCCAAGAAGTGAGGCCTCCGCCCGGAAAACCGGGCGGCTGGTTTTCCGTCGGCGCGGGGCGTGGTTGGTTAACCGCGCCCTTTCTTTTGAGGCGTCTCCCTGCTATCCCCGGCGCCATGAGCGCCCCCCACAAATTCGACAACATCCGCAATTTTTCGATCGTCGCCCATATCGACCACGGCAAGTCGACGCTGGCCGATCGTCTGATCCAGGAGACCGGGACTCTCGCCGCGCGCGAGATGGTCGAGCAGGTGCTCGATTCCATGGACATTGAGCGCGAGCGCGGCATCACCATCAAGGCCCAGACCGTGCGCCTGCATTACAAGGCGAAGGACGGCAAGGACTACGTCCTCAACCTGATGGACACGCCCGGCCACGTGGATTTCGCCTACGAGGTCTCGCGTTCGCTGAAGGCCTGCGAGGGGTCGCTGCTGGTCGTCGACGCCTCCCAGGGCGTCGAGGCGCAGACGCTCGCGAACGTCTATCAGGCGATCGACGCCGGGCACGAAATCGTGCCGGTTTTGAACAAGATCGACCTGCCGGCGGCCGAGCCCGACCGCATCAAGGAGCAGATCGAGGAGGTGATCGGCCTCGACGCCTCCGACGCGGTGCTTATTTCCGCCAAGACCGGCGTCGGCATTCCCGACGTGCTGGAGGCGATCGTCACCCGCCTGCCGCCGCCCCAGGGCGACGAGAAGGCGCCGCTCAAGGCGTTGCTGGTCGATAGCTGGTACGACGCCTATCTCGGCGTCGTCGTGCTGGTGCGCATTTTCGACGGCACGCTGAAAAAGGGCCAAAAGATCCAGATGCTGGGCACGGGCGCCCATTACGAGGTCGACAAGATCGGCGTCTTTCGCCCGAAGATGCAGGACGTGGCGCAGCTCGGACCCGGCGAGGTCGGCTTCATCACGGCGCAGATCAAGCAGGTGGCCGACACCCGCGTCGGCGACACGATCACTGACGACCGCAAGCCCTGCGAAGAGGCGTTGCCGGGCTTCAAGCCGGCGCAGCCGGTGGTGTTCTGCGGTCTCTTCCCGGTCGACGCCGCCGATTTCGAGGATCTGCGCGCCGCGATCGGAAAGCTGCGCCTGAACGACGCCAGCTTCTCCTACGAGATGGAGACCTCGGCGGCGCTCGGTTTCGGTTTCCGTTGCGGCTTCCTCGGCCTGCTGCATCTTGAAATCATTCAGGAGCGCCTGTCGCGCGAGTTCAATCTCGACCTGATCGCGACGGCGCCCTCGGTCGTGTACAAAATCCTGCTGACCAATGGCGAGGAGATCGAGCTGCACAATCCGGCCGACATGCCGGATGTCGTGAAGATCGAGGAGATCAAGGAGCCGTGGATCAGAGCCACGATCCTCACGCCCGACGATTATCTTGGGTCGGTGCTGAAGCTCTGCCAGGACCGGCGCGGCGTGCAGGTCGATCTGAATTATGTCGGCAAGCGCGCCATGGCGGTCTACGACCTGCCGCTCAACGAGGTGGTGTTCGATTTCTACGACCGTCTGAAGTCGATCTCGAAGGGCTACGCCTCCTTCGACTATCAGCTCACCGATTATCGCGCCGGCGATCTCGTGAAAATGAGCATTCTCGTCAATAGCGAGCCGGTGGACGCGCTCTCCATGCTCGTCCATCGCACCCGCGCCGACGGCCGCGGCCGGCAGATGTGCGAGAAGCTGAAAGAGCTGATCCCGCCGCATATGTTCCAGGTGCCGATCCAGGCCGCGATCGGCGGCAAGATCATCGCCCGCGAAACCGTGCGCGCCTTCCGCAAGGACGTGACCGCCAAATGCTATGGCGGCGACGCGACCCGCAAGCGCAAGCTTTTGGAGAAGCAGAAGGAAGGCAAGAAGAAGATGCGCCAGTTCGGCCGCGTGGAGATCCCGCAGGAGGCGTTCATCGCGGCGTTGAAGATGGAGGAATGAGGGGGCGACTCCTCTCCCCGCAAGCGGGAGAGGAGCATTGCGCCGCTTTATCGTTGTCGCTCCCGATAGGGCGCCGCGCCTACCCCTCTCCCCGCTTGCGGTAGCCCCGCAAGCGGGGAGAGGGGCTTGTTCGCCGCTCTCACAAATATTGTCGCTACTGGCCATCGGTTACTCCTCTCCCCGCAAGCGGGGCTAGCAGATTCACACATCTGTGTTGGTTAGCGGCGGCGTTGGTTGGGTGAGGGCGATGGCGTATTTTCCGTGCTGGAATTTGAGCCATCCGGCGAGCATGACGACGGGACCGGGTTTTCCGTAATAGCCGGTCCAGCCGCCGAGGCGGGCGAGCACCCAGGACGCATAGGCCAGGGACCCTCGCGGATGCGGGTTCTTCTGGCGCTGCGTCTTGCCTTCGAGGGTGGCGCAATAGGCTTCCAGCAGCGGTTGGTCCTTGGGCTCGAAGGCGTCGAGGAGCGGGCGCAGACGTTGCGGGTCGCCGCCGTCTCGGGCGTGGACGAGTTGTTGGATCGTCACGGCCGCGATCAACGTCGCGGCCGCCAGGGTCTGGCGCGGCGCGTCGTCTTCCATGCGCACGGCCTCGATGTCGAAGCCGTCGGTCTTCATCGTGCGGAACAACTGCTCGATCGCCCAGCGGCGTCGATACAGATCGACGACCCCGAGCGCTTGCGCGAGGCCGTCGACGGGGCGCGTCGTGATCAGACGCCAATGGACGTTTTCGCCTGGGGGCGGGTCGATCTCGCGCACGTCGACGAGATGGACCGCGATCGTCGACGGATCGTTCCTGGCCGCGCCGTTCCTGGGCCGCGCGAGATCAAAGCGCCCATGCCGGACGGCCAGCGTCGCTTCGCGCGCCGGCCGTCCGGGCCTGGCCGGAAGCGACAGCGTCGCCCGCCCGGCCTCCTCCAGCGCATCCAGGCGCGCAAACAGCCGCTCGCCATCCTCCAGCGCGCGGTCCTGCGCGGCGCGCACGAGGAGGTGAACCCCCGGCGGGCGCCGCGCGAAGGCGGAATAAATATCGCTCTCGCGATCGGCCACGACCGTGACCTCGCGCGCCGAAGCGCAAACTTTCGCCGCCGCCGCCGCGCCCTCCAGCCAGCGCCGGCTTTCCTTGTCCTCGATCGGCCGCTGACGCCGATCCGCCTTGCGTCCCGTCGCGCGTTCGAGGAACTGCGCGTGCGCCAGACCCACGATCGAACCGTCCTCGGCGTCGACGACGAGGGTCGGATGCAGATAGAGTCCGCCGCCGCCCCCGGACTTGACGACCGTCGTGTCCTGAATCGCCAGAACCGCGCGCCCCGCGCAACGCGCCGACGCGCGCGCGGCCGCCGTGGCGAACATCTCCGCGCCGGTCACCGCCCGATTGCGAAGAAAGCGCGTGATCCTGATCTCACCAGCCCGGTCGCCGCCGAGCCGACGAATGCGTATGCCCCCGCCGCCCTCCGCCACCAGCCGGGAAAGCAGAAAGGCCCCCCTTTTTCCAGTCGCGCGTCGCCAAAGCGACCCAGCGTCCGTCCGTCCATCGTCCGTCCCTCCGATTCCTTCAAATGGAATCAGACCCCCAGGCCCTACGCAACCAAGATGTGTGAATGCGGTAGGCAAGCGGGGAGAGGGCCGTTACCCCCGCGCCACCGCGATCATCACCGCGCCCGCCAGCATCACCGCCGCCCCCAAGAGCCGCCCGCCGGTCTCCTCCTTCAGCACATGCGAGCTCGCGAGCACGGTGAAAAGCGCCGATAGCCGCTTGATGGCGATGACGTAGGGCGTGAACAGGATCGTCAGCGCCCACATCTGCGCCGTGTTGCCGATGGACATGGCCGAGCCGGCGAGCAGCGCGTAGCGCAGCGCGGAGAGGCGCGGGACGTTGCGTGCGCCGAAGGCCCAATAAAGCAGAGAGCAGAGCGCGATGGCGATCGTCAAGGCCGCGATCCAGATCAGCGGCGTCGAGGCTTTGACGCCGAGCTTGTCGATATTGGCGGTGAGGCTCCAAATCGCCGCCGTGGCGATCATGTAGCGGGCGCCGGCGTCCCTCGCGAAGACCGCGAAACTAAAGCGTCTGCCGTTTTCCCGATTGGCGTCGAGCAGGCCGACGCCCAACACGGTGAGCAGCACGCCGACCACGCCCATGGGCGGCGCCTGCTCGCCGGTCATGATGGGCGAGGTGACGAGCATCAGCACCGGCGTCAGCAGCACGAGCGGCGCGACGAGCGAGGCGTCGGAGAGTCGGAAGCCGCGAATGTAGAAGAAGTAGGCCGTGACGTTGAGCGCGCCGGACCAGCCAAGATAGCTCCAGAAACCCGGCCGCGTCAGCGAATCCATCGTGGCGACGGGCGCAGTGAGAAACCCCGGATAGGCGGCGCAGCAGGCGAGGGCGAGGAGCACGGCGCCGCCGCTCCATTGCGCGGCGAGAATGGCACGGTCGTCGGCCATCCGCGTCGCCGCCTTCGTGCCGAGGTCGGTCACGGACTGGCAGACCGCGGTGAAGAGCGCGGCGATAAGCGCGAGGAGGGCAAAGTCCATGGCGCCGCTATAGCGCAGTTTTACGAGGGAAGTTCAAGCGTAGGGAAACCCTCGCCCCTCACCCCAACCTTCTCCCTCACGCGGTGAGAGGGAGCCGTGCGGCGCTTTTGCGCCGCTTGCGGGGGGAGGGCAGGGTGAGGGGCGAAGCGATAAATGTCTCGGTCTCGAGAGATCACGCCTTGACCGCCTTCACCAGCGTATCGACGCCCTCGCGGTAGGCCACGGTCACCGTGAAGCCCAACGCTTTCAGCTTCTCGATCGAGGGCGTGAAATACATGACATGATCGGGGGACTCGTCGCTGTAGAAATGCACGACCCAGTCTTCCAGAAGATCGAGCCGGTCTATTTCGCGGAAGAGCTTGAACCAGCGGCGCACAGTCTCCTGCGTGTCGAGAAGATGCGCGGCGCGGTCGTCCATCGCGTAGCGGTCGCCATTGACGAAAAGGCCGCCGGGCTTGAGCACGCGATGGATTTCGGCGAGCGCGCGCGAGCGGTAATCGTCCGGGAAATTGTGGATGGCGTAATTCGAAGCGACGACATCGACGCTGTCGTTCGGCAGCGCCTTCAAGGCGTCCAGCGCGTCCGCCTGTTTGAAGTCGACGCGTCCGGCCTTCACATAATCGGCGAGATTCTCGCGCGCCTGGTCGAGCATGGCGGGGGCGGCGTCGACCGCGGTGAGCGTGAGATTGTCGCATGCGGCGAGGAGCGGCAGCGTGCTGACGCCAGTGCCGCAGCCGATCTCGAAGCCCTTCAAAGGCGCATCTGGCTTCCAGGCGGCGACCGTCTCGCCGAGGCGCTTGGCAAGCAACGCATGGTTGGGGCACATGAGCCGCAGGAAGTCGTATTCCGCCCCGATCTTGCCGGTGAAGAGATTGTCTTGCAGGGTTTCGTGGCGTGCGGACATGGCGTTTCCTTGAGAATTCGCGGCGCAGATTATGAGAATCGCGGCGCCGAGGCAATCAGTCCCGGCGTCGCCGGCCATAGAGCCTCGCGCTCCAGTTTTCGACCTTGCCGCTTTCGAGCCGCCGCAGCGCTAGGTTGCGCCAGCTTTCGGCGAGTTGGGGGAGCGCGGCCAAGGCCGCAAGTCCCTCGTGATCGCGCGTGTCGCGATAGAGCAGCGTCGAAAGCCGCGTGAGCGGCCAGTCGGGGCAGGGACGTTCGACTAATTCCAGTAAGCCGCCTTGAATGGCGACGCCTTCTTCGAGCACGCGGTAATACCAGCCGGTTCGCCCGCTTTTCTGCACGCGCAGCGCCATGTCGTCCTGGCAAAAGCGGAGATTGAGCTTGAAACAGGGCTGGCGTCCCTGGCTCACCTGAAGCAGCGCGCCACCGAAACGGATGACGTCGCCGAGGCAGACATCTTCCTCCGTCCATCCCGTCGTCGAGAAATTTTCGCCGAAGGCGCCGGGGGCCGCCAGCGCCGGCGCCGCGCCGATCTCTTCCCGCCAAGCGGCGTAATGATCGAAAGCGTAGTGATGCAGCGCTTTCTCAGCGCCGCCGTGATGCTTGCGATCCGCCTGCGCGTCTGTTTCGAGCCCCGTTGCGCCGATGCGCCAGGGGGCCGGAACTGGCCGCTTGTCGATCCCGCTTACATGGCCCGTCTGGCCGAGCGGCCCGACGGCGCCGGCGAGCACGTGCGGTCGGACCGACGCAAGCCTCACGGCGCCTCCGCCAGCAATGTGCCGATGACGGCGCCGATCATCATGTCGTCCTCCTGCCCGAAGCCGTGATGCCGAATCGTCCCGTCGCGGCCGACAAGGATGCAGGTCGGAGTGCCGCGCATCTCGTAGCGGCGCATCGTCACGGGAGCGGCGGAGTCGTCCGAGGCCTGATCGACGCCGATCGGAAAAGTCAGGCGATATTCATGGATGAAGGCTTCGAGCGAGACGGGGGTCATCGCCGCATGGTGCTCGAAGACCGTGTGCAGGCCGATGACGGCGAGGTCCGTGTCGCGGAAGAGCTTATGCGCGCGTTGGGCCTGCGGCGTTCCGTGAGCGACGCAGCCGGGGCAGAGCATCTGGAAGGCGTGGAGCATCACGACCCGGCCGCGCAGGCTCTCGAGCGCGATGGGCGCCGGCGCATTGAACCAGCGCGAGACGGAAAGTTCGGGCGCGAGGGGGGATGTCATGCGATTTCTCTCTCGCTTGTTTTTCCCGGATAAATGCCCGGTTGCGCGGGCTTGGCAAGAACCACCGGGGGAAAATCGGGCTTTACCAGCGTCGGGATCTGGAAAAAGCTGCGGCCGCAGCGCTCCCGCCCGGGCGGCGCTTTCATGGAGGGCCTCATGATTCGATTGATCGGCGCGGCAGCGATAATCCTTGGCCTTTCGGTCTCGGCGCGGGCGGAAGTGGCATGTATTCCGCAAGCTTCCGGCGTCACCGGCGTGATCGCGGATCAGACCGACGTCATCGCGGCGGTGAATTGCCTAGGCCAGCAGCTGGCGCGGCTGCGGAACGACGCGACGGTCTCCGATCGCAGCGAGGCGGCGCGCGTCGATGAGCTTGCCCGTCAAATCTCCGCGCTGCAAAACGCCGTCGTCTCTTTGTCGCAACGCGTCGCGGCGATCGAGTCCAATCTCAGAAATGTGGAGCAGCCGCTCGCCAGGCAGCCCTGGTAAGGCCGATGTGCGCGCGCCGCCGCACTGCGGCGCGCGCGCATCGGGGAGGAGACATTTCGCGCGGCGACTTGTCAGTTCTCCACTTCGCCGCCGTCGCCGCGATGCGGCCATTTTTTGGGCGGATTCTCCGCCCTTTAGCCCGCAGGACGAGGGTCGACAGATGCGGATTTCCGGATTGCTGGCGGCATTGGCCATGGCCGTGACGCTTGGCGCCTGCGAGACGACCTCTCCCGCGCAGCAGCGCGCGGCCGACGCGACGCGCTGCAAATCCTACGGATTCAGAAGCGGGACCGACGGTTTTTCCAAATGCTTGCTCGACATCGATCTTGATCGTTCCGCCGACCGGCGCGCGGCGCGGGAGGAACTCCTGATTTACAGCGGCCCGCGCTTCTATGGCGCGCCCTACTGGCGCTACTGGTGAGCTAGACGCTGCAGCGAATATGCTCGCGGAGCACCGGGTAGATCTGGTTGTCCCAGCGCTTTCCGTTGAAGACGCCGTAATGGCCGACGCCTGCCTGCATATGATGCGATTTCATGTAGGGGCGTAGGCCGCTGCAGAGATCCTGCGCGGCGAGCGTCTGGCCGACGGCGCAAATGTCGTCTTTTTCGCCTTCCACCGTCAGCAGGAAGGTCTTTTTGATGGCGCGCGGTTCGACCTTCCGCCCCTTGAAAAACAGATTGCCTTCGGGAAGGGCGTATTTCTGGAACACCGTCTCGATCGTGTGGAGGTAAAACTCCGCGTCGAGGTCCATGATTGCGAAATACTCCTCGTAGAAAGTGCGGATCTGATCGGCTTTGGCGTCGTCGCCCCTGGCCCTGTGCTCGAAGAGGTCGACGAACGCCTTGCGGTGCCGCTCCATATTCATGGCCATGAAGGCCGTGAGCTGCACGAATCCCGGATAGACGCGCCGCCCCGCGCCCGGCAGGCCGCGCGGCACGACGCTGATCATTTTCGCCCTGAACCATTCGATCGGCTTCGAGGCCGCGAACTCGTTCACTTTCGTCGGAGATATGCGCGTATCGATCGGCCCGGCCATCAAGGTCAGGCTCGCGGGCTGGTCGGGATCGTTCTCCTGCGCCATCAGCGCCACGGCCGCGAGGGCGGGGACGGTCGGCTGGCAGACGGCCACGAGATGCGATTGCGGCCCGACGATTTTCAGGAAATCGAGGACGTGCTGAACGAAATCCTCGAATCCGAAGGTTCCCCGTTCGAGAGGAATGTCGCGCGGGTTATGCCAGTCCGTGACATAGACGTCGTGGTCGCGCAGCAGGGTGCGGATGGTGCCGCGCAGGAGCGTCGCGAAATGTCCCGACATGGGCGCGACGAGCAAGACGCGCGGATCCCCGGCCGCGCCCGCGCGGCTAAAGCGCAGAAGTGTGCAGAAGGGCGTGGCCGCCACGGCCTCCTCCGTGACGGGCGCCGCCGCGCCATTGTCGGTGGTAACCTCGTCCACCCCGTAATCCGGACGCTTATGCGTGAAGCCGGCGAGCGCCACGACCTCTTGATAAGCCTGGAGGCTGCGCAAAGGCGAGGCGAAGCGCATCGCGCCAAGGCGGCTCAGCACGCGTTCATTGCCCGCCGCCGCCAGGCGGAGCGGATCCAGGAGGTCGGCATAGGCCTGATAAGCGTCATACATGCGCCGAAGAGGAACCCTTGGTTTCGCCGAGGGATTTGCGGAGCAAGGCCTGTGCCATGTGCTCAAAAAATGGCACATGACTTGCTGGGCCGCGATGAAAAAACGGGGATTTCACATGCCGGCCGCCACGCTCACCATCAGCAGCAAGAACTACTCCTCCTGGTCGCTTCGCGGCTGGCTGATGATGAAGCTCTCGGGCGCGCCTTTCGAAGAGGTTGCGGTCGATCCGGACGATGCGAGGGCGCGCGAGGAAATCCTGCTCCTCTCGCCCTCCATCCTCGTGCCGAGCCTGACTTATGACGGTTTTCGCGTCTGGGACACGCTGGCGATCGGCGAGTTCCTCAACGAGATCGCGCCACAAGCGAGGCTCCTGCCGGACGACCGCCTGAACCGCGCGCGCTGCCGCTCGATCTGCGGCGAGCTGCATTCGGGCTTCAACGCGCTGCGCTCGGCGCTGCCGATGAATCTCAAAGGGCATTACCCGAACTTCAAGGTCTGGTCCAAGGCGCAGGGCGATATCGCCCGCGTGACGCAAATCTGGCGCGAATGCCTTGAGACGAGCGGCGGCCCCTGGCTTTTCGGCGAGATCTCCATGGCCGACGCCATGTATGCGCCGGTGGCGACGCGTTTCCGCACTTATGACGTCGCGCTCGACGACGTTTCGCAAGCCTATTGCAACCGGATCTTCCAATGGCCCGCCATGCAGGAATGGATCGAGGCCGCGAAGATGGAGAAGGAAGAGATTGAGGAGCTGGAGGTGGAGTTTTAGGGTTCCCGCCGCGCGCCTCCCTTTCCGCGCAAGCGGACAAAGGGAAAAGGCGGGCGCCGCCCGGAACAGCCCAACGCCAACGCAGTTTTCTCCGCGCGTGTAGCGGAGAACACCCATGGCCATGGATCAGGCTTCGAACGCCCGGGGCAGGGCGGCGCAGGCGCCTTCGGACATACCGGCGCCCGGCTGGAAGGACGTCTTCGCGCGCGTCTATGAGAACATGTCCGAGCACCGCATTCTCGCCATCGCCGCGGGCGTGACGTTCTACGCGCTGCTCGCGATCTTTCCCGCCATCGCCGCCTTCGTCGCGCTTTACGGACTCGTCGCCGATCCGGCGACGATCGGCGCGCATCTCAACGCCCTTTCGGGATTTCTCCCCACAGAGGGCCTGTCGGTCATCGGCGACCAGATCCATCGCGTCGCGGCCCAGGGCGGCGCGAAGCTCGGCGCGGCGTCGATCGTCGGCCTGCTCGTGTCGCTTTGGAGCGCCAACGCCGGAATGAAGGCGATCTTCGACGCGCTGAACGTCGTCTACCAGGAGAAAGAGAAGCGCGGGTTCATCAAGCTCAACGCCGTGTCTCTCGCCTTCACGGTGGCCGGCATGGCGGTCATCGCGATTTCGCTCGGCGCCATGGTCGTTCTGCCGCGGGCGCTTGAGGCGCTGCATCTCCCGGCCGGGGTTGAGACATGGGCGTCTTGGCTGCGCTGGCCGATTTTGCTTATCGTCGTCGCGCTCGCCGTCTCCGCCGTCTATCGCTACGGCCCGAGCCGCGACGAACCGCAATGGAAGTGGGTGAGCTGGGGCGGCGCCTTTGCGGCGGTCTCCTGGTTGATCGCCTCTCTGCTCTTCTCCTGGTACGCCGCCAATCTTGGCAGGTTCAACGAAACCTATGGTTCTCTTGGCGCGGCGATCGGCTTCATGCTCTGGATGTGGGTGTCATCGATCGTGTTGCTGACCGGCGCCGAGCTCAACGCCGAGATGGAGCATCAGACGGTGAAGGATACGACGAGCGGCCAGCCGCGCCCGATGGGCGGGCGCGGCGCGACGATGGCGGATACGATCGGGCCGTCGCGGTCCTGATCAGCCCCACCAGAAGATTGTGGCGATGATGACGTAAAGCCCGATCAGCGCCGCGCCGTCGACCATGTCGGACTGCCCGTCCACCGTGACGACCGTGACCACCATGACCGAGAGGAACATGGCGGCGGCGAGGATGGGCGGGATGACGAGCGTGAAGGCCGCGCCGCCCATGCTGAAGCTCACGAGAATGAGGATGGGCACGACGACGACCGCGACCTGAAGCGCGCTGGTCAGCACGACGCTCACCGCGAGGTCCGACTTGCCGGCGGCGGCGAGGCGGACGCCCACGACGTTCTCGATGGCGTTGCCGGCGATGGCGACGACGACGAGGCCGGCGAAGGTCTGGCTGATGCCGGCGGCGTCGATGGCGGGCTCCAGCGCCTCGACGAACCAGTCCGAAACGAGCACAGCGCCGGCCGCGCAGACGAGCAGAACGGCGATCCCGGTCCATAGCGGCCAGGCATGGGCGCGCGCATGGGCTTCGGCCGGCACGGCCCGCTGTCCCTGGTCGAGCATCGCCTTGGTGAGGACGGTGAAGACGAGAAGGAGGACGACCGCGCATATGACGGCGAGGTCCTGTTCATGCGAGGCCGCCGGCAGGTGCAACTCATTCGCCAGGGTCGGCAGGACCAGCGCCGAAACGGCGAGGAGAAGCAGCGACGCGATCATGCGCGGAGTCTGGCTTTCGAAATGCAGGACGCCATGCCGCCAGCCGCCGACGACGAAAGCGAGGCCCAGCACCAGCAGGACGTTGGCCAGGATCGAACCGATCAGCGACGCCTGCACCACCGTCACGAGGCCGGCCTGCAGCGAGAAGATGCAGACGAAAAGTTCGGGCAGGCTGCCCACTGCGGATTGCACAAGCCCGGTCGCCGAGGGGCTCAGATGGTTGCCGACCTGGTCGGTCGCCTCGCCGATCACATGGGCGACGCCGGCCAGCGCCAGGGCGCAGGCCAAAAAGCTCGGGATCGGCCCCACATGCATGAAATGCGCGCCGCCCGCGACGCCCACCAGCGCCGCGGAGGCGCCCATGACAATCATTTCCTTACGATTAATCGCCGCCACGGAGTCGGTCCTTTCGAAGAATGACGAATCGATTATAGCCGAGGCGATGGCGAGGCGCGCGCTTCCGGCTCAGGTTTGCGCAGGGCGCTCAATGTGTGAGATTTTGCGCGACGTTTGGTGAACGGACCGCGCCCACGCGGCTGATTGGGCGGAATGGGCGGGTTCGCGCGAGGTGATCTTTATGCTGAACATCCTGCTTCGAGTCGCGGGGCTTGCCGCCGCGCTTTCCGCGGCGGCCCCGGCGTCGGCCGGCTCTCAGCCTTTCTCCTGCCGGCTGCGTAAAACCGTTGCCCCCCTGCCGGAGCTCGACACATTCAGCGGTTACCGATGGATCGAATGCCGTGTGGTCGGCATGGAGGTCGCGGAGGTCGCCGGCGTCGCCGTCAACAAGGGCAATTGCCAGTCCTTCGATTACTGGTACGCGGGCCGCACTTTCGTTGCGGGCGAAACGATCAATATCCCTTACGCCTGCATAAGTCCGGTAAGCGTGGCGATTCAGGCGAACGGCGTTATCGCCACGATGCGCCTGCGTTAGGATGTCGAGCACTCGCGGAGAACCCATGCGCTATCTGATTCTGATCGCCGGTCTGGCGGCCCTCGCCGCCTGCAACAGCGCGTCGAACGCGAGGAAGGAGGCCGATCAGGAATATGCGGTCGGCTCTTATGAGCAATCCATGAAGGCCTATCAGCTTTGCGCCGAGCAAAATCCCGGCAATCCCGAGAAATGCAGCGCGCTGTCGCGCGTGATGGACGCCGACCGGAAGCGGTACGACAAGGAAGCTCCGGGTTTTTGAGGCGGATCGCGGATGCTGGCCAGGCGCATGAGCGTCGCATTGCGGCTGCGCGACGCAGTCCGGTTCAGTTGAATCATGTGAAATCTGATCGTCGCTCAAGATCGGCAAGTGCGGACAAAAGCTAAATATAAGTAGTTTCACGCACAACGCCGTTGAACTTCTGGCTCCGGTCATTTACGAAGGCCCGATTATATATTTTAATTGCCTCCGGGGCGCTTGAGGTTTGAATTCATGGATGACAGGCGAGCCGATCAGCTTTGGGTCGCCAATTGGGCCGTCGACGCTGATGGGCGCGCTTCCTGCGCCGACCCGTTCTGGCGTCAGTTTACTGGTCAGGGCGCCGCGCAAACGCAAGACGCCTGGATCGACGCCGCTCACCCGGACGACCGTGCGAGAATCAGCGCGGCCTGGAAGACCGCCTTTCGCCGTCGGGAGCCTTATCGGCTTGAATTTCGCTTGCGCCGGTTTGACGGCGTCTATCGCCGGGTGCTGGCCGCCGGGGCGCCGCGCGTTCACGAAGACGGTTCTTTCCAAGGCTATATCGGTTCGCTCGTCGACATGGAAACAAGCCGGCGGGCCGAGGAAACCCTGCGCGAGAGCGACCGCCGCATGCGCCTTGCGCAGGACGCGGCCCATGCCGGCGCGTGTGAGGCCGACCGGCGCAACGACGAGTTCATCGCCGCTCTGGCGCACGAATTGCGCAATCCGCTCGCGCCGATCCACAATGGCGTGCATGTGCTGAAGGCGGCGGCTCGCCGGCGCGACGACAATGCCGACGCGCCCGTGCTGGACATGATGGAGCGTCAGGTTCGCCAACTCGTGCGGCTCGTCGATGACCTTCTCGAAATCGCACGCATCGCCAGCGGCAAGATCGAGTTGCGAAAGGAGCCGGCCGCCCTTTCGACAGTCCTGCGTAGCGCCCTGGCGATCAGCCGGCCTTTCATCGAGCGCGCAAGGCATCGCGTCGTGCTGAGCGCGCCACACGAATTGCTGCGCGTTTATGGCGATCCGGTCCGCCTTTCACAGGCGTTCTCAAATCTCGTCAGCAACGCCGCGAAATACGCGCCGCCCGGCGGCCGCATCGAAATACACGTCGAATCGCGCGCCCCCGACGTCCTCGTGACCGTTCGCGACAATGGCTGCGGCCTCCGGCCGGAAACGCCGTCCGACGTCTTCGAACTCTTCGCGCAATTCAAGAGCCAGCGTGAAGGAGGGCTCGGCATTGGCCTCGCGCTGGCGCGCAAGCTCGTCGAACTGCACGGGGGCGCGATCGAGGCGAAGAGCGCAGAATTCGTCGTGCGCCTGCCGCTCCTCGCGGACGACGACGACGGCGCCGGGCTCGGCGCGAGCGCCGCCTCGGCTCCTCGGGGGCCTAAGAAGGCGCTGGTCGTCGATGACGATCACGATGTCGCGGATACGCTCGCGCTCCTGCTCGAAAGCCTCGGGGCGACCGTCCGCGTCGCGTATGGCGGCGAGGCGGGGACGCGCGAAGCGCTCCGGTTCGATCCCGACGTCGTCTTTCTGGATCTCGGCATGCCTGGGCAGGACGGGTTCGAGACCGCGCGGCGGATCCGCAACGCCGAAAACGGCCGAAGGAAAACTTTGATCGCCTTATCGGGGTGGGGACAGGAGGAGGATCGCAAGAGATCGAAAGAAGCGGGGTTCGACGCGCATCTGACGAAGCCCGCGTCGATCGAATCCCTGCGCGCGTTTTTGCTTGAATAGGCAAGCGCGCAGCGCCGTCCGTCAGATCACCGCGATCGCCAGATAGCAGAATTCGGCGCCCGCTTTCCCCTCTACGTCGGGAAGAACGCCGAGAAAATCGCCGTTTCCGTCCCGCATGGTCGGCACGTCCCATCGCATCGTATGGATCGCCCATTGGGCCGTGGCGTCGAACCAGACCCAGCCGGAATTGCCGACCTCATTGGTCGAGTAGGCGAGGGCGAAGCGCGCTTTATCGGCGTTGGCCGCGCGCGCGACGATCTTGACGACGATGTGGCGCCCGCTCGCCTGAGCTTCGACCGCGTCCGGAAGGCGAATGCTGTAACCACCGGTATTGCCGAAGGAATACGCATCAGCCCCGCCATTGGACAAACGCAGATAAGGAAGCCCGCCCTTCGTTTGCCCTTTCAGCACGGCAATCTCCGGAGGGACGGCGAAAGGCTCGAAGTCTCGATCGAAGGCGCAAAAGAAAGCGACCTCCTTTTCAAGCCATGTGCGTTTCGCCGCCATGCCCGATTCCTGCGCCATCGCGAAAGCCTCCCCGCCTGCCCCAATTCGATAACGGGCAGATAACCGCGCAATTACAAAAAATCATTATGATTTATATGCTTGGCGGCGTGCGCGTGCAAAATCGGTCCCGGAGAGGCGGTTTGGCGGAATTTCCCGGCGTCCCGGGATCGCCTGATTTTTATTTTCTCAGCGTGAGCGTTCCCGAATCGACCGTGAAGCGTGAGAGCTTGGAAAGGAACGACATTCCCAGCAGGCTGTTCGTCAGCGCTCCCGGGAGAGCGACATAGGCGTCGACGTCATGGATCGTGATTTCGCCGACGCGCACGTGGCGAAGCTTTGCGCGCGCCACGCGAGCCAAGCCGTTTGCAGTGCTGGTCGAATGCTTGAATTCGGCTGCGTCGGGAGAAAAACCGGCCGCCGCGGCGTCCCGAGAGGTTAGAACGACAAAAGTCGCGCCGGTGTCGATCAAAACCCTGGAAATGCGCGCGCCGTCGATCTCCGCCTCCGTCCAGAAATGCCCGGCGGAATCCGCCTTGATCTGAAGGGGCATACGGATCACGGACGGCGCGGGTCTGCGTTGGTCGACGTCTACGCCGCGCGCAGGCCTGTCATAGGGGGCTGTCCGTCCCTGGGGCGCCGCAGGCTCCAGGGGGTGGACAGGCGAAGGCGGCTGAGCGGGCGCGTTCCCCGAATGATCGGCGGAGCCCGTTATGTCGCACTGGGCTGAGTCCGGCGGACAGCTTATTTGGCGGCCTTGTTTTTGGTCTCGAGGGGCGGCGCCGGCTCCGCCGGCAAGAAGCGCGCAAGCGATAGACAGGACGATCCTGCGACGCATACGTAATTCCTTTTTGAAAGACTTCCGCGGACTTGCTTCAGCTTAAGCATTCTGGACGCACCTGACGATTTGAACCATCGGGAGCCCGGGCGATCAACAAGCAAGGGACCGATCATCCGCCGCCGCTGGAGAATGCCGGATAGCGCCGGCGTGGGAGAGCCCGCCGAGCGACAGCGTCGCGCACATGCCGCAACCTTCAGAGCGAAGCTGCATTATCGTGAATATCGGCGGTCAGGAGGAGGCCCACATGAAGGAAATTCTTTTCCATCTTTCGGATCTTGCATGCGATGTTTATCACGCCGCCGCTTTGCTGAGCGCAGCCAGAGAATTATGCGCCCTGCGGTCGGACCCCTACACGGCGGGCCTCGTTATGATTCCTGTGCTCGGCTTCGCGTTCCTGCTCGGCTATCTAATGCTTGATCGTTTTCTTCGCGTATGAGCGGGTGATTGTGCGGCTGCGCCTTTGACCGCTTTTGGCGGCCGCCCACGCCTTCCGCAGCCGGGCGTTCTCCGCGTCAAGTTCTCCGAAGAAGGTCGCGGACAATCCCCGCCGACTTTTCGCCCAGCTTATCGGGAAAATATTGGCGCAAGCCGCCGCCCGATTAAGGGTTCGCTGTTAATACGTTGATTTTCCTGGCGCTCCCTAGGGGACTCGAACCCCTGTTTTCGCCGTGAGAGGGCGACGTCCTAGACCGCTAGACGAAGGGAGCGGGGAGCCGCTCTATAGACCGGCGGGGGCGTCTCGGCAAGGGCCTAAATATATGCTGCGGCTTCGCAGGGCTTTTGCGGAACGCCCTGTGGGCGAAGCCCCGCTTTCGCGCCGCTTTTCGGCGTGATAGCCAACGGGCCGGCATTTTTGGAATCCAGGACATGACCCAGACGCTCTCAAAAGAAGCGACCGAGGCCCAGACGCTTCAAGCGTCGCTCTCCGTTCTCGGGCGCGCCGCCCGCCGGGCCGCGCGCGCGGTCGCCCTGGCGCGGAGCGCCGCCAAGAACAAGGCGCTGCGCGCCGCCGCCACGGAAATCCGGAGCCGGAAAGAAGCCATTCTCGCCGCGAACGCGCTGGATGTGGCGGACGCCAAGGCGCGGGGAACGGCCGGCTCCTTCATCGACCGGCTCACGCTCAACGCCAGCCGCGTCGAAGCCATCGCGCAGGGCGTGGAGGAAATCGCCGAACTGCCCGATCCGGTCGGCCGGCTGCTTGCGCGATTCGAGCGCCCCAACGGTCTCGTCATCGAGCGCGTCTCGACGCCGCTCGGCGTCATCGGCGTGATTTATGAAAGCCGCCCCAATGTGACGGCCGACGCCGGGGCCTTGTGCCTCAAGGCGGGCAACGCCGCGATTCTGCGCGGCGGCTCGGAGAGCCTGCGGTCGTCGCGCGCCATCCACGCCTGCCTCGTCGTCGGATTGAAGGCCGCGGGGCTGCCCGAGGCGGCGATTTCGCTCATCGACACGGCCGACCGCGCCGCCGTCGGCGCCATGCTCGCCGGGCTCGACGGCAATATCGACGTCATCGTGCCGCGCGGCGGCAAGAGCCTCGTCGCGCGCGTGCAGCATGAGGCGCGCGTGCCGGTCTTCGCACATCTTGAAGGCGTCGTGCATGTCTATGTGCACAAGGACGCGGATCTCGGCATGGCCAAGCGCCTTGTCCTCAACGCCAAGATGCGCCGCACCGGCATTTGCGGCGCGGCCGAGACGCTGCTGGTCGACCGCGGCTGCGCGGGAACGCATCTCGCGCCGCTCGTCGCCATGCTGATCGACGCGGGCTGCGAAGTGCGCGGCGACGCCGCGACGCAGGCCGTCGACGCGCGGGTGAGGCCCGCAGCGGAGGAAGACTGGCGCGCGGAATATCTCGACGCCATCATCGCCGCGAAAGTGGTGGACGGGCTCGATGCGGCGATCGAGCATATCGAGACCTACGGCTCGCATCACACAGACTGCATCGTCACGAAGGACGACGCAGCCGCGCAGCGCTTCATGTCCGAGGTCGACTCGGCGATCGTGCTGCACAACGCCTCCACGCAATTCGCGGACGGCGGAGAATTCGGCTTCGGGGCCGAGATCGGCATCGCCACGGGTCGCATGCATGCGCGCGGGCCGGTGGGCGTGGAGCAACTCACCTCGTTCAAATACAGGGTTCATGGCGCGGGGCAGGTGAGGGGATGAGCGCGCCCGCGTGACCGGCCCCGTCAAGCTCCCGCCGCACCATCCGGGCATGCGCATCGGGCTCTTCGGCGGCTCTTTCGATCCGCCGCATGAGGGCCATGCGCTGGTGTCGCATATCGCGCTGAGGCGGCTCCGGCTCGACCGGTTGTGGTGGCTCGTCTCGCCCGGCAATCCATTGAAGGATACGACCCGGCTCGCCTCGCTCGACGCCCGCATGGCGGCGGCGCGCGACGTCGCGCAGGATCCGCGCATTGTCGTGACCGGACTCGAGGCGGAAATCGGCGCGCGCTATACGGCGGACGCGCTGCGATTTTTGCACGCCCGCTGCCCCGGCTCGCGCTTCGTGTGGATCATGGGCGCCGACAATCTCCTGCAGTTCCACCGCTGGCGGGACTGGGAAGAAATCCTGCGCACGACCCCCGTCGCCGTGATCGACCGGCCGGGCGCGACGTTGAAAGCCGCCGGCGCAAAGGCGGCGCTCCGGTTTCCGGGCGCGCGCCTGGATGAACGGGACGCGCCGCTGCTCGCGACGGCGACGCCGCCGGCCTTCGTTTATCTGCATGGGCCGCGCAGCCCGTCTTCGTCGACGGAGCTGCGCCGCAGGGCGGGGCGGGGCTAGCCGCGCGCCCCTACTTCTTGTCGAATAGCGGGATGATCCAGCGCTTATAGGCCCAGAAGCTTGCCGGGATGCCGATGAAGATGGCGACCCACATCAGCAGAGAATTGTCCGTGGCGTTCTCGTAGAAGCTGCCTCCTTCATGGACGGACTGCGTGTAGGGGTTGCGCACGAAGAGCGTCAGCAGGAACGAGCCGACGACGATCGCGCCGACAATGTAGAAGAAGCTCTTGGGGATGAGCAGCACCGGCGGCTGGTTTCGGCCCGGCTGTTTATTCTCGTGGCCCTCATCTTTCGGTTCGTCATCGGTCATTGCCGTCTCCTGCGCGTTTTCCTGGACCCAATATGGGGCATGCGGCGTGGTTGCGCCACAGAACTCCGCCCGGGCTTTCCCAACACATAAGCGCTCCCGAACCCGGTCGCAGCGGGTTTTCTCGCCAATGAGCCGCCAATTACGTAGCCGAACCGTAGACGTCGTATGCGTCGGCGCGCTCGACCTTGATCGACACGACGTCGCCTGGCCGCAGCGGGCGGCGGGATTCGACGAAGGCCGAGCCGTCGATCTCCGGCGCGTCGGCTTTGGTGCGGCCCTTGGCGAGGGCGCCGGAGGGGCCGCCGCCAGCCTCGTCGATGATGACGTGAAGGCGCTTGCCGATCTTGCGCTTCATGAGCCGCGCGCTGACCTGCTGCTGCTTCTCCATGAAGCGCTTCCAGCGGTTCTCCTTCACTTCGTCCGGCACGGGGGCGAGGCCAAGGTCATTGGCCGGGGCGCCGGCGACCGGCTCATATTTGAAGGCGCCGGCGCGGTCGATTTCCGCTTCGTCGAGCCATTGCAGCAGCGTCTCGAAATCCTCCTCCGTCTCGCCGGGAAAGCCGACAATGAAGGTCGAGCGCAAGGCAAGGTCGGGGCAGGCGTCGCGCCAGCTCTTGATGCGCGCCAGCGTCTTTTCTTCGTTGGCGGGGCGCTTCATGGCCCTGAGCACGTTCGGCGCCGCGTGCTGGAAGGGGATGTCGAGATAGGGCAGCACCTTGCCCGCCGCCATCAGCGCAATGACCTCGTCCACATGCGGATAGGGATAGACGTAATGCAGGCGCACCCAGGCGCCGAGCTCGCCGAGCTCTTTTGCGAGATCGAGGAAGCGCGTACGCACGTTGCGGTCGCGAAACGGACTTTCGGCGTAGCGCAGATCGCGGCCATAGGCGCTCGTATCCTGCGAGATGACGAGCAATTCCTTCACGCCGGCGCGAACGAGTTTCTCCGCCTCGCGCAGCACGTCGGCCGCCGGACGCGAGACCAGCGGGCCGCGCAGATGCGGAATGATGCAGAAGGAGCAGCTATTGTCGCAGCCTTCCGAGATTTTCAGATAAGCGTAATGGCGCGGCGTGAGCTTGACGCCCTGCTCGGGCACGAGGTCGAGGAAAGGATCGTGCGCGGGCGCAACGGCGCGATGCACGGCCTCCACCACGGTCTCATATTGCTGCGGGCCGGTGATGGCGAGAACGTCGGGGAACCGCGCGCTGATGGCTTCGGGCTCGGCGCCCATGCAGCCGGTGACGATGACCTTGCCGTTTTCGGCGAGCGCGGCGCCGATGGCTTCGAGCGACTCCGCCTTGGCGCTGTCGAGAAAGCCGCAGGTGTTGACGACGACGACGTCCGCGCCTTCATGGCGCCGCGCGAGTTCGTAACCCTCGGCGCGGAGCCTTGTGACGATGCGCTCGCTGTCGACGAGCGCTTTGGGGCAGCCGAGCGAAACGAAGGAAACGCGCGGGGCGGCGGTCGGCTTCTGGTCTTCCTGCATCGCGCCCGATTGCCATGGCGTGACGCGGAAGGCAATCGGAACGGATGGACTTAGGCCGTGAGGGCGCCGACGAGGGCGTAAAGGGCGACGGCGGCGAAAACGAGGGCGTGAACCATGGACGCAAACTCCTACTGGCGCGCGGGGGAGGGCGCGGCGGGGGCAAGAATTCTCGGAAGCGGAGGAACCGTCGGCGCTCGCCGTCGGCCTCCCGTTAATAGTTTCCTACCCCTTAAAAATTGGTTTCAATTGGAGGGAATCGGGCGGCCGAAAAAGCGGCGCCGGAGGGCCTTCCCAGCGCGATCCCGCTAATAACGCGTTTTAAAACATTGGCTTATGAGCGGTGGAAAAAACGGTTTGCGCTTCGTGGCCGCGACACTATGAATAGCTCCGACGGAGCCAGCCCGCGCCACACGCGCGCCCGGGCTCGTTAACGCCCGTCATGGCGTCAAGCCGACGCCGGCCTTTCAGGAAGACCTCGACCTTGCCGAATTCCATTGTTCTCGGAACAGGTTCCTATGCGCCCGAGCGCATTCTCACAAACGCCGATCTCGAGAAAATGGTCGCCACCAATGGCGAATGGATCGTCAGCCGCACCGGCATCATGGAGCGCCATGTCGCCGCCGACCATGAGGCGACCTCCGACCTCGCCGCCAAGGCCGGCCGCAAGGCGCTGGAATTCGCCGGCGTGGACCCGCAGACCGTCGACATGATCGTCGTCTGCACGGTCACCGGCGACACGCCGACGCCTTCCTGCGCGGCCTATGTTCAGCATCTTCTGGGCGCGACCAACGCTTTCTGCTTCGATCTCGGCGCCGCCTGCGCCGGCTCGCTCTACGGCCTCACCGTCGTCGACCAGTTCATCCGCAGCGGCATGGCCAGGCGCGCCCTCGTCATCGGCGCGGAGACGCTGACCCGCTTCGTGGACTGGACCAATCGCGAAACCTGCGTGCTCTTCGGCGACGCCGCCGGCGCCATTCTGGTCGGCGCGACGGAGGAAGAGGGGCGCGGCCTTCTCGCCACGACGCTGCGGACGGACGGGTCGATGACAGGCATCCTCGGTATTCCCGGCGGCGGCAGCCGGCGGCCGCTCACGGAAGAGGTGCTGGCTGAAAAGGCCAACAAGATCAAGATGCGCGGCCGCGAAGTCTACAAGGTTGCGACCCGCCTTCTGCCCGAGGTCGTGGCGGATGCGCTCGCCAGGGCGGGGCTCGCCCCCGGCGACGTCGACCATGTGATCTGCCATCAGGCCAATCAGCGCATCATCGAGTCCGCGCTCGACAATCTCGGCGTGCCCCGCGAGAAATGCTGGATCAATATCGACCGCTACGGCAACACGTCGAGCGCATCGATGCCGATCTCGCTGGATGAGGCGAGCCGCGCCGGCAAGCTCAGAAAGGGCGATGTGATCGCCATGATGGCGATCGGGGCCGGGATGACCTGGGGCGGGGCGGTGCTGCGCTGGTGATGGCCCGAAGACGGCCGACCGAGCGGAAGGGTCGGGATCCATACGACATATACGCCGCCGCAACGCGGACCCCGTGGAGGAGAGACTAGGGGGCGCGTTGGTTGAGAAAAGCGTGGCGGGGCGATTATTTGCGGCCTCGTTTCGCGGACTTTCCAAGCAAGTTCGATCAAATCCGCCGTACTGCGCGGACCGCGCTAGCCCTTTAGTTCCGACTAGTGTAGGCATTTTGGCCGATCGAGGGACGCATGAGCACGGACGCAGACGGTAAAAAGCGCGGCATGTTCGCCCGCCTCTTCGGCAGGGGCGGCGAGGAGACCCAGACCGCGGCGCCGCAGCCCGAGGCTCATGAGGCTCAAGAGGGGGATGAGGCCCCCAAGCGTTCCTGGTGGCAACGGCTGACGGGCGGCCTCGCCCGGACCTCGCAGGCGATCAGCCAGGGCGTCGCCGACATTTTCACCAAGCGCAAGCTGGATGCGCTGACCCTCGAGGAGCTGGAGGACGTGCTGCTGCGCGCCGATCTGGGCGTGGGCGCGTCGTCGCGCATCACGCAGGCGGTCGGCAAGGCGCGTTACGAAAGAGACATCGCGCCCGACGAAGTGCGCGCCATCCTGGCCCGCGAGGTCGAGGCGGTTCTCGAGCCCGTCGCCAAGCCCTTCGAGATCGACGAGACGAGGAGGCCCTTCATCATCCTGGTCGTGGGCGTCAACGGCTCCGGCAAGACGACCACCATCGCGAAGCTCGCCTCCAAATGGACGGGCGAGGGCAAGAAGGTCGTGCTCGCGGCGGGCGACACGTTCCGCGCCGCCGCCGTCGAGCAGCTCAAGATCTGGGGGGCGCGCTTCGATTCCGAGGTCGTCGCCGGCAAGGAAGGGGCGGACGCCGCCGGCCTCGCCTTCGACGCCATCAAGCGCGCCAGGGAAACCGACGCCGACATTCTGCTCATGGACACGGCGGGGCGCTTGCAGAACCGCGCCGAATTAATGGCCGAGCTTGAAAAGATCGTCCGCGTGATGAAGAAGGCCGAGGCCGACGCGCCGCACGCCGTACTTCTGGTGCTCGACGCCACAGTCGGCCAGAACGCGCTCCAGCAGGTCGAAATTTTCGGCCGCGTCGCGGGCGTGACCGGCCTCGTGATGACCAAGCTCGACGGCACGGCGCGCGGCGGCATTCTCGTCGCCATCGCCGAGGCCTATGGCCTGCCGATCCATTTTATCGGCGTGGGCGAAGGGCAGGACGATCTCGAACCCTTTACCGCCCGCGACTTCGCCCGCGCGATCGCGGGCCTGGACAACGACACGGAAGCGCCGGAGGCGGCGCCGGAAAGCTGACGGCATGACGCAGGAACAGACGACCCAGACCAAGCCTTTGGCGCAGCCGGCCGGGCGGAAGAAGAAGCTTGATCCCTGGCTGAAAATCGCCCTGGAGCTCGGACCGCTCATCGTGTTCTTCGTCGTGAACGGCAAGTTCGGCATCTTCTACGCCACCGGCGTGCTGATGGCCGGCGTGGTCCTCACCCTCGCCGTTTCCTGGGCGATCACCAAGCACCTGCCGGCCATGCCGGTCGTCACCGCCATACTGGTGCTCGTCTTCGGCGGCCTCACGGTGTTTCTGCAGAACGAAACTTTCATCAAGCTGAAAGTCACGATCCTCTATTCCATGTTCGGGGCTGCGCTTATCGGGGCGCTCTATTTCGGCAAGCTGTTGCTGCCGATCGTCTTCGACATGGCGATCCACATTTCCGACGCGGGCTGGCGCAAGCTGACCTGGCGCTGGGGCCTGTTCTTCTTCTTCCTCGCCGGATTGAACGAGGTCGTGCGGCGCGTCCTCACGACGGACGACTGGGTGAATTTCAAGGTCTTCGGCATTCTGCCGCTGACGATCCTTTTTGCCGTCGCCCAGGCGCCGCTCATCATGAAGCATGAAATCCCGGCCGAGGACGAGGACAGCGAGTCGCATTTCTAACGCTCGGGCCCAGGCGGCGGTCGTCGACTCGCAACCGCGTCGGATTGTGCTAGCCTCTCTCCGGTTGATTAAGCCGAGGCCGCTCGGCTCAAAGGGAGTGAGCACATGCGCTATTTCCTCGCCGCGATCCTTGCTTGCGCCGTCGGCGCGCCGGCGGCGTCCGCGCTGCCGGCCGTGAGCCACGGCGCCCTCTCGCTGTCGAAGGGCGATGGGGTCCTGCAAGTCGCGAAGCGCAGCGCCAGCAAGCCGCAAGCGAAAAAGACCAAAAGCGGCGGCGGCGCCAGCAGCGGCATTCATCCGCTCGTCGGCAGCGGGGGGTATTGACCGCGTTGCAGGCAAGAACTTTGCGCCGCGGCGCGTTTTGGCGCCCATGGGCGCATGCGCGCGAGCTGCAGGCCTTCAGCCTGACGCCCTTGCGAGGCCGGGCGGCGGCAACTTGTCGTTCATCATTAATATTCATCTGGCTCTAACCAAGTATTCTTAGCCTTTCCTAATTGATAACCACGAAAAATGCTTAGCATTTACCGTAAAAATTAGCCGTATATGATGGCGGTCGTCGTCAATCGCGCGGACCCCAAGCAAATCCGCGCGCAGTAGCGGTTTTCCTCATGTCTAAGCCCGTGTTTTTTCGGCTCTCGGCCTCGGTCGCCTTTGCGGCGCTTCTTCTTGGTTCGGCTCACGCCAATCCTGTCATCTCGGCCGCGCCGGGCTATGGCGGCTATTATCAGCAGCAGAGTCCGCTGGGCGGCGGGCTGATCGAGGCGCTGGTCGGCGAGCCGGGACCGGTGCGCTACGCCGCCCCGCCAGCGCATCCGCAGCCGGGCGCGCATTACGCCGCCTACGCCCCGCAGCCGGGCGGCGTTCAGCGCGCGATCGATCCAATGTATATGCGCGCGGAAGTTGATTATAGCGGTTCCGAGGCGCCCGGCACGATCGTCGTCGATACGCCCAACAAGTTCCTCTACCTCGTGCATGGGCGGGGGAAGGCGACGCGCTATGGCATCGGCGTGGGCCGGCCCGGCTTCGAATGGTCGGGCGTGAAGACCGTCAGCCGCAAGGCCGAGTGGCCGGACTGGACGCCGCCGTCCGAAATGCTGGCGCGCCGTCCCGATCTGCCGCGCCACATGGAGGGCGGCCCCGCCAATCCGCTTGGCGCCCGCGCAATGTATCTCGGCAATTCGCTCTACCGCATCCACGGCACCAACGAGCCGCATACGATCGGCCAGAACGTCTCTTCCGGCTGCATCCGCATGATGAATGACGACGTGGTGGACCTATATAATCGCGTGCCCGTGGGCACACGCGTGGTCGTACGCTGACAAGCGGACGCAAAGCCCGACGCGCCGGTTGCAAAAGCCGGCGCTTCGGGCGATAGCTGGATTGCGGTCATTGCCGAAGAGTTTCTTCCTTGCCGAGTCTTCTCCGCTTCCTCGCCATCGTCGCAGCCGTCGTCGCGCTTGTTTACGGCGCCATGGTCGCCGTCGTCTCTTTCGTGACGCCCCAGCCGCGCGAGATGAGCTACACGATCCCGGCGCAGCGTCTCAACAAATGAGACGCGCCATGAGCGGCGGCGCCCGACGCCAGCTCGACGCTTTCCTCGACATGCTCGCTGCGGAGCGGGGGGCCGCGCTCAACACGCAGGACGCCTATCGCCGCGACCTGTCCGACTATATCTCCTTCCTGAAACATGCAGGCTGCGGCCCCGGCGACGTGACGACCGACGGCCTGCGCGCCTATCTCGCCGATCTCGACACGCGCGGCATGTCGAGCGCGACCGTAGCGCGGCGCGTCTCGGCGCTCCGTCAGTTTCACAAGTTTCTCTATGTCGACCGTCATCGCGCCGACGACCCCGCCGCCGCGCTTGAGGGGCCACGAATGGTCAGGAGCGCGCCGGGCGTCATGTCGGTCGACGAGGTCGACCGTCTGCTCGCCACGGCGCGCGAGGGAATCGACGACGAAAAGCGGCCGCTGCGCGAGCGGCTGAAGGCGGCGCGTCTCTTCGCGCTGCTGGAGACGCTCTACGCGACCGGGCTGCGCGTCTCGGAGCTGGTGTCGCTGCCGAAAAGCGCGGCGCGGGCGCGCGACCCCTTCATCACGGTGAAGGGAAAGGGCGGGCGCGAGCGCCTGACGCCGCTGACCGACGGCGCCCGGCATGCGCTCGCCGACTACCGCAAGCTGCTCGAAGCGGCGTCGCCCGGCCTCGCCGAAGGGCCTTTTCTTTTTCCCGCCGACAGCGAAAGCGGCCATCTGACCCGCCAAGCCTTCGCGCGCGAACTCAAGACGCTGGCCGTCGCGGCGGGGCTCTCGGCGTCGCAGGTCCATCCGCATGCGCTCCGCCACGCCTTTGCGAGCCATCTCCTGCAAAATGGCGCGGATCTGCGGGTCGTGCAGGAGCTTCTGGGGCATGCGGACATATCGACGACGCAAATCTATACGCATGTTCTCGACGAGCGGATGCGCGCCATGGTTCGCGACCTGCACCCGTTGTCGGATTCCCACTAGTCGATTGCCGTATACCATTTGCTAACGTAAGGTCCGGTCGGACGTCATCGTAAAAACGGGCGAAGGAAATGGCTGTTAATACAACCAGGGGCTTCAGGCCCGACCAGGAAAACGTCGTTTATGTCGGCGCGGGCGTCACGCTGAAGGGCGAGATTTCCGTTCCTGATCTGATCGTCGTCGACGGCACGGTGGAAGGCGACGTCACGGCGCGAGTCGTCAGCGTCGGCCAGAGCGGGGTGATCCGCGGCAATATCAGTGCGACCGAGGCCGACATCAGCGGCTGGATTACCGATCGCATCGAAATAAGGCAGCTTTTGCTCGTCCGCTCCACCGGGCGCGTCGAGGGCCGCGTCACCTATGGCGAGATCGAGCTGGAGAAAGGCGCCGTCGTCACCGGCGATCTGTCGGCCGCCGACGAATACGGCGCCGTCGCCAAGCCGGTCGCGCAAGACAAGGCCGCTGCGCAGGAACGTCGTGAGATCGCCGCCCCACCGCCCGCCGCCAGGAGCGGCAATTCGCTCGATCGCCTGAACGAAGCCGTCCGTGCGGCCAGGAGCGGCGTCGGGAAGCCGGCCGTCTATCTCGCGGCGGAGAGCGAGCCCCAGCGGCTCAATATCCTGCGCACGCCAATATCGAGCCGCCGCGTCTCCGCCTGACCGGCGACGGCGCCGATGCGCAAATTCCCTCTTCCCACGAGCGGGGAGAGGGGGCGACAGACCCAAAGCGACAAAAGACGGACGGAGCCTCCCGCGAGAGGCGCGCGCTTTTGTCTTGATCCTTGGAGAGAGTGCCTCGGGACCCCGCGCCGCGGGCGGCGGCCGCCTTATGTAATGGCCGTCGAGTAATGCGTCGGAGTTCATGTCATGGCCGAGTCGGCGCGCACCTTCTGGAAGGGGCATCTGCGCCTCGCCCTCGTGTCCATCCCCGTCCGGCTGGTCGCGGCGGAAAAGGCCGAGTCCGAGATCCGTTTTCATCAGGTTGATCGCAACTCCAAGCAGCGGATCCGCTACCAGAAGGTCGCGCCCGGAAAAGGCGCGGTGAAAAAGGAGGACATCGTCCTCGGCTACGAGGTCGAGCCCGGCAATTACGTTTTCATGGAAGACGAGGAACTGGATTCTCTGAAGCTCTCCTCGCGCCACACGATCGAGCTCTCGCAATTCGTCGATGCGGACGAGATCGAGCCGCTCTATTTCAACCGGCCCTATTACGTGCTGCCCGACGGCGAGGTCGCCGAGGAAGGCTATCGCGTGCTGCGCGACGCGCTTTGGGCGAAGCATAAAGTCGGCATCGGCCAGCTCACGCTGAGGGGGCGCGAGCATCTCGTCGCGCTTTTTCCGATGGGCGAGGGACAGGGGCTCGTGCTCGACACGCTGCGCTATGAAAGCGAGCTGAAAAGCGCCGACGAAATTTTCTCTTCCATCGGGCGCGAAAAGCCGCGGGAAGACATGGTGCAGATGGCGGAGGATTTGATCGAGCAGCGCAGCGAGCCTTTCGACGCCGCCAAGTTCCGCAACCATTACGCCGAGGCGCTGCGCGATCTCGTGAAGGCGAAGCTCGGTCGCAGAGAGACCGTCCCTGTGGAAGAGCATGCCGAGCCCGGCGCCAAAGTGCTCGACTTCATGGAGGCGCTGAAGCGTTCGGTCGCGGCGAGCGGGGGCGGCGAGGCGCCGCCGGAGCCGCCGAAAAAGCGCAGGGCGCCCGCGAAGAAGGCGGCTTCCTCAAAATCTTCGAAAACGTCGAAGGCGCCAGCGCGCCGAAGGGCATAAGACATGCCGGCGCGCGCCAGGAAGGACGACGGCGCGCTCGTCGCCTATCGCGCCAAGCGCGATTTCGCCGTCACGCCGGAGCCGCAGGGCGGCGTTTCGCATGGCGGCGCGCCGCGCCTCGTGTTGCAACGCCATTTCGCCCGGAGAGAGCATTTCGACTTGCGACTCGAAATGGACGGCGTGTTGAAAAGCTGGGCCGTCACGCGCGGCCCCTCGTCAAATCCCGCCGACCGTCGTCTCGCCGTGCGCACGGAGGATCACCCGCTCGATTACGGCGACTTCGAAGGACTGATCCCCAAGGGTGAATATGGCGGCGGCACGGTGATGTTGTGGGAGGATTCGACCTACGTCCCGCAGAACGGCGATCCGCTGATCGCGCTGGAGAAGGGCGAAATCAAATTCCTCGCCCAAGGCGAGCGCATGAAGGGCGGCTACGTGCTCGTGCGTATGAAGACGCGCGACAAGGGCGAGAACTGGCTGCTCATCAAGGAGCGCGACGCTTTCGCGGATGCGGACGCCAATCTTGCCGAGCGTTTTCAAACCAGCGTCGCGACGGGGCGCACGCGCGAGGAGATCGAGCGGGGCGCCAAGGCCAGGCGCCGCAAGGCGCCCGCCGCCCGCGCCAAGGCCGCCTACTGGTCGGACAAGCCGATCGCCAGCGCGCCGACGCCGGATTTCATTCCGCCGCAGCTTTGCGAAACCGCCGAAACGCCGCCTCCGGGCGCCGAATGGATTTTCGAGCTCAAATATGACGGCTACCGCCTCGAACTTGCGACGGGCTCCGGGGGCGCCGTCGTTTACACGCGCACCGGGCTTGATTGGACGAACCGCTTCCCCGGTCTCGCGCGCGCGGCCTTCGCGCTTCCCTGCCGCAACGCGCTCATTGACGGCGAGGCGGTGGTCTTCGACGAGAAAGGCCTGCCGGATTTCGCGATGCTCGTCTCGGCGCTCGAAGCCGGGCGCAGCGAACGCGTGGCGTTCATCGCTTTCGATCTGCTCGTGCTCGACGAGGAGGATTTGCGGCGCGAGCCGCTCCGCGAACGCAAGGAACGCCTGAAGAAGCTGCTCGCCGGGACCGACGGCGTCATTCGCTATGGCGACTATATAGAAGGCGGCGGCGCCTCCGTCTTTCGAGAGGCGACGCGGGCCGGCGCGGAGGGCATTGTCGCCAAGCGAGCCGACCGGCCCTATCGCAGCGGACGCTTTTCGGATTGGCTCAAGATCAAGGGCGATTTCCGCGAGGATGTGTTGATCGTCGGCTACCGCCCGTCTGAAAAAGGCGAGTCCTTCGCCTCCCTCGTCGCGGCGAAGGAAACGCCCGAGGGCCTGCGTTATATCGGCCGCATCGGCACGGGCTATGACGCGCGCACCCGCCGGACGCTCGAACCCCTGCTTGCGAAGCGCGCAAAAGGAAAGAACGCGCCCAAGCTTCTCGCGGCGGATAAGATGCCGAAGGGCTTGACCCTCATAGAGACGCCCTTTCCGGCGGAAGTGCGCTTCGGCGGCTGGACCGTGGACGGCCAGTTGCGGCAGGCGCGCTTTCTGGGAGTGCGCGAAGATATGAAGGCGAAACAAGTGGCCGAGCAAACGCAGGCGCCCAAGCTCTCCCGCATCACCCATGCGAGCCGTGTCGTCTATCCGGCGGACGGAATCACCAAGGGCGAGGTCGCGGACTATTACGATCGCATCGAGTCCCGCATGGCGCCGCATCTTCTGGACCGGCCTGTCAGCCTGTTGCGCGCGCCGGAGAATATCGAGGAGCTTTTCTTCCAGCGTCATCCGCTCAAGGGCATGGCCCGGGGCATATTGACGGTCGAAAACGAAGACGAGCCCTATATGGCGCTCGACGGCGCGCTCGGCCTGCATACGGCCGCGCAATTCGGCGCCATCGAAATCCATGGCTGGATGTCGCTTGCGAGCGATCTCGACCGGCCGGACCGGATGGTCTTCGATCTCGATCCCGGCGAAGATCTGCCGTTCCACGAGGTCTGCAAAGCGGCGGCGGACATTCGCGATTATCTCAAGGAGATCGGCTTGCGATCATGGCCGCTCATCACGGGCGGCAAGGGAATCCACGTTGTTCTGCCGCTCGACCGCTCGCTGACTTACGCCGATACGGAAGTCTTCGCGGCGGGCTTTGCGCGCGGCCTCGCGCGTCAGGAGCCCAGCCGCTTCGTCGCCAATATGAGCAAGCGCAAACGGACGGGGCGCATCTATATCGACTGGCTGCGCAACAAGAAGACGGCCACGGCGATCCTGCCGTGGTCCTTGCGCGCGCGTCCCGGCGCGACGGTGGCGACGCCCTTGTCATGGAAGGCGCTGGCGGACGTTGAAAACGCCGCGGCCTTCGATATTCGCACGGCGGAGAAGGTCGAAGACGGATGGAAGGATTTCTTCGCGACGCGCCAAGCCATCGCGCCGGGCGCCGTCGCCTTCATGCGCGCCGATAATCGTTGAAGCCCGGACCCAGGCCTTACACAGCGTCAACCCTCAAGCGTATTTCGGGGTCCATTTCTCCAAAGTCCAAGAGCAAGCGGCAAATTGCCGGAGCTACCCGACGAGCCGCTTCTTGAGCACATTGTAAAGCAGCGTCACGACCGCGCCGGTGACGCCGCCGCCCACCGCCTGCCCGAGCAGAACGCCGAGATCGAAACCGCCGCCGCCGCTCGCCGCGCTTGCGAGGGAGGGGATGATGGCGCTGAGAATCTGTCCGCCGAGCCCGCCGCCAACGGCGCCGCTGATGAGATCGCCGAGCGCATTGTCGCTTTTCGTGGCTTTGCCGGCTGCTTTGCCGCCGAGCGCCCCGGCGACGACCTGAACGAGAATATCGGTGATCGACATGAAAACGCGCTCCAGAAAAAGGGCGGCTCTTCCGGATAAGCATTCGGCTCGCGTTTTGGTTCCCTTGAAGCGTCAGGCCGCCAAGGATTAGGCCGCCAGGTCCGCCACCACCGCGTCGAGCACGGGAAAGCCCTCGGAGCTGACGCGCAGACGGTTCTCTCGCGTGATCTCGACCAGCCCGTCTCCGATCAATTCGCTGATGCGCGACTGCGAGAGCTTCTTGCCGGTAAGAAGGAAATAACGCTGCGGATCAATGCCTTCGCGCAGGCGCAGGCCCATCAGCAGGAACTCGTCGCCTTCCTGCTCCGAATTGAGCAGCTCGTCCTCGACGAGGCCATGGCCCTCCGTCTCGACGCAGGTCAGCCACATCTCCGGATGTTTCTCGGTCGCCTGCGCGCGCCGGCCGCGCGTGGTGATGATGCGCCCATGCGCGCCGGGGCCGACGCCCGCATATTCGCCATAGCGCCAATAGACGAGATTGTGCCGGCATTCGGCGCCGGGACGCGCGTGGTTCGAGACCTCGTAAGACGGCAGGTTATGGCGGGCCGTGATTTCCTGCGTGACGTCCCACAGCGCGCGCTGCGTGTCCGTGTCGGGGATCGTCATCTTCCCCGTATTCACCATGCGCTCGAACAGCGTATCGGGCTCGATGGTGAGCTGATAGAGCGACACATGCTCCGGCGCGCGCGCCAGAGCGAGGTCCAGTTCCTTGCGCCACGCCGCAGCCGTCTGTCCCGCGCGGCCATAGATCAGATCGAAGGAGACGCGCTCGAAAACGTTCGTCGCAATGTCGAGCGCCATCAGCGACTCGGCGACCGTGTGCTGGCGGCCGAGCGCCTTGAGGTCGATGTCGTTCAGCGCCTGCAGGCCGAGCGAGACGCGATTGACGCCAGCAATCCTGAAGCCCTTGAAGCGCGACGCCTCGACGCTCGTCGGATTGGCTTCGAGCGTGACCTCCACGTCCTTCGCCATGTTCCAGCGTTTGGCGATTTCGTCGAGAATGGCTTCGACCGTCGATGGCGACATCAGCGATGGCGTGCCGCCGCCGAAGAACACCGAGCGGACTTCGCGTCCGGGCGCGAGCTTGGCGCGATGGGCGATCTCCGCCGCGAAGGCTTCGACGAAGCGATCCTCGTCCACGTCGCCACGGCGGACATGGCTGTTGAAGTCGCAATAGGGGCATTTCGAGAGGCAGAACGGCCAGTGGACGTAAACGCCGAAGCCCGGGTCGAAAGCATTTCGAATCGTCGCCATGTCCCCTTATGGCACGAAAACGCCTAAAACGCAGGGTGGAAGCCAGCCAAGCTTCTATATGGTTGGCGGCGGAAAGTTCTGGCTTGTTAGGGGAGGACCGTTGGCCCGCATCCTCATCGTCGGCGGAACCGGTTTCATCGGCCGCCATGTCGCCGGGCGGCTCATCGCCGGGGGCCACGCCGTGACGGCGGCCGGGCGCGCCGAGATCGACATCGCCCGGGATGATTCCGAGCTTCTGCGCCGCAAGGTCTCGGGCCACGAGGTGGTTGTCAATTGCGCCGGACTCGTGCGCGACGAGGGCGCCAACACCATGGACGCGGTGCATGCGGAAGGCGCCATGCGGCTCTTTTCGGCCTGCATCGCCGCGGGCGTGAAACGCTTCATCCACATCTCCGCGCTCGGCGCCGCACCGCAGGGCGAGACCGACTATCAACGCAGCAAAGGCGCGGCCGAGGCCTTCTTTCTCGACGCCGACCCGTATGGGACGCGGCTCGACTGGCGGGCGCTGCGGCCTTCGGTCGTGGTCGGCCGGGGCGGGGCGAGCACGGCCTGGCTCCTCGCCGCCGCCGCCCTCCCGACAATTCCGCGCATCGGACGGGACGATTGGCGCTTTCAACCCGTCCATGTCGACGATCTCGCGGAACTGGTCGCGCGCCTCGCCGAGGGGGCCGATTCGCCGCGGCTGATCGACGTGGTGGGGCCGGAGGCGATGTCGGCCTATGAGTTGACGCGACTTCTGCGCAACTGGCTCGGCCTGCCGCCGACAGGCTCCGTGCGCATCCCCGACCAATTGTTCAAGATCATGACCGAGATCGGCGGGCGCTTCACGAACGGGCCCTTGAATTCCGACGTGATCCAGATGCTCGCCCGGGGCAATGTCTCCGACCCTGGCCCGCTCGCCGCAGCGCTGGGCCGCCCGCCGCGCAACCTCCGTGAGGCGCTGGCGCGGGAGCCGGCCTCAGAAGCCGACCGGCTGGCCGCGCGGCTCTTCTTCCTGCGTCCCGTGTTGCGCTTCAGCCTCGCCTTCCTCTGGATCGCGAGCGGGCTGTTGTCCCTGGGCCTTTATCCGGTCGCAAAGAGCTATGCGATGCTCGCGTCGCTCGGCCTTTCCGGCGCGCTGGCGTCGATCGCGCTCTATGGCGGCGCCATTCTCGACCTCCTCTTGGGCGTGCTGCTGCTGCGCCGCTGGCGGCCGGTTCTGATCGGCTGGCTGCAGCTTGGAAGCATGGTGGCCTTCACGCTGCTCGCGCTCGGACTGCCCAGCGAATATTGGCTGCATCCCTTCGGGCCGATCCTCAAAAACGTCCCGCTCGCGGCGGCGGTCCTCGTGATGATCGCGCTGGAGTCCGACTGATGTTCGACGTGACGGTCTTGAAGTGGATTCATATCATCAGTTCGACGGTGCTGTTCGGCACGGGGCTCGGCACGGCCTTTCATGGCCTCGCGACCAATCTGCGCGGCGATCTGCGCGCCATTGTCGCGGGGAACAGGAACGTGGTGCTGGCCGACTGGCTCTTCACGACGCCCGCCGTGATCGTGCAGCCTGTCACCGGCGTCGCGCTCGCCTTGCAGGAAGGCTGGCCGCTCGATACGCACTGGATCTTGGCGTCGGTCGCCCTCTACATTTTCGTCGGCGCCTGCTGGCTGCCGGTTGTTTGGCTGCAAATGCAGATGGCGCGCATCGCGGACGAATGTCTTGCGAGCGGCGAGCCGCTGCCGCCGCGCTACAGGCGCTATTTCTGGCGCTGGTTCGCGCTCGGCTGGCCCGCTTTCATCGCCATGCTCGGCATTTTCTGGCTGATGGTGGCGAAGCCGCAGTTCTAGGCTGCGGGCGGCGTCCCGCTTTTTCGCGACGCGCTCTAGCTGTGAGCCACGCCCGCGCCGTTCTGCGCCGGCAGCTTCGTTCCCTTGTCGAGATCGTAGATGTCGCGGCGGAAATGCGCCGGTCCATCATCGGTCGCCCAGCCGGTCATATAGACCCAGGCGACGGGGACGGGGCGCCGCAGTCCGATCTTTTCGGTCCTTCCCCGCTCTTCTTCGTCCTTCAACCTAGAGGCGTCCCAATCGCCCGTATCCTGCAAGAGCCAGGAGGCAAGATCATAGACGCCCTCGACGCGCACGCAGCCATGCGAGAGAAAGCGGTAGTCCTTATCGAAAAGGTTCTTGTGCGGCGTGTCGTGCATGAACACCGCGTGATTGTTTGGCATGAAGACGCGAATGGAGCCGAGCGAATTTTTCGGCCCCGGCTCCTGACGGAAGGTGAAGCTCGCCGCACGCTTGCTGGACATGCGGCGTAATTTCAGCGGATCGACCTCGTGGCCGCGCGCGTCAAGTATGCGAATATTCTCCCGCTCGAAATAATGTGGATTGCGCTTGAGTTTCGGCGCCAGCTCCTTCTTGATGATGGAGGCCGGGACGGTCCATGTGGGGTTGATGTCGATCGAGACAATCTTCGCGACGACTTGCGGCGAAGGATGCCGGCGTCCGCCGACAACCGCTGTGTAGCGCTTGACGGCCTCGTCCTTCTCGACGGCCTCGACCGATGCGGCGGGGATATTGACCACGACATAGCGGTCGCCGAAGCGGAAACGCATCCTTGCGAGACGCGCCGCCGTCGCCGCGAGCTTCCGCGCGCGCGTCGCGGGCGGCACGTTCAGTTCGCGAAGCGTCTCGCGGGAGACGGCGCCGGTCTGAGCGAGACCGACATGCGCCTGAAAGCGGCGCAGCGCGTCGGAGAGCGTATCATCCCATTCGTCGCGCTTGCCGTCCTCGCGCGAGAGATAGCCTTCGATCGCCAGGCGGCGGCGCAGCGCCGCGATTAAATGCCCTTTTGATTCCGGCGTGACCAGCGCTGCGATGTGCGGCCAGCCGTCCTTGGCCGCGATGTCGGCATAGCGGCGCGCGGCAGCTATTGTGGCGCGCGCGGTCTCGGGGCCGTAGTCGGGCGCGGTGCGTGAAGGCTGTTCAACTTGCTGGGCCGGCGGCGCTTCCGGTCGCCCATTGTCGGGCGGCGGCTGCTCGTCACGCTGCGCGCCGGCGGGAGCAAGTGAGACGAAAAATGCGGCGGACGCCAGGAGCGCGAGGGCGCCCGCAAAAGGTTTGCGTTTCATGAGACTGCTCGGTCGCCGGCGCCATCCGCGCCGGCTCGTCGCAGTCCTATCTAGCGCGCAGGACACGCGCCGCTATTTCAGCGTTTCGGCGATCTCACGCATCAGCTCGTCAATGTCGGGGTCGGAGAAGGCGTCGCCTGAGGGCTCGATGCGCACGACCGGATCGCGCGTGCAGAGCCGCAGGCATTCGCGGGTCGAGACTTTGAGGCTGCCGTCCGCGAGCGCGTCGGGGAAAGACGCTTGCACGGCCGCCTGCACGTCGGCCAGCAAGGCGCGTCCGCGGCCGGTCGCATCGCAATTGGGGCCGACGCAGACGAGGAGGCGGGTTGGTTGGGCTGTGTTCTTCATTCCGTCGGGAAGAGGATAGGCTCGTAATCCCCTGCGCCATGCAAAATACGGAGTATGACGACTGCGTCGGAGACGCAGAAAAAGACAAGGAAATTGCCGTGAACCATACGGCGCACGCCTGAGGCTTCGTGTCGAGGCACGAGCGGGAAACGTTTCGGCATGTTCGCGAGCGTCTCGCAATGACGCCGCAATCCTTCGACGAATGCGAGCGCCTGCGGGAGACTCTCCTCAGCAATGTAATCGCCGATGCTCTCCAAATCGGCGGCCGCCTCGTTCGTGAAGAGCACCCTCACTTGGAAGACATCGCCTTGTATTTCTTCTCGAGGCGATCGAAGACGTCCCCCGCCGGCCTGACGCGACCCGCCTCTGCATCGGCGATGCCCTGTGCGAGAGCGGCGTCCAACGCGTCAAGCTTGCGATCACGTTCCTCCAGCAGACGGACGCCTTCGCGAATGACTTGATCTTTGGAGGCATAGCGGCCAGTGGCGACGAGCCGCTCCAAAGCCTCTTCGAGACTGCCTGTAGCCTGTGTCATCGACACCCTCCTGCCGCAGGAGATCATATACCTATGTCCAACACTGCGAAACCTTGACTCACTATACCCCGTTTTCCGCCCTTTTCGGACCGGAAGTCCGACTCGGTTGGCGGGGAATCGTGACTCACCGGGTTAACGACGCAAGGAAGGTGGACTCAGTGTCGACAAGCGATCTCGAACCAACGTACACAGCCGGTAGTCCATCACGCATCGAAAAACGACGACCGATCATCGCTCCGCGCGTCTATTACCAGACGCTCCGCATATATGCCGCCCGCCCTCGCGGCGGCGCGCCAAGGCCGAGCCTTGGCGATTGCGATGCCAAAACGCGGATCGTCCTTGTCGATCCGATCGCACACGAGGGAGGGCTTTCCACCCTCGGACGCAGTCGCCAGCAAGGCGCCATCGGGGCCGATCAGCCCAGCGGACAGGCGACTGGCCGGTAATGCAGGAGTCGACAAGCTGAGCCAAAAGTTGTTGGTGGCCGCGTGAGCGCGCGACAAAAGGCGGAACATTGGATCGTCCGAATAGGCGGAGAAGAGAACGCAATCCACTTCCATCCGACCGTATTCGAGAAAAAGCTCCGGAAACTGCACTTCGATGCAAAGCATCATGCCGAAACGCACGCCGTCGACATCGAAAGTGACGGCACTTCGGCCGGGCGTATACCAGTCAGCCAACTCGGTATTGGAACACAGCCGCTTGTCGTAACGTCCGACCAACCGCCCCTCATGCGAAATCACATAGAGACTGTTGTGCGGCGGGTGCGGCGGTGTGAGCCGGTGATTGCATCCTATTACCGTCCATAGACCGAGATGTGCGGCGTGCGCGGCAATGGCGACCAATTCTTCACGAAGGAGTTTCCAGTCGACAACGGCCCAGTTCTCGATCTGGGATTTGACGTATCCCGACAGGGCGCCCTCGGGAAAATGCGCCAGGCGGCACCCTGCTTCGCTGGCGGACGACATCAGGTCGCGGATGTGGCGCCCGTTTTCGCGAACATCGGAAGTGACGATGCTCTGGACCGTCGCAATCGGAAACACCGATGCCATGCATTTCCTCCGCGATCCATGCGCAAAATCGTTGCGAAAATATGGATCGAGTCGATCTTCCTAGCAAACCGAGTCTGACTACCCCTCAAAAGATCAGACTTCTGCATTGTCGGCACCTACGCGTGTGCATTACCCCATAAGTTGAGTCGTCCATTTCGCAAAGTTCCCGGTTTTCCGAGGTCAATTGTGGAAGTGAAGACCCATAACATGAGTCGGATTGACCCCATAAATTGAGTCGTCGACCCCATAAGTTGAGTCGGACCGGGAAGGATGTCGAGCCCGGGTCACGTCGATAGCGGTAGATTGCAGTATTCGCATGTAGTCGGAAGCAGTCTCGGCATCTGATGGCTCGTCCGAAGTAAACGTGCCCGTAGCAGCACAGCTAGCCACCGTTGCATTCAGTCCTACCGCCTCGAGCCATCACGGAACGAGGCTACGAAGCTCGATCAGGTTTCCGGGCGGCACGATCGGCTGGGTAACGTCCTCCACCGACAGGATGGCCGCGGCATCGACTTTCATCGGCAGATCGAAAGCGGAGCGGAAGAGCGTATTGTAGCGTCCAGACAGCGGCATCGGGTTCGCGTGGTGAGCTTGAATAGCAGAGAGGTCGTGCACGGCGAGGTCACAAAGTCCAATTCTCACCGATTGATCCGCCTGCGAGGCCGCAAGATCGAACCATCGTACCGTCGCAGTCCCGAAAACAGCGTTCAGGGTTTCTCGAACCTGCGGGAGGTGATGCCTCTGGCTTCGATCCCAAAGCTGGAAGACCGTATAAAGGAAATCCTTCCCGTCGATCGCAACCTCCTCGAACGGCAATTCGACCGCGATGACCGCCGGCAGCCCTTCATTACGCAGCGCGTAGCGTGCCGCGTCGTCAAAGCTCGCACACGCATAAGTCATCGGCTCTTGAGGCAATTCGCGAATGGCCCGGCGTGCTGTCTCTGGTGTGGAAGCGAGCGGTGGGGTTATCCGCCTGACTTCATTTGGATGAGCCCTAGTATTGTTCCAAGTCGCCTTCCTCGCAAGCTGGCCGGTTTCCTTTATCGCCGCCTTGTCAGCTTCCGCAGTAGCCGGATCAAGAGTGATGCCTCGATAGAATACGGCCATTGTTCCTCCTCGGTAAAATTACTTTCTACGGCGCTTGCGAACGTTGGAATGAAGATCGCGGTGGCGCGGTCTCAGACTTCCCCCGACACATCGACAACAATCACTGCTAAACGCTTGCTCATCTCTTCGTTGAGGAGCGATCGGAGGAGGTCCTCCATCTCCTTAGCAGACGTCGGCGGCGGCGCGTTGTTGGGCGGAGTTGGTATATGTCTCGGATGGCGCTTCGGCCCAAACCAGAACACCAAATAAACGCCGAAGCCTTTTGCTTCAGGGTCGTGAGCATAGAAACGTTCAAGCTGTCCAGTGGGGGCTGTCCAGACTTCGGCGTGGTAATCCCGTTTGAGCTCGCAGAGAATCTTACGTCCCGGCATTTGAACCGAAATGTCCGCACGTTTATCTGCCACCATATGGGCTTCAGGCTCGACCATGACCCCGAATGGAACTAACGATGGCCGGAGCAGGGTGACGAAGTAATCACGACAAGCCTCCTCTGGTCGAGGATCGGTTGGTTTTGCGTGAGAGTCGACGTTCCAGAATGGCTTGAAGACGTCCACGTTTTCTCTGGAAACGCGATTGGCCAAATCTCGCAAGTGAGCAACCAACAGAGCGTGAAGGTCGGAAACCGTCGCAGGCGAACGATTGGCTAGTGCTACTATCGTCGATGTCCACCCCGGGCGATCGTATTCCTTCTCCCTGCGGCGCCGCTGCTGACTGTCCAAGGCGTAGAGAAGGTCGTTCCTGTAGCCGGGAAGCTGCGCATTTCCTTCAAGACGCTGGAGAGCTTCGGTCGCCGCCGGGTCGGGCGACACCGAGATCATGTTGATCAATGAACGGCAATATTCCGAGGCATCCCAAGGATTTCTATCCCCAGACCAGCCTCCGCTCGGGGGAGGCGTATGGGGGAACAATGAACCGGTAAGCCGTGCCAGGAATTCCAGCATCGGCAACGGTTGGTCCTTGCCGGGTCGGCCCAATCGCCCCCCGCCGCTGCTTTCGCGCAAATCGAAAACAAAATCGGGGTTTGCGATGGCGCGCTGACTGACCGCAGCCTCGAACTCCGAAGGCCTGATCACATAGGCGGTCGCGAGCCAAAGATCGCGCTGTCTTTCAGCCACTGCAACCTTGCCCTCGACAATTCGAGTCGCAAGGGTCACGAAATCAACATGTATCGAAGGAAGCTTAATGGCTGCTTCGAGCATTTTCGAGAGCCACTGCGGATTTGAATCAGGGAAATCTCTTAGGAAGTCTAAAACGATGGGGGCTATATACTTATCCAGCGTCGCCTTGTTCAAGAGTTCACTTAGGCCGTCGACATACTGACTGTTTTGAGTAAGCTTCATTCGCGCTATAGCGACATAGACATCTCGAACAACCTCTGGCCTGTTCTCCTCCAGCCAAGCGCGCCAAGGATGAGTTTCCTCTCGACTCCTGACGAAATTGAGAGTGACGAATGCCAACATGGCCTTGAGGAAACCATCAGACAAATCGGTCAGCGCCGTGTCGTTTTTGCAGCATTCAGCTAGGCCTGCGGCTAGCCCATACCACCAGCATGGAAACGTATCGTCAAAAGCGCATTTCATTACATCGTCAAAGCTGGGGAGATCATCGCGAGTCAACGAAGCAACGAGTCCTACCAGCGCGGCGGCGAGACGTTGCTCTCCGAGAAAGTCTGCCAACCTATCGTGAGGAGACAACTTTTCATCGAGGTCGAAGAACTTTGCGTAGTAGATTCGTCCGAGATAATCCACCCACCCGATATGAGAACCTGAACGTATGGCCGCTATATCTTGATCAAACTCCTGCCGGCGCTGGTCGCGTCCATTCTCTGATTCCCTATCGCGTCGCGCTCGGAAGGTCAGATAGTTTTCCGGTAAAATAGTGACGATTAAACTGTCGCGGATGGATTTGAGTGTTTCTTCCTGCTCAGCGCGTTCGAAAAAATCGTCGAATATACCAATCCCATTTGCGGGGTCGGCTCGATACGACAGAGAAAGTCCGATCTCGTAGAGGAACTGACGCTCAACGCTACACGGATTAGTGCGACTGAATGTTTCGGTGACCGCAGCGACAAGTTCTTCTGGGCTTAAGACGTGTAGAATTGCCTCTTGGAAACGACTGAACTCCAAAAATAGATTCTTGTCCAAAGGGACGCCACTAAAGAACTCTGCGGCAAGTGATCGCAATCGTTGAGGCGTCTTCTGCATGGCCATATGAAGCGCGCGATTTTGGCTTTCGCCTATATTCCGTTTGAAAGCCGAGTTCTTTTTCAGCCATCCCAACGCGCGTTTCTCGTTGAACTCCGCCGAACTCGCCCAAGCGCGCACGAGTATCTGCGCAAAGAAGGAGCTTACCTCCCTTTCGGAAAGAGTTTCATTCGGCTCGGATGGCGTGATCCCGTCAAGAATCGCAGGCAGATCTTGCTCGGGAATCACGTCGGCTAGATCCCAAACCATTCCGCTGCCGACACTGCGCCCGCGGAAGTCATTGACTAGGGCGACGACATCCGCCGGGCCGAACGGATCACCATAAAGTTCATGGAGGACTGCGATTCTCAGTCCTAGATCCTCTGAGGAATTGCCGAGTTGTGAGGCGTAGACGGTCCTGATCGTGTTTTTCCCCGCCTCGCCTAGACGAAGCAAGGCGAATAGCGCGTGCAGGCGCTCCGCCAGCATGGATTCCCGCCGAGCCAGAACCTTCTCAAGGTCGGGGATCATCTCCGGCAGCGGAGTTCCCGTCATAAGCACATCGACGACAAGGGAGCGGATGCCATGTCCCGATTGGGGGTCGTCAAGGATGGATCGGAATTCCTCCACCATGTCGGGTCGCGACAGCGCACCGATGGATGGGGCGTGCCAGTTCTCGGAACGGAACCATGGATTGGCCTGCGAAAGGCGACCAAGTGAACGGATAAGGACGACGCAAGACGAGCGCGCTAGGGAAGCTGCGTCGCCATAGGTCAGCACGCCGAAGGGATCCGCCTCGATGAGTTCGTCGGCGAATTCGTGCAAGTGCACAGCCAGCCAAGCATGTAGGCCCCTCAACTCCGAGGCGGGGTGACCATCGATGCCCATCAATGCCATCAAACGGCCAATCGGAAGACCTGCTCGAACTCGGGATGCAAGGAACTCCGCTGCCAGGAATTCGGCGATCGTACGATGGGAGTAATCGACGGTCTCCGCGATCGCGTCGGCATCGAACACGCGACGTCCGAGCGCCGCTTGAACCTCCTCGGACGGGAACAAATCAAGAGAGCGATAGCTGGGGACATTTTCGGTCCCTTCTCGATTTGTCAGGCTTATCGCATCCACGTCGCTGATGAGGCGGGCGGCGCAGATCGCGCCCGCAACAAGCCTGAGGTTCGCGACCGAGAAGCTGCCTCCGCCTTCATGCGTCTTCTCGGTGTTGAACTCCTCGAGCGCCAGCTTGGTAGAAAGCTCGAACAATTGCTTCCGGCTTGCGGGCCACTGGCCGGCTTTGACCGCCTCCCAAAGCATGCGGAGATTCTGCGGGTTTTCGAGGAAGTCGCCAAGCCCGCGTTCGGCGGCGTCAGCCACGAATTGTTCGGCGGCGGGATGATCCGCTCCTAGGCTCTCCAGCACAGCTAATTGTTCGGATGGTGATAGCTTCTCGAGATGCAGTACAGTGAAGCCGCCGTTCCGACCGAAGTAAGGGGACATCGCGGCGACGTCGCTGTCGCCGAGCCAGTCGGCGACTCTGCATGAGATCCTCAATTTCGGAGGTGCGACCTCGAAGAGCTTCCTGACCATCGCGTCGATGACGCCGCGATCACTCCTCCCTGCACGGCTCTCGTCCAGCCCATCGACAAACAGTGCTTGGCCTTGCAGCAGATGCGCGGGCGTGTTCAAGAAAGTGCGAGCAGTGATGTAGTGCGCACCTTCACTGGTCGCGGCTTCCTTGAAGAGGTGTGACTTCCCCGCGCCCGGATCGCCGAGCAGAATGATATTTTGGCAGTCCACGAACTCTGCATACCGCTTCGGCTCTGCATCACGTGTGCGTCCACGCTCGTTGGCTATTTGTCGTACAGATCTGGTCATCGAGGTGGCCTACGTCGTGAGCGCTACACAGAATCCAATCCCTCACGGATCAGCCAGCGTCAAGAACATTGTTTTCATTCAGTCTCGATACGCGTGACCAGAGCCCCCTCCACCTCCCTCCGCCTGAACAGCGCTCGCGGCAACGGCGGCTCCGTGACGACCGGCGCGACGCCAAGGCGAGCAAACGCGTTTGTCACGCCCTTGGGCGAGCGGACGCCCAACGCATCCGTGAACTCGTTCGCCATCGCATATTCCCGGCGGAAAGCCTCGAAGTCCTCGACGCGGATCACCGTCGCCTTGTCGGTCGTGTCAGCGCGCAGCAGCCCGGCCTTGATGAGGGCCGGCACCATCGAGTCGACGGTGCGGAGGCGCCGCGCGACGTCGCCGGCGTAGAGGACGTCGTCCGAATGTCGCGCGGCGCCGTCCGCCGCCGATGGGTCGCGCCTCCACGCGGCGACGGCGTCCTCGACCACCTTCTTGTCGTAGAGCCGTGAATCGAGCAGCGGCGGCTCTCCGACGGGCTTCACGCCCAGCTTGGCCAGTAGGGTCGTCGCGGCGAAGGGGCTGCCCTTGCCGATCACGGCGGCGACCTCATTTGGCGTGACGTAGGCGGCCTTGAAGCGCGCCACTTCGTCGAGGGAGACGAGGATCGTCCGCGGACGCTTCTCGGCGACCAGCAGGCCGGCCCGGACGAGTGAGCTTCCCATGTTGCTCGAGATCCCGAGCCGGCGCTGCGCCTCGCGGAGCGTGATCAGCGTCTCCCTCCTGCGCGCGTTCGTCTCGGCGGCTTCCGCCGACGCAGCCGCTTCCGCCGCCGTCCTTTCGTGATGGACGGCCAGCGCCTCGCACGCCTCGGCGCGCGGGAATACGTAGCGGCTGAACTGCGGGCGGGCGCAGGCCGGCGCGACCCCGAGGCCGATCAGGAGATCCGTCATGCGACCGCCGTCGCCCTTGCCGGAGGTTTCGCCGGCCATGGCGTCCAGCTCGCCGCCGAGGACGTAGGCCTCCTTGAACCGGGCGACGCTGCTGCGCGAGTAGATGATCCGGTGGCCATGCTCGACGCCGTCGACGAAGCCGGCGCGGCGCAGTTGCGCGAGCATGAGATTGTCGACGCCCAACGCATGGGCGGCCTCGTCGCGCGTCAGATAGGCGGCGACGTCCAGCGGGGCGTCCGCCTCCTTGGCGCACGCATCCTTGAGGAACGCCAAGATCGCGGCCTCGGCTTCCTTGCGCGGAAACAGGGCCGACACGAACGCCGGCGGCCCGCAGACCGGCTCGACCCCGGCCCGTGCGAGGATCGGGCGCGCCGCCGTCGCGTGGCCCTTGCCGAGGCGCGCCGCCAGCTCGCTCGCGGTCACGTGCCGAGCCATGAAGGCGTCGGCGTCGTGAGGGGCGATCAGGAAGCCGCGCGACAGCCTGTGCGCGGGGAGCAGTCCGGCCTCGACGATCTGGGTGACCAGCATCGGGTCGAGCCCCATGCGCCGGGCGGCGGCGCGCCGGTCGAGGCCGTCGGCGGGAGGGGAAGGCGCCCGCTCCTTTGTGATGGCCTTCGCGACATACGCGGCCAACGCCGCCTCGGCGTCTGCGCGCCGGTAGATCACCTGCCGGAAGCGCGGGCGCGCGCAGACCGGACGGACGCCGGCGTCGGCGAGGATGCCCATAAGGGAGCGGCCTTCGTGCAGCCCGAAGGCGCCGGCGAGCTGCGCGGTGGTGGCGTAGGCGGCCTTGAAGGCGTCGACCTGCTCGCGGCTGACCGTCCGGATGCGTCCGATTCTCCTGGACTCGATGAAGCCGTCGTCGATCAGTTTCGGCATCGCCTCCGGATGCAGCCCGATGGCCTTGGCGGCCTCCGTCATGGTGAGGCCGGGGACCTTGGCGCGGCGGGTCGCGATCCTGACGTCGGAGCGGGAGACGAGCAGGCGCGTCAGGCCGACGGCGTCCGCGTCGACCGCGCGGACGGCCAGCACGCCGTCGATGACGAGGCGGAGGATCGTGGCGAGCGGCGCGCGCACGTTGCGGGCGGCGAGGGGGATCGGGATGAAGTCCGCGCCGGGCGCGCCGGCGGGCGCGTCCCCGGGGGTCAATTCCGTCAATAGGTCGTACGCGGCCGTCTCCGGCAGCAGCCAGATGTTGAGCCTGTTCTCGCGGTCGCTCTTGCCCGGGACGATGGTGGGAAGGATCCCAGCCTCGATCAGCGTGGCGGCGACGTGCGGGGCGATGCCGAGTTCGCCGGCGATCTCCTGCCGCGTCTTGTGGCCCTTGAGGCGCGCCGCGAAATCCGTGACGGCCTGCGGATCCAGCCGGGCAGGGCGCCCCCGCAGGCTCGACTTGGGGAGGAGGCCGACGGCGGTCGCGATCCGGCGAAACCGCTCGAAGGTCACGCCGGCCATCTCGGCGGCGGTGGTCATGTCGACGCCCGGAATGTTGAACACGGCGCCGCCGGCGACCGCGTGGCCGGTCTTGATCAGGACGTTGGCGAGGGCGTGCCGGCGCATGGCGTCGCGGAGCGCGTCGCCGAAGGCCGTTGCCTGATGGATGTCGCGGATCCAGAGGTGGAGTTCGCCATAGGCCTTCTCGACGCCCCATTGCCTTGCCGGCATGCGGCTTCCCGACGCCGCGACGAGACGGTCGAGCAGCGCGTCGAACTCCTGCGGGAAGCCGGCCATGATCCGGTAGCCCTCGGCTGCAACGGCGGCCCGTCCGATCCGCCGGCGCAGCTTCATGAGGCCGTCGCGCTCGCCGAGGGACGCCTCGCCGAGCCGGTCGAGGGCGGAGATGGCGTCGCCGATCGTCGGCAAGCTGTCGAGGAGGGCGTCGCCGGGCCTCGGGGCGCCGAGCAGGCGGTCCCTGACGTAGCGGCTGAGGGCGATCTCCCATTGCGGCGCCGGCTCGCGGGGGCTCTTGCGGAAATCGTGGCCGCGCACGCAGCTCGTCGGCAGGGACCGCCGCCATCGCGGCGGCGTCCTGCACCCGCAGTCCTCGACGATCCTGATCCCGTGGTCGGGGCAGGCCGACACGTAGGGCGTGTCCCACCAGACGCGATGGTAGGGATCCTCTTGGAGGCAGGCGGGGCACCAGCGGCGGTTGAGGACGCTGAACTGGTCGCGCGCGAAGACCTCCCCGAGGATGGAGACGCCCTTGGGATCGACCCTCGGCGACGCGGCGCGGACGGCATCCACGCCTCCGGGGACGAAGTCCGCCTTGCAGAAGCGCGCGACGAGATCCGGGTCGATGTCCCAGACCGTCTGGCCCGAGCGGATGCCGAACTTCTCGAACACCGTGTACATCCGGCGCGCGCCGTTGAGATAGGCCGTGCGGACCAGCAGGCTGTAGGCCGGCTCGTCGGCGTGGTGCGGCGCCCCGACGGGGAAGGGCTTGCGCGGGGGAGGGATCCTGGATCTGGGCATCTCAGAGGTCGTCCTCGTTCCGGGCATTCCTCCCCGTCGAACGGAGGTTCGACGGCTCGTCGTCCATCGGCGCCAGCAGGCGAGGCTTGCTCGTCCGCCCCTCGGGCTGCGGCCAAGGGTTCGGCGTCTTGTTCTTCCCTCGCCGCATGCGTTCGAACGCCTGCCACAGGTCCTGCCCGGCGATGGCGGAATTGCCTTCGTCGTAGGCCACGGCGGTGGCGCGGAAGAGCAGCTTCATGAGGTGGTCGAGGACGCCGTTGCTCGCCTTGTGCAGCCGTTCGGCGGTCGCCTTGGCCGGGAGCGATGTCGCGGGCTTGATCGGCATGGCGTACTCGACCTGCTCGAGGATTTCTCTCCATTCCTTACGATCGCGATCCTCCTCCCAGTCGAAGGGCGTGAGCGTCAGATCTCCCCCGCTGCGGCGTCGCATCTGGCTGTATTGCTGATGGACCGCCGGCAGATCCTCCGTTCCCGCGAGGACCACTTGGCAGACGTTCTCGCTGACGATCCCCTTGACCGCGCGCATGAGCTTCTTGGTGAACTTCTCGGACCTGTCCTCGACGACGTGCGTGAACTCGTCGAAGAGCACCAGCTTGACGTCCTGCAAGCAAAGTTGCGTCATCACGGCGTGCTTCTTGTCGTTGAGTTTGCCGATGATGAGATCGGGCGCGTCGAGCGCGATCAGGATCTCGTCGTAGATCGCGCCGAGATCCGTGTTGGACGGCGTGACGACACGCGCCACGGGCCGGGAGATCCGCCCCGAGACCGTGGGGAAAGGGCCGCCCAGCTTCTTCGCGAAGCGCTTGAGGATCGTGCTCTTGCCGACGCCGGAGATCCCGTAGAAGAGTCCCGCAGTAGCCTCGTGGCGTGTCCCGTACTCCTGGAAGACGTCCTCCAGCCATTTCTGGCCCTCGTCGTAACGGGTGTTGGACACGACCAGCTTGCCGATCGTGGTCAGCATCTTCTTCTTCTCGGGATTGGCGTTCTCGAGAATGTGGGCGATGTCGTCGGGATAGAGTCCATCGGCATTGCGGAGGCTTTTGGGGTCAATCGTCATCGCTCAGGATCCTCGGTGGTTTGTGCGTTTGGACGCGCGGTTGCGGCGGCGCGTCGTCGGATGGCGGCGCAGCGACGGGCGCCGGCGGGGGAATTCCCGCATCCTCCGCGGTCGTGATCGGGCGCTCCGGGATCTCGACCGGGCCTTCATGGGTCTCGGCAGGGGGCGTCCGTGTCTCGACGGGAGGCTCCCCTGCCTCGACCGCAGGCGCGCGGTCCCCGACGGCGGCGACGTCATCGGCGTCCGTCTCGGCGCGTTTCGGGGCGCGCGTCTTGGACCGGCGGCTCTTCGAGCCGCCGCCCTTGGACTTGTCGTCTCCGGTGTCGTCGTCCGACTTGCCGCGGACGAGCCCGTCCACGAAGTCCTCGTCCTTGCGCGCTTGGTCCTCGTCTTCCGCATCCTCGAAGTCGACGTCGATGTCGAAATCGTCGCCCTTCGGAGGCGCGCCTGCACCGGGCTTGTCGAGGATATGTCCCTTGCTCGCCTGCGGATCGTCCTTGCGGTACCCGTAGGCCTCGAGGATGGACTGGTCCGTGCCGAGGAAGTGGGCGAGCCGCTGCCGCATCCGGCGCCCCTTGGTTTCCCCGATCATCTTCTGCCCGAGCGCCAGCAGCTCTGCCCGCGCCGCCAGTAGCTCCTTCATGAGGATCGGACGTCCGCCGGGGTATCTGCTCGCGGCGCGTGCGCGGATGACGCGGTGCTGGTGCAGCGACAGTCCATTGGCGTAGTCGGGGCGCGTGCAGGGGACCGCGAGCGCGCGTCCGTTCCTGGAGTCGATGACCCAGACCTTGCCGAGGTCGTCGGGATCGTAGCGCACCTCGACGCGCGGATCCTTGAGGAACCCGGCGCGGAAATGCGCGAGGTCCCGCGAGTTGTAGCGCAGGCCGAAGATGCGGATGCCGCGGCGCTCCGCCTTGCGGCTCGCGTAGCAGCCGACGAGTTCCATGAGGTCGTCGTGCTGCCGCGGCTGCTTCGGCGTGTGGGCGGCGACGCCCTGAAGCCACAGGTCGATCCGCTTGAGGCCGGACTCCTCGTCGATGCCTTGGTTGTGGTGGTCGACGATGGCCTTGTTGAGGAAGTTCCGCACCTCGCTCAACGTCAGGACGGCGTCGTTCGCCGGATCGTAGTCGCGCCCGGGCTTGTCGTAGAACCGCAGGACCTTGCCCGGGAACATGTCGAAGAACACCTGCTGGCAGGTCTGCCAGAACCGCTCGATGTGTCCCTTCTTCCACGCCTCTCCCGGGGGGATGAAGTCGACGTTGCACCCGAGCGACTTCGCGGCGGCGAAGAAGTGCGTCGAGTGGAAGGCGATGTCGTTGTCGAGGAAGAACCAGATCGGCACGCCGTTGACGGGCCACGAATTCCGGACGATGGGCTCGCCGTCCTCGTCACGCGGCAGGTGCGAGAGGTCCTTGAAGCCGATCGTCTGCTTGAGGCAGCGCGCCGTCGAGGCCCGGCCCGGAGGATCGAACGAAAGGTCGAATCCAGCGAGGACTCCCGAGAAGCAGTCGAAGGCGGCCATCAGATACGGCGTGCCGAGCGGCAGTCCCGTCTTGTCGTCGACGAGGAAGAGCCGCACGTATTTGAAGTCGCATTCGACGCGCTCGAACGGCAGGCGCACTTGGACGCCGGCGCCGACCGGGGACATCTCGTTGCGCGTCGCCTCCGCCCCGCGGCGGTTGTAGAGGCGCACCTCGCGACCGAGCTTGCGGCAACGCCTTGAGACGGCCCTGTTGGAGACGACCGAAGGCTTGCCTTCCCGGATCAGCTCGAGGACGGCGTCGTGGCCGCCAAGCTCGTCCATGATGACCTTGTTCGCGTGCGCCTGCGCGGTGGCCATCGACGGACGCCCGCGCGTCAGCCACGTCTCCCTGATGGCTTCCTCGATCGCGGCCTCCTGGAAGTCCTCGAGCCGCGTTTTGCGGTTGCCCTTCTTGTCGTCGTGCTTCTTCAGCGCCCGCGGATCGCGTCCCGCGAGATCCCAGAGTCGCCACCAGCGATAGGCGCTGAACCATCCGTGCGGCTTGTGGTCGTTCGTCTCGATGGCGAGTCGATCGCAGACGGGTTGCAGCGTCGCCGCCGAACGCGAGAAGTTCGGGCCGAGCGCGTGCAGCGCCTCTACGTATCGCAGGCGCCGCTCGATCTCCTCCGTCTGCTCGGGCGTGAAGCTGCTCAACGGCTGCGACAGGGCCAGCCGCGCGAGAGGGGGCAGCGCATCCTCCGGCGCGGCGACGAACGCGAGCCGGCCCGATTGGAAGAACTGCTTGATCTGCGAGTTCTCCAAGACATGGTTGATGTCGATGCCCGGCTCGCGGAAGGCGTAGCCCTTGGGATTGGCCACTCTGCCGACGCAGAGCATCCGCTTCCCCATCAGGTCGATGGAGTCCACGTTCGGGCGCAGGAAGACGTCGTCGTCACGGGCGGCGTGCGGAGCGACGGCCAGATCGTTCATCGCCGGCTCCTCCGCCGGATGGGCGCCTTGCTGTCGAAGGGGATGTCCAAGTCGATCTCGAGCAAGCCGACGGCGACCCTGTTGAGGACAGCCGGGTAGGCCCGGTCGAAATCGAGGCCGGTGGCGGCGATCAACTCGTCGAGCGTGAAGCGCGCGCGGTCGCTCGCGAACGCGGCCACGGCGTCGATGTCGTCGATTGGGATGGTCTGCTTGTCGGCGTGGCAGGAGATCCGCATCGCGTTGGAGTATCGCGGCTCCGCCATGATCTCCTTCTCGGTGTAGACCTTGAAGACCCGCGACTTCGACGCGGCGTCGCGTTGCAGACGCTCGAACTTGATCCGGTCGCGCGCATACTCGAAGCCGTACAGGATCTCGACGTCGACGATGTCGACGACGCCCTTGGGATGGCCGGCGCGATGGACCGCGTAGCGCGGCTGGTACTCCTCCCACCGGGAGCCGTTCCACCATTGCAGGGGCTGCGGCTTCGTGGAGAACGCGAGCACGTCGGGATCGGCTGCCGTGACGATGAGGAACTGGCATGCGAGCACGCGCTGGTAGGGGATCATCTCCTTCGTGCGCGGATGGAAGAACCAGCCGTAATGAGAGGTTCGCGTGTCGCGGCTCTCCGGCGTCCTTCGGGCGGCACGGACGACCTTGGGCGTACGGTTGATCGGGGGCATGTTCGACGCTCCCGATCAGCGCGAGGACGAGGGCGCCACGCGCGGCGCCTCGGTGCGCGTGACGATGGAGAATCCGGGCGCGTGATCGCCGTCGTTCGTCTCGGCGTAGACGTCGGCGACGACGCGCGTGACGAGACCTTCGAGGTCGGCAACGGTGATGGACGGGCGAACGAGGCGCCTGCGGGGGCCGCGCTTGCGATGCGCGGCGGGATCGTTTTGCGGCAACATGGTCTTTGGCCCTTTTCAGGGCTGCCGCGTGGGGAAGCGAAAAAGTCCTTTCGGGGCTTGCGCCTTTCCGCGCGATCGCGCAGACTCTCTCCCATCCCCGACGCGACAGCGTCGTGGTCGAAGGGCCGCCCGGGCTTTTCTGGGGCACAGCGGACGGCTTGGATTTCAAGGGCGCCTCGGGTCTGCAAACCCGGGGCGTTCTTGCGTTCAGATCATCATTTCTTCTTCGGTCACCTCCTTGGCGCCCGCTGCGATGGATTCAGCCTCGCCGGAGTCGATGAATAAATCCAGGCCGCTCGGCTCCAGTTGCGCCGGTCTGCCGGCCCTCGATTCGCATCCGACCCGCTTCGCGACTGGCTTCGTGAGGGGTCGAGATTTTTTTTTCGACGTCGCTGCGCGAAGGGTCGTTTTCGCCTTTCCGACGCCCTCCGCCGGATTCGTTGCTCCAAGAGAAGCGAGTCGCGGAACATCAATCATTTCCAGCGTCGCGTACGAAGCACCCTCGAAAACCCAAGGAATCCTGCGAGTCGCGGATCGACCGTTTTCGCGCTCATGAGCCGCCGTCCGACATCGAATGGATGACGCGCGACAGCGGGAAGCGGATGACCTCGCCGGTCCTGCCGTTCTTGGCGCGCTTTTCCGCCTCCTCGAGCACGACGCGCCCGATGGCGACGAGCGCGGCGCCGGCCGCGGCGCGGAATGCCGCGTCGCCCACTTCGAGGCGCACCTGCCACAGGCGCGCGAGGATTTCGTCGAACAGATCTTCGGAAGTCATGCTGCAACTCCATTCCGTTGAAATCGGAGCCGGCGCATACCGGCCCCGGGTCGCGTCGGACGTCAGGGCGTCCCGGCGGATCCCTTGCGGGCCCGAGGCGCCGATGGCTTCGGCTTCGCGACGAGCGCCGCGACGTCGTCGCCGGAGAGGAAGCGCCTCTCGACGAGCGCGGCGGCGATCCTTTCGACCTCCGCCCGCCGCCGGCGGACGATGTCGAGGGCGAGCGCGTAGAGCCGCCGGAGATCCGCCTCGACGACGTCGCGAAGCTTCGTGTCGGAGGCGAGCAGGACCGACGGATCGTCGTGATGGATCAGCGAGAACCCGAGTCCCTGCGCCGCATGCGCGCGGGCGAGCATTTGCGTCGCGCTCGCGAGATCGGCGACGGCGCTCGCGGAGACCTCGCCGAACGCCGCCTCCTCCGCTGCGCGGCCCGCCAGCGTCGCCACGACCTCTGCGTCGAGATCCGCGCGCCGTCCCAGCCCGTAGAGCGTCTGGCGCACGAAGGTCCCGCCGGCGACGGGGCCGCGCTGGATCAGCGACACCGACTCGATCTCCTGCCCCGCGGCGAGGAACGCCACGGCGTGTCCGGCTTCGTGGATCGCGATCAGCCGCAGGAAGTCCGGCGGCCTGTCGTCGGGCGGCGCAATGGCGCGCACGATGTCGTCGAGCGTGAGATCCCGCCCCGCAGCGCGCGCCGCGCCGGCGGCGTCCCTGACCCATCTCGCCGCATCGGCGGGCGTCGATCCCGGCGCGGCCAGACGGGCCGCGGCGACGAGGTCCGCATCGGCGCCGCTCAACGCGTCGCGCAAGTGGAAACGCATGACGCGCGCGAGGGAATCCGGACCCGGCGGCAGGATCGGAATCGCGCGCTCAAAGCGGCCTGCCCGCACCAAAGCAGGGTCGAGCAAGTGGAAGTGATTGCAGGCCCCGATCAGAAAGACGCCGTCGCGGGAAACCGCGTTGTTGTCGGTCAAGGTCAAGACGTGATTGCACGCGGGCATCCAAAATCCCCGCTCGCGACTCGAGAGTCGCGCCCGGTCGGGGATCGCATCCAGCTCGTCGATGAACAGCACGCTCGGCGCGGCGGCGCGCGCCGCGTCGAAGGCGCGTTGCGAGGCTTGGATGACGTCCCCGAGATGGCCGTCCGACGTGTTGAACCACTCGCCGCACGACGTCACGACGATGGGCACGCCGAGCGTTCGCGCGACTGACTTCGCGAACAGGGTCTTCCCCGTCCCCGGCGGCCCGAACAGCACGGCAGATGAAGGCACGTCGCGCCAGCGAATCCTTCCGGCCTTCCAGCCGGCCATGTCGTCGACGCATCTCATCGCCCAGTCGCGCGCCTCGCCGTCGTAGCCCGGCAGCTCGGAGAGCGGCGGCGTGTCGTCGGTCGCCGCGACCCGCGACTTCGCCTGCGCGAAGGCGGCGAGGCTCCGCAGGACGCCGGTCGGCCCGGCGCCCGGTCGGAACGCCGAGACGACCTCGTCGAAGGAGAGTCCGCTCGCGTCGGCGCCGACGTCGCGGCGCGGACGCCGTCCGGTCACGCGCGAAACGATCCCTCGCAGGGTGGCGCCCGAAGGCGCGCGGACGGCCAGATGCGCGTCGGCGACGGTGAGCAGGACTGACGGCAGATAGCGCGCCGGCGTCTGCGAGATCCCGATCACGGATCGTCCCCGCGCGAGCGCGGCGGCGACCTCGGCGCCGCCCTTGTCAGGACGATGCTCCGTCTTCCTTGTGCCGTCGTGGGCCAGCACGGAAGCCTCGGGCGCCACCCGCCGCGCGGCGTCGGCGATCGGATGCACCCAGTCGGCGCCGGGGACCGTCACGACGACCGCTCCCCTGCCGGCGGTCAGGCGCCGCAGCGTCGACCGCGGCAAGGCCGCCCGGAGACAGGCGTCCGCGACCGCCCTTCTAGGATCCGGGCGAATCCGGATTTGGTCGAAGGCGGGGTAGTCGTCGTCTTGCGCGCCATCGGAGGACGCCGCGATATCGTCGAGCACGGCGAACACGGGATCGCGATCGCCGCCGTTCTGGTCGTCGGAGCCCGCGGGAGACAGCGACGCCAAGCCCGACGGCCTGTCGCTCGGATTGGGATCGTCGCTCATTGGTCCCTCCCGCGCGCGGCGCCGGCGGGGCGACCGATTCGATAGAAGCGCGAAAACGTCCTCGCCCATCCGGCGTCGCAGTCGATGGCGAAAAGCTCGGAACTGACGATCCGCCGATCGCCAAGAATCGGATGTCCTGTCGCGATGCCCGCGAGGGCGGGGCGCATGCGCGGGACCACGACGAAGCGGTCGAGGAACGGCGCATCGACGAGATCGGCGTCTGAAGGCCCGCCGTCGGCGAGGATCCGGGCGAGGTCGTCTGACAGGGACCTGGTCCTGATGATCAGGTCGGCGATGTCGGCGTCGAAGATGAATGGATTGCTCATGGTAACTGCTCCTGCATTCCCCGCGACGGGGCGCCGGCGGGGCTGAAATCGGTCTTGGCGTGATGCGCGTGTCCGCGCGGATCGGCAGTCAGTGGAAAGGGGCGGGAGCCCGGCTCGGCGCGATCAGGCGACGCGTATCCGTTTGCCGGGCAGGCGTTCTCGTTTGGGAAGAAGCTCGCCGGCAAGTCGCCCGCGGATCGGACGCGCGGCGATGGTCGGCGACGCTACGGCGCCGACGGTGACGATGGAAAAGGAGGGAGAGGAAAAGGACATCTGAGGACGCTCACTCGAAACGCGTCCTCCGAACACGCTATCCGTTGCGGGCTTCGCGGAGGACGAACGAAGCCGGGCGGCTGCCTTTAAGCAGCCGTTCGAGGCGTTTGCGTTCGACGCGTATGGTGAGAGCGGTGTTCATGGGAGCGAGAATAGGAACAGAAAGAGAACAGAGTCAAGCCCGCTTTTCGAAGTTTTTTCGTCAAATGCAAAGCGGCATGGTTAATGGGCGTCGATCGCGCGGATTTCACGGACGCCCTGGAATTTTATGGAGATTCTTCGAATCGGTTATTGGCGAATCATCGAACGCATGCGACTCTGATTCCGGGGCATGCCAGCTATCTGGCTATCTGGAATTCCAAGATGGGAACATCGAAGAAGGAGGCCACGGCCAAGACGACAATCCGCGTCCGCACCGACGGTCGGAAGTCGCTTCTGGTCTATCTCGACGCCGATCTCATCAAGGAACTCAAGAAGGTTGCGTTGGACGATGAAAGGAATGCCTATGAGATCGTCGAGGATGCCGTCAGAAGTTGGCTTGCACAGCGGCGCACGAAAAAGCGTACGCTCAAGTAACCCATAATCATTGCAACAGGTAACAATCCATCTCGCTGCTTAGGAAGCGCAAATGCCTCTTCAGACTGTCCGCCATCTTTGTAAAGTGAGCGACCTCGTTTCTCAAGACGGGCTGGTCGATCAGATCGCCAACCTTGAGGATCTGCCGAGGATCGACCCCGACGCCTTCTTCCGGCGGAACCACTTCACCGAGGGGCTGCGGACCTTGGTCTATAATGGGTTTGAGCGCCTGTCGGGCCGGTCCGATGGCGGTGCCTTTTACTTGTCGCAGTCGATGGGCGGCGGCAAGACGCACAGCCTCATCGCTTTCGCGCTCCTTGCCCAGAACGAAGGTCTGCGTAAGCGAATCCTGCAACGCAGCATGCCGGGAGTCGCAGAAGGCGCTACCTTCGGCGCTGCCAAGGTTGTCATTTTCAACGGCCACCAAAACCCAGCGAATTTCCTTTGGGGACACATCGCGGACAAGCTCGATCGCCCGGAAATAATGGCGCGCTTTTGGCAGCACGGCGCCACGGTCCCCGGAGTCGATGAATGGATTAAAACAATTGGTGACGATCCGATCGTGATCCTTCTGGACGAGCTTCCCAGCTATCTCCAGATGGCCGAAGGCCAAAAGGTCGGAAACTCCACTCTTGCCGATATCACGATCGGCGCCTTGGAACGTCTGTTCAACGCCCTCTCCCAGCTTCCGCGAGCCTGCGTCATCGTTACCAATCTGATGGACGACGTGTTCGCCGAGGGTTCGGCCAAGTTGAAGACCCTCATAAGCACTCTCAACAAGCAATATGGAAAATACGCGCAAGCGATTACGCCGGTCCAGCAAAACTCCGGCGAGATCTTCGAGATCATTCGCAAGAAGCTGTTCGACGAGCTTCCCGGCGCCGATCTGATCGAGGAAGTCGGTCAGGCATATGTGGATGCTTTGAATCAAGCCAAAAGGGTGGACGAGATCACCCTCGTGCCGGAGACGTTCATCTCCCGCATCCGTGAGACCTACCCTTTCCACCCTTCGATCCGCGATATCGTTGCGAGGTTCAAGGAAAACCCTGGATACCAGCAGACCAGAGCGCTCATTCGAATCCTCCGCCTCGCGGTCAGGAACGCTTGGAAGTCGGACGAGAGCATTTTCCTCGTCGGGCTTCAGCACTTGGATTTCAACCACGCGGGGACGATCGAGGAGATCAGGAAGATCAATTCCTACTTCATTAACGCGATCTCCAAGGACATCGCCGACAGGGGCAATTCGCTCGCTGAGCAGGTGGACGCCGCGGACGGCAATTCGACGGCGACGTCCGTTTCGAAGCTGATCCTGATGTCCTCCCTGTCCCTCGCGCAAGATCCGATACTCGGGCTGCGCCGCAATGAGATCATCGAAGGGCTAGTCGACCCCCTGACCAAGACCGCAGAGATATCCAAGGCTCTCGACAAGGTGGTTGAGAATGCCTCTTATCTTTTTAAGGGTGTCGACGAGCGCATTTACTTTGGACAGACGGCCAACGTCACTTCAGAGATCAATGAGACGGCCCTCAGCCTCGCCGAAGAAGTGGTCGACCAAGAACTCCGTAAGAAGCTGGAGGTCGTCTTCAAGCCGACCGGCAGGAAGCTATACGGCACGATGTCCATTCTTCCGTCGCTCGACCAAGTCGAGGTCGCCGAGAGCACGGTCACCTTGGTCGTGCTCGAACGACCCGCGCAACAGTTGCCTGCGGACTTCAAGGCGTGGTGGGACGCTCTCGACCGGCAGAATCGCGTCTTGGCCCTCACGGCGGACATGAACGCCGTGGGCACGCTGCGGAACCTTGCGCGCCAGATCCGGGCGATCGAAATCGTTGGCAGGGCGATCAAGGCCCGTCCGGACCGCGCCGCGACGCAGGTCAAGGAAGTAGAGGCGATCGAGACGCGGGCGGCCAATCAGTTCCTCTCCGCTCTGCGCGAGACTTTCAAGACGATCGTATTCCCCACGGACCGTGGCATGCGGGAATACGGCGACTTCGAGATGGCCTTCGACAACAACGATTATTCCGGAGAAGACCAGATCGTCGACGTGCTCGCCAAACGGGGCAAATACATCAAGGCGGAGGCCCTCGATTCCGAAATCGATCTGCTACGCGCCGAGGCCGAAGAACAGCTCTTCGATGCCGACGCGGTCCCGCGCGGCGAACTCCACCGCAAGGCCGCCGCCCGCGCGGGCTGGTACTGGCTGCCGCCCAACGGACTCGACCACCTCATCGACGAGTGCTGCCGCAGAAAATATTGGCGAGAGCGTGAGAGGTCGGGACTGATCGAGAAGAAGTTCGAGCGCGTCGCTTCCGTCAGCATTCGATTGGAGGGATCCCTCGACGAGGCTTTGGAGCGCGGCAGCTACCGGTTGACGGTGACTAGGGAGGACGCCGACACGGTCTTTTTCTCTGAGAAAGGCGCGCCGGACCCCAAGACATCCGGCAAGGTCTCGGGGACGTCGTTCGAGACCTCGGCTCACAAGGTCTGGTTTCTCGCTGTGGATTCCAAAAAGGAGGCGAAGACAGGCGAGCCTTACGTATGGGAGGCGCCGATCCACCTGCGTGCCGTGATGGCCTCCACGTCGGGCGGGTACAGACTTGAGACCTTGGTCATTCCACGCGCTGCGGAAATCCACGCGACATTCGATGGTCGCGAAGCCAAACGCGGACCGGTCGTCGCGAACTCCGCGATGCTCCCTCCGGGCTGCGCCATGGTTCGCGTCGCCGCCACCATCGATGGAAGATGGTCTACGGAGCAGACGATATCCATCGGGTCCGGCCTAGGCCCCGGACCAGGCGAGCCGGTGAAAGAGCCTGAGGATAACAAGCCGGTAAGGCTGAAGGAGAGGATCGGATCGAAGTCCACCAAGGACGCCTATGATCTCATCGCCGCGTTGCGCGAGGCTCAAGGCGCGAAGGTTTTCGGTGGCCGGATCGAATCCGGGCGCAGCGACCAAGACGACGGCTACATGGATACGACCTTCGGCGGGGCGATCGGACTGGGCGCTGATGAGATCGAGAACATTCTCAACACGCTCGCCAAGGAGGCAGGCTTCAAGGCGGAACGCGTCAGTTTGGCCTTCAACGAGACGGCATTCATGACGGGGAAGGACTTCAAGAATTTCGCTGACAAGAGGGATCTCGACTACGAGACGCTCAAGTGGGCGCAGGACGAGGTCGGCTAAGGGGAGCTCCATGTCGGGATTCGACTGTAACGATTATTATCTCGAGCACTGCTTCCTTGTGCAGGTGCCAACCAAATCGCGAGACACCGTCGATTTCTTCGAGGTCTTCGGTCGACAGCCGGGCGTCACGGAGAAGGAATGGAGTCCAGAGGTCGTCTTGCGGGCTCAACTCGACAAGGCGAAATGGGATGCGATCTCGGGCGAGGTACGTTTGGAGTTCAATCGGCGCCTGAAAGCGGCGCGTCGCAAGCCTGGGAAATGGTCCCAAGGCGCCAACGGAGTGCAACGCCTCTTGGGCAAGGAGCTTGTGGTTCTCGTCTGGGCGATCGAGCAGGACGACGTGAGCACCGAGATGACCGAGGTCGCGATGAAGAACTGGCTGGGGCTGAAGCCGGAGGAACGCTGGTGGCTCTACACGATGACGGCGGCATCGACAGGATTCGCCCATCAGGTAGGCATGGGCTGGCGCGACGCACTCCGAAAGGCGCTCTGCTTTGGCACGCGCAAGGACATCTTCTCGCTCGGGGCCCTCACCACGCGCGGGAGGCTGCCGCCGCGGGTCAACGATGGACATAACGCCGCGCCGGACGCGGACCGGCGCAAGATAGAATTTGCGGCCCTGCGCGCGATCGGACTCGCAGCGCGCGAGGCGTTCGCGTGACCGGGACCGCCGAGATGAACAAGATGACCCCGACCAAATCGAAGATCGTTCCGTTTTCCCTGAAGGACGCTCCCTCGTTCATCGAGACGCAATTTCCAGTGAACCGAGTATCTGCGGAAGCGTATAAAGAACGCAAGGCCATCCACGGTCAGGTTCTCACTTCCTTAGGTTCGTATTGGAAGGGGCGTAAACCTCTCATACTTGTCCGCGCTTCAATCCTCGGTGTACTGTTGCCCGCAACGGACCGCCCACTGGAAGACCTGCGTATTTTTCTGCTCCTGATGGGCATGGACGATACGAGCTTCAAAAAGCGGATCCGTAAGGTGAAACCTGCGGACGTCGATCCCGCTTGGTCGCGGTACGCCGAGGTCATCAATGCGAATGGCTCGCCGGCATGGCGCAGGGACGTCACGCGAGATGAGCGTTTCTCGATATTGAGCGAATGGCTGTTGACTTTGCCGTATGGCAAGCGGCTGGCATATTGCCTCCGCCCAGAGGAATGCAGCGAAGATCTGTATCAAGGCATATGGCCCAAGGTCAACGCGCACTTGGGGACTGCGGCGAATTCGATCGATGAACTCGTCGACCAGCTTGGGCGTATGCGCTTCGGCCACCGCCCGAGAGTGGCGGACACATTTGCCGGCGGAGGCTCCATTCCATTCGAAGCCGCCCGCATCGGTTGCGATGCTTGGGCTTCCGACTTGAACCCGATAGCCGGCATGCTGACTTGGGGAGGCATCAAGGTTATCGGCGCGGGTGCAAACGTTCGGGGGGTGATTACTGCCACCCAAACCGAGGTTGCCGAAGCGATCAAAGACGAGATTGCGAAGATCGGGGTCGAGAAGGATGCCGAAGGCAGGCAAGCGAAGGCTTACCTCTACTGCGTGGAAGTGCGCTGTCCGAAGACCGGCTATCTCGTCCCGTTGGCGCCGTCATGGGTGATCTCAAAGAACCTGAGGACGGTGGCCAAGCTGATTCCGAGGCCGGATCGCAAGGACTACGAGATCAGGATCATAGTCGGTGCGACCGACGAGGAGATCGCGGCTGCCGAAGTCGGAACGTTCGTCGATGACAGGGTTGTCCATCCGGCCAATCCGAACCGAGATGGCGTGGCCATCTCCGTCATACGCGGTGACCGCAAGAACGAAGATGGGGTCAACGTCAATCTTCTGAGAAAATGGAACGTGGACGATTTCGAGCCGCGCGAGTCTGACATATTCCGGGAAAGGCTTTACTGCATTCAATGGTTCCGTCAATTTGACGATGTTGAACCCGAAGAGGATGCCGACGACGAGGATGGGAGTGAGGAGGACGCAGGCCCTTCGACCTTCTTCGCGTCTCCTACCGCGCACGATTTGGCCAACGAGAAACGGGTACGAGACCTCGTCAGAAAGAATCTTAAGGCATGGCAGAAAGCTGGCCTTGTTCCGGATGAGGAAATCACTCCGGGCCAGAAGACAGACGAGCTTATCCGTACACGGGGCTGGACCTACTGGCATCACCTGTTCCTGCCACGCCACTTGTTGTTTGCCTCGATAGCAATGAAAAAGATCACAAAGATTGAGAATCAAGACACCAAGGGTGCGTTGCTGATCAACTTCTGCCGCTCCTTGAATTACATGTCTCGACTGACACAGTGGATGGTCCGTACTCCCACCCCGAAGAAGCCAGCCGATGTAGTGAACCACGTGTTTTACAACCAGGCATTCAACACATTCTATAACTTTGGCTGCCGATCGTCGGTAGGTTTGCTTCCTTCGATCAGGAAAGCCGCCCCTGCCGTCTCTGTCGCTGGCACCTCAACCATCGTCGCCCTGCCGGCCTCTGAAATTAACAAGGATCACGACGTTTACGTGACAGATCCGCCCTATGCCGACGCGATCAATTACCATGAGATAACCGAGTATTTCATCGCGTGGGCGCGTAGCGTCGGAAAGAAAGTATTCCCGGATTTCACTTGGGAATCGCGTCGACATCTCGCGATCAAGGGTGTCGACGAAAAGTTCCGCTCCGAGATGGTCGCCGCCTACAAGGCCATGGCGGCACACATGCCGGATCATGGCGTTCAAATCGTCATGTTCACACATCAGGATGCAGGGGTCTGGGCAGATCTTGCGGCAATCATGTGGGCAGCCGGACTTCGAGTCACGGCGGCATGGAATGTGGTTACGGAGACCGAAAGTTCGACGAAAAAGGGTAATTACGTTCAAGGAACAATCCTGCTCGTTCTCCGTAAGCGTCTTGAGAAGCGCAATGGTCGGCGCATGAACATAGAAGGGGAGATCGAGGACGAGGTGAAGGCGCAACTCGATCGGCTCAATGCCCTTGGCGAGGACTGGACTGCGGAGCGACTTTACACGGATGGCGATCTCCAGTTGGCCGCCTATGCGGCGGCTCTTCGCGTCATCACGAACTACGAGACGATCGACAGGAAGGACGTCGGGGCGGACGTATTCAGAAAGCTGGCCAAGGGTGAAAAGACAGTCATTCGCGACTTGATCGAATACGCGGCTTCCGTGGCCAATAACATGCTTGTCCCCGACGGGTTTCCGAGAAATCTATGGAGGGAGTGTGACCCGCATTCGCGTTTCTATGTTCGCATGCTGGACATGGAGTCAAAGGGTTCGATGCGTTTCGCGGACTATCAAAACTTCTCGAAGACATTCGCCGTGGAAAATTACACGGACCTCATGGACTCGAAACAGGCGAACAAGGCTTCGCTCGCGGGCGCGGCCTGTCTGAAGGGCAGCCTCCTCGGCGACACCGGCTTTGGCGTGACGCCATTGCGCCGGGTTTTGTTCGCCGTCTTCAAGACTATGCAAAAGGACGATCCCAAGGATGGTCTCGCCTTCTTGCGGACAGAGCTCGGCCCGGACTATTGGGGTATGCGCCTGAAGCTCGTAGAGTTCGCGCGGTACATCTCCATAAAGACATTCCGCACCAGACCGAAGGAAAGTGAAGCTGCGGACTTGCTCGCGCAGAAGCTCGAAGTGGATCGCGTCTGAGCCATGACGGTAACCCGGCATTCGTCCCGACTCGCTCCACTGAAGGATGTCCTCGCCGACCGTATGTCGCGCGCACGCCGATATTTCAGAATCGCGGGCTATTTCCGCTCATCGCTCTTGGAGATCGTCGAGGAAGAGCTGAGCCAGATCGACGAGATCAAGGTCGTGTGCAACGGCGAACTCGATCCCAACGATGTCAAGGTCGCCAAGGCCGCAGCGGAGGGGCGCGACGCCGTGGCCAAGGCGCTGATCTCCCGGTGGGAGCAGGACCAGACTTCGCTCGACAACCTGCTTTCCAAGGATAGGTATCGCATCCTCCACGACCTTCTCGCATCCGGGCGGATGCAGGTCAGGGTGGTGCCGCGGGACGGCAAGAACGTTTTCGTTCACGGGAAGGCCGGGATACTCGAATATCGCGAGGGCGGCTCCACGGCGTTCGTCGCCAGCATGAACGAGAGCGCGACGGGACTTCTGCACTCCTACGAGATCGTTTGGGAAGACGATGACCCCGAGGCCACGGTATGGGTCCGCGAGGAATTCGACTATTTTTGGAACCTTGGCGTCGAACTCCCTGAAGCAGTGGTCGAGCATATTGGCTCGGTGGCTCGGCGAGTCGAGTACCGGTCAATTGAGGAGGCGCGCAACGCGGGCGCGCTCGACAATCCGGCCTCGTCACTGGTCGAAAGACCGATCTACAAGGGCGGCCAGATCTTGCGCCCTTGGCAGAAGCGTTTCGTTCAGACCTGCGTTGATGACTGGCGGCTCTACGGAAAGGCCCGCTTTCTGATTGCCGACGACGTCGGGCTCGGGAAGACGCTCTCCATGGCGGCTGCCGCTTTGGTGCTCGCCCTTCTTTCGGGAGGCGGCGTGCTCGTCTTGGCGCCGGCGACATTGACCAGGCAATGGCAAACCGAGCTTCAGGACATGCTGGGTCTGCCTTCGGCAATTTGGTCCACGACCCGGAAACAGTGGATGGACGCGCGGGAGTTCGCCATCTCCCCGCGTGGGGACGCTTCCCAAGTAGCGAAATGCCCGATGCGGATCGGCATCGTGTCGACCGGGCTCATCATCAATGGCGATGACGAAGGCGAACGGTCGTTCCTCGAGAAACAGCATTTCGGGGTCATAGTGCTTGACGAGGCGCACAAGGCGAGAGCCGACCGCACAGGGGAGGACGGCGTCCGGAGCGGTGAAAACCGCTTGATGGAGTTCATGGAAAGAATCGCAGTGAATGCCCCCAGCGTAATCTTGGGAACGGCCACGCCGATCCAATTGCGCGCGGTCGAGCTATGGGATCTCATAAACATCTTGGCTCACGGCGCCCCGCACGTCTTGGGGGAGTCTAGCAACCGGCCTTGGGGCACGGACGACTCCATAGGCTACCTCACAGGGAGAAAGGCTTGGCCCACCGACCAAACCGATCGGTGGGCGCTTCTTCGCAACCCCATGCCCCCGAGTTCCGAGCACCGTATCTTTCGCAACATCCGCGTCGGACACGGCCTGCGAGAGGATGCTGTCAGGGGCCCGCGTTTCGACGAGCTGGCGCGCGCCATTCGCTCCGATGTCGCCCTCGAATTCGAGCAGATAGTCAAACAATCGAATCCCATCGTCAGGCGCGTCATACGCCGATCGCGCGCGATGCTGGAAGACGCAAAACTCATCAAGAAAATAGAAGTCGTCGTTCATCCAAACTCCGAAGACGAGATCCCGACGAGGCTTTTCAATGGTCAAGGCCTCCGCATGGGCTTTAGTTTCGGCGAAGCTTACAGGGCCGCGACCGAATTCTGCGCGCTCTTTGCCAGTACGCGCCCTCGCGCCGGTTTCATGAAGACGATACTGCTCAGGCGCATCGGCTCCTCCGTCATGGCGGGATTGAACACTACGCGGGCTTTATTGGACAAAAACCAAGAGGGATTGGCCGATGAATTCGAAAGCGATCTCTTCATGGAGACCAAGGGCCGCTTGGTCCTCACCCCCGCTGAAGAGCAGTTGCTTCGCGAAGTCGAGAGCCACCTCGCCTCGATCGTGGAGCGCGACGAGCTTGATCCGAAAATCGACCTGATCATTCGTTTTCTCGACGACGGACATTGGTTGGAGCAACACGGCTCGATAATCTTCAGCCAGTTTTTCGACACTGCGGAATGGGTGGCCAACAAGCTCGCAGCTAGGTTCCCTTCGGAGCCCATCGCCATGTACGCCGGGGGCAAGCGCTCGTCCGTCATCCAGGGCGAGGAGCGCCGCCAAGCGGAACGGGACGACATCAAGGAGAAGGTCCAAGCCGACAAGATCAGGCTGCTGGTGGCGACCGACGCCGCTTGCGAGGGATTGAACCTCCAAAGGCTCGGCGCGCAGATCAATGTCGACTTGCCTTGGAACCCTTCGAAACTCGAGCAAAGGAAGGGGCGCGTGCAACGCATTGGCCAATGGCGTAATGCGATCCATGTGATGAATTTGCGGTATGCCGGCACGGTCGAGGATGAGGTCTACACCGCGCTTTCCGACCGTTTCTCCGATATCTTTGCCGTGCTCGGCCAGCTTCCGGACTCCTTTGAGGACGACTGGGTCGCTGCTGTGCTCGAAGGCCGGGAATCGGTGAGGTATTTCCCAAGCCGGGTACAGCTCATCCAGCCGCCGATGGAAAAGCGGTATTGGCGCGACATCGCTGACGACGAAGGCCTCGATTGGGAGTCAACCGAGCGTATTCTGTCTTCGCGTGATATTGAAGAATTCATGCGGAAGGGCTGGTGAATCAAAGTCGGTTACCTTTCAATCACTGAAGTTCCCCCCACGTTGGCCTCGAATACCGCCCGCGCGAATCCTGGCGGGGTGACGCTGCGGACGTCTGCCCGGTCGTCGGTTGGCGGCAGGTCACGGATGTAGAGGGGGCGGAAGGCTTCGATCGGTCGCTTCTGCGGGAAGCGGAAGCCGCCGCCGGTCCATAGGCAAGTTCGCTTCAAATAGTCATCACTTGCGCCGCCTTCGTAATTGCCGAATTCGTGGGGATGGAACGAGAAGTCCGGCTTCCGCCAATAGCTGCCGAGGGTGCTGACGGGGTTCTCGATCATCCACGGCGCCCGGCTCCATTCGCAGATGCGCCGGCACGCCTCGACGATCTCGATCGCCTCGGTCAGCCCGCCCATGCCCTTGTCCTTGAACCATCGGGCGCCGCTGACGGCGAGGTTCGTGCGCGGCGGCGCCGCGAAGACGATGGCGTAGTGCCGAGGCGGCGGGAGCCATTCACGGATGTCGGCGTCGATCCACGTGATGCCGTCCCGCGTCGCCTCGCCGGAGTCATGCGCGATGTCGACGCAGATGCACTCGAACCCGGCGTCGGCCCAAGGGCGCACGATGTTGCCCGTACGGTCGCAGAGGCTGAGGACGGCGCCTTTGTTGGCGTTCATGAGCCGGACGACCGCCATCGCCCACGTGGGGACGCTCCCGCTGCCGACCCATCGGGAGACCGTCTCCCTGGTCACGCCGAGCGTCCTAGCCATCGGCGCCTTCCAGCGCGCGCCGAACAGGATGAGGCCGGCGCGGATGAGGGCGTCGGCGTCGGAATCCGTGACGCAATCGCTGGATTTCAGGCTCGAAAAGGCATCCATTCATGACCGCTCCGTGAGATTACGTCACGGTATTTGCACTACCCTGTCCGAGGCTGACGCATAGCTTGTCAAACTTGCTAATCTCGTTACCCAAGAGTGAGGACGTCGACATCTTCGTGACGACTTGGAATGATGTCCGCCCCACCGGGGATGATTCTCTCCCCCGTTCAGTTTCATCGGTTCGCAGGTAGGAATTTTCAGCGATGACCCGTGTCGAATTCGACAGCACGAAGAAGCCCTTGGATGATCTTCTGAAAAAGGCGCGCGACGGCTTGCTTCAACTCCCCGACTTCCAGCGCGGATGGGTATGGGACGACGACGGCTTGAAGGGACTGCTGACGTCCATCTCGCGCTCCTTCCCAGTGGGCGCGATCATGACATTGCAGACCGGCGGCGAGGTTCGTTTCAAGCCCCGTTTGGTCGAAGGGGCACCCGAAGAGAACACCAAGGTCGTTCCCGAGGCGCTTATCTTGGATGGGCAACAACGCATCACGTCGCTCTACCAAACGACGATGCGTAGGGAAGTGGTCGAAACCATCAACTCGAAGAAGCAACGGATCAAGCGCTTCTTCTACATCGACATGGCCAAGGCGTTGGACGACAGCGTCGACCGCGCCGAGGCGATCATCGGCGTCCCGGAGAACAAGAAGGAGACCCGCAACTTCGGCAAGGAGATCGTGCGTGATCTCTCCACGGAGGAGCAGGAGTATGCACAGTGCATGTTCCCGACGAACCGCATCTTCGACGCCGACGCTTGGCAGATGGGGTTCTTCAAGTTCTGGAAGGACGAGTTGGCCGATAAAGCCGATTTCTGGTTCAAGTTCCAAAACGAGGTCTTGGCCGCCTTCCGGCAGTATCAGATGCCTGTCATCCAACTCGGAAACGGGACAAGCCGGGAGGCCGTGTGCCTCGTCTTCGAGAAGGTCAACACGGGCGGGAAGAAGCTGGATGCCTTCGAACTTCTCACGGCGATCTACGCAGGCGAAGAGGAAGGCTTCCTGCTGCGGGAGCGGTGGGCGGAATGCGCCAAGAGGCTGTCGGAGTCGATCGCTCTTCGCGACCATCCGTTGACACGGCTCCAGCCGACCGAGTTCTTCCAAGCTTTGGCTCTCCTTCACACCCTTGACCGCCGGAAGGAGGCCGCGGCGTCGAATCCCGGTGCGGAGCCGCCGCCGGTGACCTGCACGCGCGAAACCGTTCTTGGTATCCCGTTGGCCGCCTACAAGAAGCACTCGTCGCGCTTGGAAGAGGGCTTCAAGAAGGCGGGGCGGTTCCTTTTCAGCCAGCACATCTATTGGTTCAAGGACGTCCCCTATCAGTCTCAAATCGTGCCGCTCGCCGCGATCTTGGCTGAACTGGGAGACAAGTGGGAGTTCGACGCCGTCCGCTCGAAGCTGGCGCAATGGTATTGGTGCGGCGTCTTCGGCGAGCTTTATGGGGGCGCCATCGAGACCAGGTTCGCCAAGGATCTGATCGACATGCTGTCTTGGACTTCGGGTGGCCCGGAACCGACGACGGTCAAGGACGCCGCCTTCCGTGCCGAGCGGCTGGATACGATGACGTCGCGCCTTTCAGCGGCCTACAAGGGCGTGCATGCTTTGCTCATGAAGGAGGGAGCGCGCGACTTCCGGTCGGGACAACCCTTCAATCAAGCCAGTTACTTCGAGGAAGCCGTCGACATACACCACGTCTTCCCCCGTGCGTGGTGCGAGAAATCGAAGATTCCCCCGAAGCATTACGACACGATCGTCAACAAGACGCCGCTCAGCTACAAGACGAACCGCGCGATCGGCGGCGATGCGCCGTCCCGTTATCTGGCCGGCCTTTCGAAGCAAGGTGGAGTCGACGATAAGGCGATAAACGACCACCTTCGATCGCACCTCATCAATCCAGACCTGCTTAGGGGCGACAACTTTGATGGTTTCATCGAAGCGCGTAGGGAAGCGCTGTTAACCCTCATCGAACGAGTGATGGGCAAAGTGGTATATCGAGGCGAACCCACCGACGAACCGGAGGGCGAGATCGTCGTGGACGAGGCGGAAGCGATGGAGCTGGCATGACATCCGTCACACGATGGGAGACGTCATTCCCTTGAAAGACGGGCGGTCTCAGAATGACCGTCCCTCTTTGAAGCGTATGCGGCTTCCGGAGGCACAAATGTTGGACCTTCAGAAATGAAACGCCTCCCGCCGCCGCGATACTATGGAATTTTTCATGCGCGGCGACAGCGTTCTCCATGAAGTCGGCGCTGGAAGCGTCTTTGTATCGGCGCAATCCGAGCATTCGGGATTAGAAACGAGGCTGCGCGTCTTGGTCATGGGGCCACCTGTCGCCGGCGGAACTTGCCATCGTCCTCCTCCAGATCGCCCTTCTTGAGAAGCCCGTCGAGGTTCTTCTCGATCTCGGCTTTCAGATCCGGGCCCGTGCGATCGAACCCCAAGATCCTCGCCGTCTGAACGACGAGGTCGTCCTTCGGGATGGACACGGACGCGTCGACGACGATCGACAGCGCCAAGCAGTATTCGGACGGCGCGATGCTGGCCGCCTTCTTCAACGGCGCGGAGGCGTTGCGGCGGTCGCGAACGGCCTGAGGCTCGCGACCGGACACGATCCAGAACTCGCCGTCGTGGGACACGCTTCCATCCTTCCCTAGGAGGGTAAGTCCCTTGCGGACATGCGCCACTATCTGCGTTCCGGATCGTTTAAGGCCGAACGCCTCGCGGATGCGTCTGGCCACCTCCTCGGTATGGACGGGACCTTCCGCCTCGACGACCGCGAGAGCCAACCGTGCCATCTCGGGCACCGGGACATCGAGGAGTGGCCGATTGATCGGGGCGGAAATCGCCGCCTCCCTGTAAGGCTCGACATTGGATGACCCGCCGGGCATCAGGCCGGCTTCGTTCCCCTCGTCCTCCTCTTCGGCGGCTTCGGTCGGTGAATCGATTTGCGGCGGAAGTTCCTCGATCGGCTCGGGGGCCTCCGGCATCGGCGTTTGGCTCTCCGCCGCGCGCCGTATCGCCTCGAGGAGGCGCTCGGTCTCGCGCTGGGGATTGCGGAACCAGTCGGTGCTCCAGATCCTGTGCAGCCGCCAGCCCAGTCCCTCGAGTACCTCCTGCCTCAAGCGGTCGCGGTCCCTCGCCGAGCGGGAGCCGTGGTAGGTCGCGCCGTCGCACTCGATCCCGAGGATGTAGGCGCCGGGTCTCGCATGGTCGAAGATCCCCATGTCCACCCTGAAGCTCGACACGCCGACCTGCGCGTGCACGCCGTAGCCCGCCTCCTTGATGACCTGCGCCACCGCCTCCTCGAACGGGCTCTCGTATTCCCCGTCGCTGGGCGCCGCGCCCTCCGAAAGGCGCCCGGTCTCGGCGAAGTGGAGGAGCGCGCGCAGCATGCGCGTGCCGCGCGACGGCTGGTCCGCAGGGATGTCGGCGGCGGTGATGGAGGAGAAGACGAGGCACTTCTCGCGCGCCCTGGACGCGAGGACGTTCAGCCGCCGCTCGCCGCCCTCCTTCGAGACCGGGCCGAAGTTCGACGGCGGCCTCACGTTGTCGGCCCCGTAGCCGTAGCCGACGGAGATGAAGATCACGTCGCGCTCGTCGCCTTGGACGGATTCGAGGTTCTTCACGAAGAGACGCTCGCCCTTGGGACAGAACGCCTCGACCTCGCCTCGGATGCCGGCCTTGTCGATCATGTCGTCGATGGCGTCGCGCTGCTTTGTGGAGAAGCAGGCGACGCCCAGCGACTTGTTCCCCGACTGGCGGATGTGGCGCTTGATCGCCTCGGCGATCTCCCCCGCCTGCACAAGGTCGCACGCCGCGCCGCCGCGGTCGTAATGGCCACGCGGAGTCTTCACCAGCGAGAGGCCGAAGTCGCCGGTCCTCTCGAAGGGGCTCGGCGGGAGGAGCAGCTTCTCCGCGTAGCACTCCCTGTTGGACAGCGCGATCAGCGACGGGTGCCGACTCCTGTAGTGCCATGCGAGCGTGCGTTCGCCGAAGCCGCGCGAGCGCGCCAAGGTGAGAATGCTCTCGAACTGGCCCGGCGCCGCGATCGTGGGCGCATCCTCCTCCTCGTCCTCGGGGTCGTCGTCGCCGGCGTTGACCAGCCCGAAGAAGTTCGTGGGAGGAAGCTGCCGGTGGTCGCCGACCACGACGATCCGCTTCGCCCGCGCGATCGCGCCGAGGGCATCCTCAGGCGCGATCTGGCTGGCCTCGTCTATGACTATCAGGTCGAACGTGAGCTTGCCGGGAGGCAGGAACTGCGCGACCGAGAGCGGGCTCATCAGGAAGACTGGCTTCAGGCGCTGAATGGCCTCTCCCGCCTTGTCCATCAGCTTCCTGACGGGGAAGTGCCCCCTCTTCTTGCCTATTTCTGCGCGGATCACCGCCATTTCGCCGGCGTGTCCGTCGGGGCGACGATCTAGGTAGCGCGCGAGCACCTCTTGGCGGGCGATCTGGATGCGCTTGCGGTCCAGATCTTGGAATTCCGAGACCTCTTCGCTCCGCTTGGCGCCGTCGATGTCTTGCAGGGCGGGGTTCTCGCGGGTCGCCCGGCGCCAGAGGGCCTCGGTGATCAGGAGATCCGCGATTGGGCGGACCTTGTCCGCCGGCGTCGCGCCCTTCTCGAGGCTCGCCGCGATGTCCTCCATCCCTTCTTGGCGCAGGGTGGAGAGTCCGCCCCTGATGCCGACCCAGTCGTGGACCCCGTCGAGGTTGAGCAGCCAGCCGTCGAGGCGCTCGATCAGGTCGGGGATGCGGATCGCGCGGATGTCGGACCTGCCGAAGACGACGCCGGTGTCGGCTTGCAGTTCGGGAAGGATCTCGTCGATGGCGGCGCGCGCGTCGGCGGCGAGCGACTCGACGCGGTCGGCGTGCCTGCCGAAAGCGAGGGGATCTTGGCCTTGCGCCCCGAAGGTGACCAAGCGGGCCGAGCCGAGGCGCGGGAGCGCCGCCCGACACCAGTCGACCAGCTTGGATGCGCCGCTCCAGTCGGTGCCCGTCCCCTGCGAGACGGGGCCGAGAATCTCCTTCAGGCGCGCCTGCGCTTTGGAGTACGGTTCGTGGCCGAGGCGATAGTCCCGCAGGGATTCGAGCCTCTCGATCTTGGTCGCGGTGTCCTTCGGCGGCTCCCCCTTCGACAGCCTCTTGAGATCGGAGTTGGCGCGGCGGCACCGCTGCGAGAACCGCCGGAGCAGGGAGCCGTCGTCGGAACGGATGGCCTCAAGAGCCTCCGTCGGGTCGTAGGATAAGGCCTCCTTCGTGAAGTGGCGATCGACTTGGGCGAACCGCCGCAGGAACTCGCGGCATGTCGCGAGGTCGCCCGAGATCGCGTCGAGCTCCTGCGTCCAAGCCGGATGCGTCAGCACGCTTCTGTTCGCCGGGACCGCCGCGACGTGGCGGAGGGATTGGACGAGGCTCGCGGCGGCGTCGAACGTCAGGCTTGCCTGCTCGTCGACGGCGGCGAGAATCTTCCGCGTGCTCTCGTCGAAGGCGCGCAGTCGCTCCACAGCACGCTGCATGCCGCCTTGCAGGCGCGTCTGGTCGAACGGGCTCAGGGGGCCGACCCCGGTCCCGAACCACGCGTTGGCCACCGGCGGCTGGCCGATCTTGGTTATGGCCGTGCTCGCCCTCTCGAGCACGCGGTCCACCTCGGCGATCTTCGAGGCCGACCAGTCAGCGGCGGCGTCCAGCCGTTGGTCGGGCAGGGGGATGCCGGCGCGGCTGATCCTGATTTGCCTTCCGATGAGTTCGTAGGGCGACCGCCCGGATTCGCCGACGGGCCGGTGGAGGGCCTGCGTGTATCCGTTCAGGTTATCCCGCACCGCCGTCAATCGCGCGGACAGGGCCGGGTCCGCGCGATTCATCCCCCTGGCCTTCAGCGACTTCTCGAGGGAATGGAGGACGTCGCGCTTGTTGGCCTTGCGGCTGTGCATCTCGAGGCACAGCGTCTCGAGCCCCACCTTCTTCAGGCGGTCGTGGACCACCTCGAGGGCCGCGACCTTCTCGGCCACGAAGAGCACCCTTTTCCCCGAGTGCACGGCGGCGGCGATGACGTTCGTGATCGTCTGCGACTTGCCGGTGCCCGGCGGGCCTTGGACGACGAGGTTCCGCCCCGCATCCGCCTCCGCGACCACCACCGCCTGGGAGCTGTCCGCATCGACGACATGGATGGCGCGCGCGAGGTCGATCCTTTCGTCGATGGGGTCTTCGTCGCCGACAAGCGGCGTTTCTCCCTCGACCAGCACGTCGGTCCCGAGCAGGGCGCCGATCAGCCCGTTGGCGAGCAGGCCGTTGTTCGGCCAGAGGTCCGGGTCCAAGTCCCGCCACATCAGAAGCTTGGAGAAGGCGAAGAAGGCGAGGCCGACCGCGTCCGTCACGACCTCCCATTTCGGATGGCTCGCGACCGCTTCGGCGACGGCGGCGAGATAGTCCGAGGCCGTCCAATTGTCACCCTCGGGGATGTCGGGCAGGAGGATTCCGAAGTTGACCCGCAGCTTCTCGCGCAGGGAGACGTTCACCACGATGTCGTCATCGCGTCCGACGAGCAGGTAGCCCTCCTTGCCTTGCACCCGCTTCAGCGTGACGGGGATGAGGATCAGCGGCGCATGGGCCGCGATGTCGCTCTGGCCCGCGTCGAACCATTTCAGGAACCCTGCGGCGAGGAAGAGCGTGCTCAGTCCCTGCTCCTCCTCGAGGGTCCGCTCCTCCCGGAAGATCTTCGTCAGTCGCTTATCGAGCTTCTCCGCCGTCAGCGATGTCCTCAGGATCGGGCGACCGTTCTGGGCCGGCGTCGCCGCGGCGCCCGGAGCAGCGCCCGTTGGTGCCGGCAACGCCAAGGGCAGGTCGCTCTGCCGCCCGCCGGAAGAACCGGCCTCGTCTGCGGTGGCGAACGCGTATCCCTTGAAACCTTCGTCGCGATGCAGGCTCTCGAGGAGGTCGTCGGCGGCCTGCCCCTCGACGGCCAGACACCACGGCCTCTTGCCCTTCAGGGGCGCATTGATCAGGCGGTTGCGACGCGACGGATCGACCAAGGTGCTCCGGGATTTTTCGAGCAGCCTTCTGACCGGATTGCCGTGCGCGTCGTCCGGCGCCTCAGCCAGAGGGGCGGCTTCTTGGTCGCAATTGATTTCCATGTGCTGAGACATGCCTTACCGCCGAAAAATCTGGTCCTGATAGAAGAAAACGGGCTGCATCAAATCCGCGCAGACGATTGGAAACCTGTCAACTACATGGGGCTGATATCGGGGGCCATTCGACATCTGAAAAGCCTCCGGATGCCGTCGTCCTTGAAGGTTGTGCATGGACTCTTGACGTGAATCGGAAGTGTGCGAATCTGTTTCTGTTGGAGAAGATAATTCGCCTGAAAACACATATGAGGTTTCTTGCATGCACATTGAGAAGATCGTGATCTCGAATTTCAAGGGGTTGCGCAACGCCGATTTCACGCCGACAGGATTCGCCTGCTTGGTCGGCGAGAACAACGCGGGCAAATCGACCGTGCTTCAGTCGATCGTATATGCGCTTAACCGCCCGACATCCCTCCCGCTTGAACTGTTTTACGACAGAAGCCTTCCAGTGGAATTCAATATCAGTTTCAAAGGGATAACCGCAGCGCACTTGGCGCGACTGGCGGAAGAGCACCGGGCTAAGATCGAGGAGCTGGTCGTTGATGGCCTCCTCGATCTAACGGTCCGCTACAATCCGGGGCAGAAAGTCGATGTCAAGGTTGGACGCCTGAAACCGATTGATCCACGCTACCAAGACGACCAGATCTCGTCTGCTTTGTCGGGCAGGCGCGGCGCCGCGATCCGGCAAGCCGTCATTGAGCAATACCCCGAGTTCGCAGATGATTGCCCCTCGGAAATCAATATGGCGGGCGCCAAGCAATATCTCTCCGAGTGCATGCGACGCTTGCCGCGAGAACAGTTGACGCTTGTCGAGTCGCCTTTGCCGTCGGGCATCACGTCTTCGATCACGACTCTCCTTCCGGAGCCGATTTACATTCCCGCCGTGAAGAATCTGGCTGACGACCTCAAGACGAGCCAGACCACCTCATTCGGACGATTGCTGGGGCTGCTGCTCGAGGACATGACCCCCGACCTCACGGCGATCAACGAGTCGCTCGCGGAATTGAATGGCCTGTTCAATCGCGTGGAAGTGGACGGGGAAGTCGTCGACGGACGACATGCCTGTGTCAAGGATCTAGAGCGATCCGTTGAAGGTTTCTTGCGTGAGAACTTCCCTGCGGTGAAAGTGGATTTGGAAGTGCCGCCGCCCGATCTCAAAACCATCTTGAATACCGCGAAGATATTCATAGACGACGGTTCCAGGGACCTTATCGACAACAAAGGGGATGGCATCAAGCGATCCCTGACATTCGCACTTCTGCGTTGCTGGGTCGCCCGGATGAATTCCGCGCAATCGCATAATGGCGAAGAACAGCCGGCGCGCAGGCCCATGATATTCCTGTTCGAAGAACCGGAGCTATACCTTCATCCGAAGTCGCAGCGGATCCTTTTCAGCACACTGGCAAAGATCGCGGACAACTACCAAGTGGTGGTGACGACCCATTCGCCAATGTTCTTCGAACCCGGCGTTACAGCCTCCTTTGTCCGAGTTGCGAAGAAGCAAACTGAACCGAAACCGATCGGTTGCCTTCATCCGGTGGTTTTCGCTCTCGATCCCGACAACGCTGAGACCTTCAGACTTGCTCGCTTCGAGAATGCCGATGCGGCCTTCTTCAGCCAACGTGTCGTGCTGTTCGAAGGAGAATCGGACGACGCGTTCTTCAAGCATGTCGCGAAGCATCTCGATCCGGCTTGGGATTTCGATGTGAAGAATGTCGCGATGGTGCGTGTTTCCGGGAAAGGCAACTTCGCTAAATTCCGAAAATTCTTCGAGGCGTTCGGTATCGATGTGAAGATCGTGGCTGATCTCGACGCCATGTTCGAGGGCTTTGCTCACTTGGGCGTAGGGGGCGACGTCAATGACGTAAAGGCCACAGCGATTCAGAAGATCGATGAAAGGATAGCTGCTCTGGGGATTAAAGCCGAGCCTGCCGCTAGGCAGATCAAGGACAAAATGAACGGTCAGAGCTTCAAGCAGCGTTACGATGACGCGAAGTCCGCCCTGAGAAGAGTGCAGGAAGGCGCGGCAGTTGACGAAGTTACGGTTACGGCGCTCGATGGTCTATTCACATGGGAAAAGGACATCGCCCGTGTCCGGGCCTGTCACCAAGATGACGAGGCAAGGGGCGCGCTGGTTCCGGTCTTGGACCGGATGAGAGAGCAGGGCGTCTGCGTTCTGTTGCAGGGGGCGATCGAAGACTACTACCCGGATGGAGCGCCGAGATCCGGTCCGAAGCCCAGCCGCGCAATGGTTGCAGCGTCCTTGGTCTTGGATTCAGCAACCGCTAGCGCTTTGAGTCTGCCGTTGGCGCCGGGGAGGCCCTCTGAACTGCATCAGATATGCGACGCGCTGTTCAGGGGCCTTTAAACCTCAGACCAAGATCGAAGAGTGCCGGGCCTCATCGTTTAGGTTACCACCAACACTTCCCCTGAGATCGGCAGATGCAACGCCAGCACGATCGGCTTCGGCACCGGCAGGGCCGCCGCGATCGCGTTTCGATAGAGGCGAAGCTGCCCGGCGTGCTTCCTTGCCTGATCGTGGAACTCGCTGGAGCGCCCCGGGAAGCTCTTATGGTCGAAGACCACGACGAAGTCCTTCGTCTCGGCTACCGCATCGATACGCCCCGACATGGTGCGGTCGCCCATCCGGCAGACGATCGGCGCCTCGCGCCTCAGGGCCGCCCCCGGCCATCGCTGGTCGATGAAACCACGGAACCGCGTCCCCATGGTCACGACGTCCTTCGGGTCGAGCGCGGACACGCCCCATGCATCGAGCAGCCGCCGGGCAAGCGCGTGCCGCCGCACATCGTCCCAAGACGGGTCGTCCGCCGCCAAGAAGCGGTGGATCGCCTCGCCGACATTCTTCATGTCGGGCGTCCCTGCGAACGGCAGACGATGGCCAAGATCGAGCCGATCGGTGATCTTGGCGTCGTAGATCGCGTCTCCCTCGCTCGGCTTCACGGCGAGCGGCGGGAACTCCTTCCGCTCCGCGTCCGGCGTCACGTAGGCGATCGAGGCGACCGAGGGAAGCACGGTGCCGGCAGGCATGGGCTCCGAGACGCGGGCCGCGTGGGAGACGCCATTGACGAGGAGCGTCGTGTCGCCCGCAGCGGGGACGGCGATGGCTGGCTCCCCTGAGGCCGAGCGCAGCTCGTCGACCCAGACCCAGCCCTTCTTCGTCTTCGGACGGACGAGAACGAGGTAGTCCCGCGCGCGCGTTGCGCCGACGTAAAGCAGCCGCGCGCGCTCGGCTCTGTCGGCGCGTACCGCCTCCCGGCCCGCCTCGGAGTTGGCGGCGGCGCCGTCGAAGTGGACGTCGTCCTTCTGCGAGCCGAGCGGCCAAGGCCAAAAGCGGATCCACCTTTCGGCCAGCGGATCCATCCAGTTGATTTCCGTAGACGCGACGTCGCTGGCGACGTGGACGCCGAAAGCGTCGCCTTTCGGCTCGTCTTCGAGATCGGTCAGGACCACAAACGGCCACTCGAGACCCTTGGACTTATGATAGGTCAGCACCGTCACAGCGTCCGCGGCGCGGCTTGCCGGCCTGCTCGCCTCCTGCGCCCCGAGCCACGCGCACAGGTCGGTCGCGGTGGTCGGCGCGCGCTCGCGGTCGCGCTCGTCCTGATAGGCCGCGACGAGCTTTCGAAGCTCTTCGAGGTTCAGCAGACGGTCCTCCAAGGAACCCCAGCGGGCGATCGCGTTCGCGACGCCACCTTGGATCAGCACCGCGTCGAGGAACTCGAGAGGCGTCTTGTGAACGGCGCCTTCGGCCACGGCCCTCAGGCCGGGCGCGATCGGGACGAGGGCTTCGATCGCCTCGGCTCTGTCGTCGTCCAGCCCGGCGGCGAACCAGGCCGGCTGCTCCTCGCCGTCGCTGAGGAGGTGGGCGAGTTCGGCGAGCGCGGCGGTATCGCGCCGGTCGGCGCACCAACGCAGCGCCGCCAACGCGAGCCGGCCTTCGAGCATGCCGAAGAGTCCCGCGCGCTCGATGGCAACCTTCAAGCCGGCCTTCGCTAGGGTGACGGCGATTCTCGCGCACGCCTTGTTGCCGCGACAGAGGACGGCAATGTCCCCAGCGGCGAGCGGTCTGGCCTTCCCGTCGTCGGCGACGAGCCAGTCGTTCGCGTTGGCGAGGGCGCCGACAATCCCCGCAACGGTTCCGTCGGTCCTCGGCTGGAGTCCGCGTCCGGCCTCGACGTGCCAGACAGCGAGGGGCGTTCCTTGCCCGGGGAGGTCGTTGCGATCGGTCTCCTCGATGCGCGTCTGCTTCTCCGACATGCCCGCCGCTTGGAAGGTCGGCGCGAAGGCGTCGTTGAAGAAGGCGACCAGTCCCGGCCTGCTGCGCCAATTCTTCTCGAGCGTGTTCTCCACGCCCTTCGTGGCCTGCATGATTTTCGGCGCGACGTGCGTGATGAGATCCGGGTCCGTGCCGCGGAAGCCGTAGATCGCCTGCTTGGGGTCGCCCACCCAGACGCTCGATTTCGCGATGCGCGACATGGCGACAAAGACGGCCAGTTGGAGCGGACTGGTGTCCTGGAACTCGTCGATGAACACCGACTCGACGCGCTCGCTCAACTGCTCCCTCAGCTCGTCCTTGCCGAGGAGCTCGAGGGCCAGCCGGTCCTGATCTGCGAAGTCGACGAAGCCCCATGCCCGCTTGTGGGCCTCATAGGCCCGCATCGCTTCGGCGGCGCAGGAGAAGACGCCGAAAGTGTATCGACAAACTTGGTCGAGCAGACGTGGATGACGGGCGAAGGCCGACGCCGCCGTCTTGACCGGCTCGAAGCGGGCCTTGTCGGGCACGGCGACATCGAGCTTGGAAAGCCTCGCCCAGCGTTGCCACGGGGTGTCTGCGAGGTCCTTCGAGGCAAGGTCGCGGACATCCTCGAGGACACCCTCGGTCTTCTGCTTCAGGCCGGTGGCCGTCGCGTAGGCCGCGAGCACCGTCGCCATGGCCCCCTCGAACGCGGCGTCGAGATCGGCCTCCGTCTCGCCCTCGGGCCACGATCGCATCAATCCTTGGAAGCCCGCAAAGGAGCGTTCGGCGCAGACGGCCAGTTCGTCGGGTCCGACATTGTTGGCGCGCGCAAGCTCGACGACATCCTTGACGTCCTTCCGCCAGTCGGACGAGTTGTAGGCGTCCTCGTATCCGAACAGGCGCGCGAGGTGTCCAAGCTCGTCGGCGTAGGCCCCGATCGCCTTGTCGGCGGCTTCGAGGAACGCCTTCTTGGCGACGTTCTCGTCGACGACATCGACGATCGGCGACAGGCCGAGGCCGAAGGCGAACTCTTTGACGAGTCCGCCGCAAACGCCGTTGATCGTACCGATCCTCGCGCCGAGCAGGCGGATCGCGTTCACGGCGTCGCCGTCGGCTATGAGCCGGCTGCGGGCGCGCTCCAGCAGCTCCTCCGCCGCCTTCACGGTGAAGGTGCTCGCGAGGATGCGCTCGGGCGCCTGCCCGTTCGCGATGGCCTTCTGGATGCGTTCCGTCAGGTGATAGGTCTTGCCCGTGCCGGCGGACGCGGTGACGAGGCCGACGGAGCCTTGTTGGTCGATGCTCATTCGTGCGCTCCGCAGATGCCGTAATAGTCGCAGCGTCCGCACCTCGGCGGCGTCAGCAGGTAGGGATCCGAGAAATCAGCCGGCTTCACGCCGTCGTGCTCGATGGCGGCCCGGATGTCGCCCGAGCGGATGTCCTGCATGGCGGCGCCGAAGGAGACGAGAACCTTCTCCCACGTCTCCTGCGGGGTCGGGCCGTCGACCAAGGTCGCGGCTCCGCCGCCGAGAGGCGCCGTGGTCAGGAAACGCTTCTGCCGCAGCATGAAGTAGCCGGCGGCCACGTCCGCCTTGTCGACGCCGGCTCTTCCGTCCGGGACGTGGCGGGCGTAGACGCCGAGCTGCAACGCCGTGCCGTTCTCCAGCTCTCGCCGCATGTACGAGTCGGTGAAGTACCATTTGAGGTCGATGACGACGGGCCGTCCGGCTTCCGTGGCGGCATGGAGGTCGATCCAACCTGCCACGCCGACGCCGGGAGCGAGGGTATCCTTCTCCTCGATGCGGGCCTCGACTCCGACGACGGTGAGTTTTTCCGCTTGCAGGAAGCGGGCGAGTTCGGCCAGCGCGGACGGCAGTGAACGCCGCGCCGCCGCGAGTTCCCCGGCGGCGCCCGGCAGAAGCAATGTGGCGGCGATCTGCGGAAGAAGCTCCTCGAAGCGTTCTTCGGCGAAAGTCTTGACGGCCTCCGGCGACGGGGGCGGGCCCGGGCGGAGAATTTCCTCGGCGATATGATGGGCCACGATGCCCACCAGCTTATCGGCGTCCGGAACCGACTGCCTCACGCCAGGGCGCAGACGACAGGCGTGCGCCAGCGTCCAGCGCAGAGGGCAGGAAAGCAGCGTCGAGAGCGACGACGCGGACTCGAACTCGCGCGGCGCGACCGCCTCGGGCGGAGCCTTCCAGACTTGACGCCGGTCTGGCGGCGCGACCGCTTCCACCGGCGAGCGCGTGAGCGTGCGGTTTGCGAAGGCAGGAGCAGGATCGCTCAGGACAGTCTCGGCGCGGACCGAGATCTCGTCCTCCAGATCGCGGCGGCGCGCCGCGAGAGAATGCCAGAGCGGGTGCGCTGACGTCTCGGCGCCGGCGGCGAACGTCGGACGCACGAACAGCACCTTCTCCCGGGCATGGCGCAAGGGACGCTCCCAAGCGGCGGCGAGGAGTTCGAGTTCGCGTTCCGGTTCGTCCAAGGGGCAGCCGGCCTCCGCCAAGGCGACCCTTTCCAGCTTGTTCCATCTGGCCGCCGCGCTCGTCTCCTCCGGGTCGGCGAAATGCCACCACACGACCGTCTTCGCCTCGCCCCAGATGGCTCCCGGATGGGAAACCGCACGCCATGGAGCCGCCTCGGCGACCGCGAGTGGATCCGAAGAGCCATCGCCCAACGCCTGCTCGATCATGCGCTCGATCAAGACGCGGTCGAGTCTCTCGTCCCCGAGCGTGTCGATGGCCTCGGACAGGTCGGCGGCGACGCCGGCGAGCAGGTGAAAGAGATGGTCGCCATCCTCCGCGTTGGCGCGCAGGTTCGCCCATGCGCCGACGCGATCCGCGATCGCCTTCGCCTCGATCCGGGGCATCCCCTGCTTCGGATCATGCCTCTGGGGCTCTACGAAGGCGCGCCATTCCGCGATGCGCTTGGCGTCCTTCTTGGCGTCGGCGCCTTCCTCCTTGGCGAGCGACTCTTCGATTCCGGTCCATGCGGCTAGCCATTCCTCGCCGCCGACGCCGGGCTGCGCCGCGACGACGCCGGCGAGCCGATTGGCGTGGCGCCGCGGGATCGGCCCCATCGGCAGGAGCAGGAAGTCGAGAAGCCTGCTCGGATCCGGCGGATTCCACGCGAGCGCGAAGGCGAGCGGCAATACCTGCAACAACGCCCGGTGCGGGGATTGTGAGGACTTGCCCAGACGCGGAAGTCCGGCCCTCGCCAGCGCGTGGTCAAGGAGCGACGTGTCCTTGCCGAGAACGAAGACGAGATTCTCGTTGTCGGCGGCGTTAGCGGCGAGCCAAGTGGACAACGCATCAGCGGCGACGATTTCCGTTCCTGCCGTGAGCAGCGTGAGACGACCGTCGTCCAACGGGGCGGCCTCCGGCTGACGAGCCTGCTCGATGCGGACCCCGCACCGCTCCAACGCGTCGAGCAGCGCGCGCCACCCGATCGGCAACAGTGCCCGTTCATCGATGAGCATGATGGACGACAGTCGAAGGGAGGGATTCTCGCCAAGCGCGTCGATGGCGGCCCGAAGCCGGTCGGCCCGCCCTGGAGGCAGATCCGGACCGGCTTCCTCTGCGGCGGACAGGTCCGCAAGCCGGGTGCGCGTCACGCCGATCCCCGGCCTCCAACCGGCCTCGACCAGTTCGTCTCGCCACGAAAGCAATTCGCGTGTCGCCGACCAAGGATCGACCCCGAAGGATTTCGACCAGAACCTGCCGGCGCCGGCTTCAATGAGCTTGCGTTGAAAGATCGCGATGCGCTTCACGGCGGCGATCTGAGGACGCCCCAAGCCAAGCATCGTCTCGACATGGTCGAGCAGGCGCAATGGGCCTACGACCTCTCGGTCGAAGACAGCAGTCCCTTCACCGGGATGCTCCGGCCATGCGCTAGAGTCGGCGAACCAAGAAAAGACGAGGTGCATGCAATGATCCTTGGAGATGATCAGCACTGGAAACTTTCCGCGCGTAGAATTCCGAAACAGGACTTAGATCGTAACGATCTCAGTGGTTCCATATAGTCTGCTTGAGCACACGATTCTTGCGCGTATCGCGGCTTCTCCCGTACGTCGTGGGCGCAACGACATTCCACAGTCCGGAATATCGCAGAACGGCCTCGGTTGCAGGTAGAGCGTGTTCATCATGGACGCTTCCACCCTTTCGTAAATTCTGGGAATTCGCTCTTCAAACGCGCGGACGTCACAAACGAACACCCGATAGGCTCCGAGTTGCCGCTTGATCGCCTTGGTCAATTCCTCTTCCCTGCGGAGAAATTCCGCCATCCTCTCGGGCGAGGTTTTTGGGGCCTCGGTCCATCCGTGCCAGATCTGCGTCCTCACGCCGTTCCGAAGATCGTCGATGTCCAAGACATTCCATTCACCCTTCAAGTGCGCCCGGGTGTGCTGTTTGAATCTATGGGGAACCGTCTTCTCGGTCAGACCGGCGACGTACAACAAGAAGCCGTCATGGTAGTCCACGGTCATCAGATAGACGCCCGGAATCGAAGGGATTGCTGGCAGACCGTTCTCTGCTTCGAACCCCGGCCAACCGAACGGACCTTGCCACACTAGATCTATATCGGCATCGAAATCGCTGGGTGCCGAAACAGGCTGTGCATTTTCGTGGAATGTCGTGGATTCGTCTTCAAGCATAATTTGAAGCTCGCACGGATCCATCTCATGTCAAGACATGCGACCATCCATGCGCTCAGCGCATGTGAGGAAGCGCTTAAAAGTGAAACGCCACCCCAGCCGCCGCCATCGTGTGGAATCGTTCGTAGACGGCGACGGCGGTCTCCTTGAAGGAGGCGTCGTCGGGCACCGATAGGAATGCCTTCGTCTCGGGCGGGATCGGGCGCCAGCCAAGGGCGTCGAACCAGCGGAACTCGTCCGCGCAGGTGCCGACGGGCAGGGCGATGGCGGTCGGGAAGGCGCGGTCCTCGCCCCGGCGGGCGGCCTCCAGTAGGGTGAAGACGAGTTCGACGTTGGCCTCGATCTCCGCCTCGATCTCGGAAGGCTTGCCGCCGAGGGCGCGCGCGAGGCCCCCGAGGAGGTCGCGGCCTGAATTCGCCCCCGAGGAGATCATGCAGTCGTTCCCGGCGCCCGGTCGAGGGTGGCCGGAGATCACACCGTCGAACCTGCCGCCCAGCTCCCACCAGTCCCATCGCCCCGAAGGGTTCAACCACTCCCCATAGCCTCCGGCCTCGGGATCGCGCGCCTTCCACTTGGTGAAGCGTGCCGCGAATGCGTCGAGGTCAGGCTCGACGTCGGCGAGGCAACCCGACCATGACGTCAGCCCTGCTTCGTCAAGGAAGGCGCGGATGCCGGCGGAGTCCAGGTCGTAGGTCAGGGCCGGTTCGTGCCCGCTGATGACCACGCCGCCGCCCTCCACCCGGAACTCAAAGCGAGCGTCGTGGAGGCGTCGGAGGGCGTCGGTCACGTCGTCGAAGGCGAGCTTCTCGCGCGGGAATTCATCGGGACCGCCGCGCCGGAACGGCGCCAACGCCTCGTCGAGGACGCCCTGCAAGGAGGCGAACTCGGTCGGGATGATGACGTAGGCCAGTCCGTACATGGTTGAGCCCTATCCCTTGGCCGATGGGCGCAAAACCACCGGCTCTTGCGTCCACATAGGGGGCTCACCGAGCAGTAGTCGGGCGCGGATCAACTCCGTTTCGCCGCTATCAACTCACCTAGCTTCGCCCTAGCTTGGTCGATATCGCCGGATATGGCGCAGACGCTGACCCCGTCGCGCAATATCTCATATCCTGACTCGGTGACGGCTATCTCCCAGACGGTCGTCGTGGTCCGTGTCAAATGCCCCTCCGCAAAAGCGCGCAGCCATGGAATCAGAATTCATACGGGGGCAGGATCGCGAGGCCGGGCGTTGCGCGCAAGGGCGCCGCAGCTTTCTTCCCTGTCTCATCGAATTCCAAGTAGGCTCGCTCGCATGCTGGCCCGACTTTTCCTCCAGACATCCGTCTGGCTTGCCGTGATGGCCGTCGCCCTTTTCGCGCCCGCCGGCACGGTCGCGTGGCCGGAAGCTTGGATCTTCTTGGCCATCATTGCAGGGGTCGGCGCGGCCGCGGGGCTGTGGTTCGCCCGCCACGATCCTGGTCTCTTGAGGGAGCGGCTGTCCTCGCCCTTCCAAGTCGGCCAGCCGGCATGGGACAAGGTCTTCCTGTCGCTGTTCTTCGCGCTCTATTTGGCGTCTTGCGTCGTCATGGGGCTCGATGCCGCCCGTTGGCGAACGACCGTCATGCCGGTGTGGGCCGAGGCCGTAGGCGCCGGCTGCATCTTTGCGTCCTACGCGATCATCTGGCGCGTCTTGGCCGAGAACTCCTTCGCCGCGCCGGTCGTCAGGATCCAAGACGAACGCGGGCAGAGGATCGTGACGACCGGCCCCTACGCCGTTGTGCGGCATCCTATGTACGGCGGCGCGATCCTCTTCCTGCTCGGGACGCCGCTCCTGCTTGGCTCGTCCTACGGGCTCGTCTTCGTGCCCCTGCTGGTGGTTGTGCTTGCCATCCGCTCGGTCTTCGAGGAGCGCATGTTGGGGGAGCGGTTCCCCGACTACGCTGCCTATGCCGAAAAGGTTCGATACCGGTTCGTGCCGTTCGTGTGGTAGGGGCTACCAAGTCGAGGCTTTCCGCCAACCGGCGGCGACGGCCTGCTCCTCGGTACAGAACCAGCGCTTGTCCCTGCCTTTGTCCATCCGCACGCGCTCGTATGTACGATCCCCCGGCACGTGATAGATGCGCTCGCCGTTGCGGCTGACGTTGCCCTTGATGAGGCAGCCTGCGGACGCCACGGCCTTCGTCTTCGGCGCGGGCGCGCGCTCAGGGTTCGCGAACTGATTGCCGGGCGCCGGCAGCGGATTGGCGCCCGCCCACAATTGCTCGAAGCGGGCCTCGAAGGCGCGGGCGGTGGGCGGCTCCCGCAGGATGATGAGGTCATTGTCCTGCTGCTTCAGCCCCGACGCCGACAGGTTGGCCGAGCCGGATCGCAGCACGCGCCCATCGACCGAATAGGACTTCAGATGCATATAGGGCCCGGGCGCCGACGTGCGGATGACGCCCTCGATCTCGCGCAACCGATCGAACGCGTGCTGCTGGCTCGGGTCCAGCACGACGCGAACGGCGACGCCGCGCCTATGGGCGTCGATCAGCGCGTCGATGACCGGCCAGTCGGTCAGCGTGTAGGCCGCCATGTCGATTTTCGTGTGGGCCGAACGCAGCAGGTCGACGTCCACGCGCTCGAGGTTCTCGGCGGGCGCGTAATGGATCTCGACATCCGCAGCTCGGGCCGGCGCCGCGCAGACGGCAAGGGACCCGTGCAAAGCCAACGCCAAGGCGACGCAGCCGCAAATCCGTTTCCCTGTCACCAATCCCACCCCCCAGCCTTCCCGAGGTCGGCCCTCTCATATAAGAACGAATACAGAACAACAGAGGCGTTGTCGATGCCCCGCAGATCAAACCGCCGGTCGGATCGCTTCGTGGATCGCGAGCGCCTCCTGGTGGCGATGGGCGCGTGCCGGGAGTCGATCACACGCGAACAGGCGCGCATGGAGGTCTGCGGCCCCTTGTACTACTCTTCATCCACCGTCGTGGCCGCCATCGACGGCCTCGCGCTGATGCTCACCGGGAGGCGGGACTACTTCCATTTGACGGGCCACGGGGTGCATGAGGAAGCGAGAAATGCAGTCGCATGGAGGAAACCGATGCCCGCCGCCGGCAACCTGTTCATGAACGTGTCCGAGCGCTTGGCCGAGGAGGAGATCACGACCTTGGCCGAGTTCCCGGGCGCACGGATCGAGCGCATCGTCTCCACCGGGCAGGCGAGCCCACCGGGCTTCTGGTACGACCAAGAACAAGCGGAATGGGTCGTGCTCCTGAGCGGCTCGGCGGGCTTGTTGTTCGAGGGCGAGGCCGCGCCGCGCATCCTGCACCCGGGCGACTACGTCGAGATACCCGCCCATGCCCGGCATCGCGTCGAATGGACGGGCGCCGAGGGACCGACCGTGTGGCTCGCAGTGCACGACAAGGACATAAAAGCGCAGTGACACAACGCGCATCGCCGGCGCCGCCGGTGCTGCCATCATGATGGCCATCGCGCAATTCGTCCTGACGAACAAAAAAGCGTGTTAAGAGAGAGACGGCGCGGCGCTGCCGTCCAAATTCAATGTTGGCCCATCGGGATCAGAATTTCGACCTGTAATCCTTCGGGGTCGAACCGCAACTGGGCCTTCCCTCCGCAGTTTTTCGCGCTGTTTTCGATCATGGTCATGCCGAACCCGCGATGATCGGGCGGCGACACAAGGGGGCCTCTCTCTTCCCGCCAATCCATCTGAAGGCTCGCGTCCTTATCTTCGCCAATGGCGCGCCATCCCAGATGCACGCGCCCGTCCGGGCGCGACAACGCTCCATGTTTGAGCGCGTTCGTCGTCAGCTCGTGGAGAATCATGCGTATAGGCCGAACGTGGGCCTCGGCAAGCCGGATGGAAGGGCCGGGTTCGACGAGGATCTGGCGGGAATGGGCGGCATGCAGCGCGTCGTCGACGACGGCGGACAGTCTAACCTCGACCTCGCCGGACTGCGCGACAAGGTCTTTCGCGCTCAGAAACGCGTCCAGCCGGCCTAGGAAAGCGTCGCGGTATTCTTTTGCCGTTTTCCCTTCAACGTCCGCTTGGAAGGCGAGCGCGTGCACGACGGCCAGCACGTTCTTTACCCGATGGCGGGACTCGGCGAGCAGCAGATCGGTCTCGGCGGCGCTCTTTTGCGCATCCGTCACGTCCGCGAACGCCACGACCAAGGTTGCACTGCTCTTGTCTTCTTGGACCATGCGACGCGCGCTTACCAGCATGGTCCGACGACCGATGGAGGGGAAATCGTGGCTGACCTCGAATCCGACGACGGCCTGAGCCTTCGGTATCACTTCGCCGAGCAACCTTCTTAATTCGGGGATGTCCCACTGGCCGTTGCCTAGAGCAAACAGCGACACGCCGACGGTATCGCCGGCGTCGACATGAAACGCTCGAAAGAAGGCCGGGTTGGCCCTGAGCACACAAAGGTTCAGATCAAGAAGAAGCACGGGCTCGTCCATGGTATCGACGATCCCTTGGGCCTCGATGTGAGCGACGCTCAGCACCTGATAAAGGCTAACCAAGTCCACTTGTATAGGCTCCGCTTCACGATAGGCTACCGTAAGCTACCGTGGTTGCGTTTTCTATACATGGGCGCGGAAGCCATTCGGTAAATCCGGACGCTTCCGCCGCATCTAGTCAGCTCCCGGCCTCGCCTCGCAATGCGCCTTCTTTGCGTCCGACGAGCTCGCCAACAGGCTGAAGGCAGGCGGGAAGGCCGGAATCTCCGGGATCAAAATGGTCGGTCGACGCTTCTTGCGAGCGCGATTATTGACGCGCGGCCAACGGCGCCGCTCTGCCTTTTGACCTCGCGACCTCAGGAGAAGAGGATCATGGTCGGGATGCTGCGGATGCCGAAGCGGGCGGCGATCTCGGGAACGCGTTCGGTGTCGAGTTTGGCGAGGCGCGCCGTCGGCTCGACGTCGCGCGCGGCGGCCTCGAATTCCGGCGCCATGGCGCGACATGGTCCGCACCATGCCGCCCAGAAGTCGACCAGCACTGGCACTTCCGTCTTCCCGACCATCCGATCGAAATCCTCGGCGCTCCCGAGTTCGACCGGATGGCCGTTGAACAACGGCGCATGGCATCGCCCGCAGTCCGGCAGTTGTCCGGCGATAAGTCCGGACTCCGGGGCCTTGTTGAGGCCGCCGCAGTTGGGACAGACGATGACGAGGCTTCTTTCCAAGATTCCCTCCGCCGCAAAGGGCCGGGTTGGAGCACCCGACGACAAGGCCGCAGCGACTCATCTAATCATCCACTTGAGCAACGAACAGAAGCCGTAGCGCAGCCGGCTCCGCGTCAGCGCTCCTGTCCGGCCCCGTCACCGGTGTCGTCGTCACTTGAGTTCCAGCGCAGCTCCTCGGGAATCTCACTGCGCATGATCATGTCGATTTCCGCGTCCGAGAGTTCTGTAGTTCCGACGGCGGCGCGCGCGTTTGTCGATCCGCAGGACGGGCAGACGAGCCGCCCGTCCCACTCGATCTCTTGGTCGAAGCCGCAGTCGCGGCATTGCAATCTGGCCATGGTCAGGTCTCCTTAACTGGCGCGCATGCGGATGCGGCGGACACGTCGATCACGAAGGACGGATCGAACTCCCGCAGACAGTCCTCTCCGACGTGTCCGCGCGGGTTGCAGACGATCCGCGTCGGCCCGACCCGATACTCCCGCCGCGCATGGACGTGCCCGTGCACCCACAGGTCGGGCGATCGGGCGTGGATCAGGGGCGATAGGTCGCTCGCGTAGCACCAGCGCAGATCGGCGTGGGGGTCCCACAGGGACGCCGGGTGCGGCGCGTGGTGGGTGACGACCACGCTCGGCCCGTCGAAGGGCGTCGCTAGCGTCGAGTCCAGGAAAGCCCGGCTCGCCCGGTGCATCGCGACGGTGTCCATCGGGCGTACGTACTTGTGCCGCCCCGTTGGGCGCCGCCGGATGCGGCGGTAGTCGTTCATCCACCGCCGCGCCGTCCCGAAGGCGTGGCTGGGCGAATAGGTGCCGACCCGCATGTCGGTCCACAAGGTCGCGCCGACGAAGCGCGCGCCGGCGATCTCGACGGCGTCGTCCATCAGCAGATCGACGCCCCGCCGGGCCGCGACGTCGCGCCCGCGCTCGACTTGGCCGTCGAAGGTGTAGGGGTCGCCGGCGCCGTCGAACCAGAAGTCGTGGTTCCCCGGGACGTAGACCGTCCGGCAGCCGGGGAAGCGGTCGCCCAGCCAGTCGACGGCGGCGGTGAGGGGCGAATGCAGGTCGCCGGCGGCCACGACGATATCGAAGCCGTCCGCCGGGGCGTGCCGCGCGGGATCCCACGCGTTCGGCCCCCAGTCCTGATGCAGGTCGGAAAAGATCCACAGCCGCGGCATGGCGGCCTCCTCGAATTGGTCGGCCACGGGCGCCGGGCGCCGCTTGGCCGTGTGACGACTTTTGGGATGATGGCGGACTCTGCCGCCGGAGACGCCGGCTTAGCTGCGGGTGCCTTTGACCGCGCGCGGACGCTTGCCGCCGGCTACCGGCCGGCAGACGCGTTCGAGGAGTATGGCGCGGTTCGTCGTCATGGGGGCGATCGCCTACAGGATCCGAGGGACGGGAGTCAACGGCTCTCCGCGGCGGAGGTTAATGCCGGCGCGATCGAGTCCTCCGCTCGTCGATGAGATGTGGCCAGCTTCCCTCTTACGCCGCCACGAACTGTTCTCGCTTCAGGAAAAGGCGCAACACGACCAAGAGGTCCTCGGCGACGCGATGGGCGCCGACGTCCACGCAGCTTCTCAAGTCGTGGACGATCATGTCTTTCACGAAAGCCGGGCCGCGATGAAGGTTCAGCAGGTAGCTTTTCAGAAGCGTGTGATGCCGCGCGCAGGGGGCCACATCGGCGATAAGACCGGTGTTCAAACCTGCCACTTCGTTACACTGCTGACGCGAGTTCATGCATGCCTCATTGCCGCTTGAGATGCCTTCCGTAGCAGGGATGCCGTCTGCTCGAAATTCGTGGAAGGACGTATTGACGCGGTCCGTCGCGAGCCGTGCCGAGACAAAACTCTTGCAAAGGTCCAGTCAGCGGCCCGGGGTCATGGCAGGGCCTCCGCCGGAGGAGCGGGGGAAGCGGCAGCCGGCGAGATGAGGTCGGGATCGTCGTCACCAGAGCCCGCGCGGTTTACCCGTGTCGAGACGACCCATTCCCGCAAGGCGTCCTCGGGCGGCGGTTTGAGCAGAGCGGACGGGTCTTCCCCGCGCATCCACGCTTCGGCGTCGCGCCAGCCTAGGATGACGGGCATGCGGTCGTGGAAGCAGGCCATCCAGCCGTTTGCCGGCCCCACGACGATCGTGGTCGAGACGAGCGGCTCGCCCGTCTCGGGGTGCGTCCCCGGCTCCCAGAGGGCGGCGAAGGCCAGCGGCTCGCCGGACGGCGCCGTGAAGTAGTGGGGCGTCTTGGAGCCGGGCGCGCCGGTCCATTCGTAGAAGCCGCTCGCGGGGATGACGCACCGGCGGGACTTGAAGGCAGAGCGGAACATCGGCTTCTCGGCCACCGTCTCGGCCCGGGCGTTGAACGTTGCCGGCAGTTCCTTGAACGGCTTCTTCCACCACGACGGGACGAGGCCCCACCGCATCGGAACCAGTTCGGCGCCGCCCTCCGCGGCTGGACGGATGACCTCGACGGAGGTCGTCGGCGCGATGTTGAAGCGGGGCGGCAGGTTGCGCGGCCGGCCGATCAGGCCGGCGAGCCGGTGGATTTCCGACCATGACAGGTGCTGGGTGAAGCGTCCACACATGGCGGGAGGATACCGCCGGAGGCCTGTCGGCGCCACAAATGGGGGGGCGCCGATCAAGGGCAATAAAGAGCAAGTATTCCGCTCGCGACGTCGCAAGTCGAGTCAAGGTATCGGCGTGGCCGGCGCTCCGTGGCGCGCCGCCACGCGCCCGGCGCACAGATCTTCTGAAGTATCCATAAGTATTTCGTCGACCCCGGCGGAATCAGCCTCTGGACCGGGTTTGACTCAGCTTATGGGGGCGATTTGCAGCTTATGGGGTAATGCACATACGCGTCACACATCCAAATTCGCGACATTCAGCGCATTCTCGTGGATGAATTCGCGCCGGGGCTCCACCACGTCGCCCATCAGCTTCACGAAAATGTCGTCGGCCTCGGCGGCCTCCTTCACCTTCACCTGCAGCAGCGAGCGCGCCTCGCGGTCGAGCGTCGTTTCCCAGAGCTGCTCGGCGTTCATTTCGCCCAAGCCTTTGTAGCGCTGGATGGTGAGGCCCTTGCGGCCGATCTGGCTCATTGCGTCATAAAGCGCGATGGGGCCTGAAAGCGGCGCCTCGTCGCCGCGGCGGATGAGCGTCGCCGGCGCGGAGAAGACGTCGCGCAGGGAATCCGCGCGCTCCTGCAGCTTGCGCGCTTCGGACGAGTTCAGCATCGCCGCGTCGAGCATGACGGCCTGCGTTACGCCGCGCAGCGTGCGCTTGAAGACGTAACCGCCCTCGCGGGTCTCGCCGGTCCAGCCGCGTTCGGTCTCTTCGGCGATCGCGTCGAGACGGCGCGCGACTTCGGCCGCAAGCTTCTCCGCCTCGCCATTTTCGTCATGCGGCTTCAAGGCGCCCGCCATGGCGGCTTGCTCAACCACGCTGCGGTCATAGCGCGAATGCAGGCTCGCCATCACCGTGCGGAAGGCGCGCGCGTCTTCCAGCACCTTGCGCAGATCGGCGCCGGCGCGATCTTCGGACCCGGTGCGCAGCACCGCGCCGTCGAGCAGCGAGTCGATGAGATAATCCTCCAGCGCGCGCTCGTCCTTGAGATATTGCGTCGACTTGCCCTTGGTCACCTTGTAGAGCGGCGCCTGGGCGATGAAGACATGGCCGCGCTCGATCAGCTCCGGCATCTGCCGGTAGAAGAAGGTCAGGATCAGCGTGCGAATATGGGCGCCGTCGACGTCGGCGTCGGTCATGATGATGATTTTGTGGTAGCGTAGCTTGTCGGCGTTGAATTCGTCACGCCCCACGCCCGTTCCGAGCGCCGTGATCAGCGTGCCGATCTGCTCGGAGGACAGCATCTTGTCGAAGCGCGCGCGCTCGACATTGAGGATCTTGCCGCGCAGCGGGAGCACGGCCTGATAGGCGCGGTCGCGCCCCTGTTTGGCGGTGCCGCCGGCCGAATCGCCCTCGACGATGAAGAGCTCGGCCTTGGCCGGATCGCGCTCCTGGCAGTCCGCGAGCTTGCCGGGAAGGTTCGCGACGTCGAGCGCGCCCTTGCGGCGGGTCAGCTCACGCGCCTTGCGCGCCGCCTCGCGCGCGGCCGCCGCCTCCACGACCTTGGAGACGACATTTTTCGCATCCGCCGGATGTTCTTCGAGCCACTGGCCCAGAAGGTCGTTCACCACATTCTCGACCGCCGGACGCACTTCGGAGGAGACGAGCTTGTCCTTTGTTTGCGATGAAAATTTCGGGTCCGGCACTTTCACCGAGAGCACGCAGGTGAGGCCCTCGCGGCAATCGTCGCCCGAGAGATCGACCTTTTCGCGTTTCGTCAGTCCCGACGAATCCGCATAGCCGGTGATCTGACGCGTCAGCGCCGCGCGGAAGCCCGCGAGATGCGTGCCGCCGTCGCGCTGCGGAATGTTGTTGGTGAAGGCCAGCACGTTCTCGTGGTACGAGTCGTTCCACCACAGCGCGACTTCGACCGTGATATGCTCGCGCTGGCCCTTGATGAGGATCGGCGCGCTCATCAGCGGCTGCTTGGCGCGATCGAGCCAGCGCACGAAAGCCTCCAATCCGCCTTCGTAATAAAGCTCCTCCTGCTTGACCTCCGCGTGGCGCGCGTCGGTGAGGACGATGCGCACGCCCGAGTTCAAGAAGGCGAGTTCACGCAGGCGATGCTCGATCGTCGCATAGTCGAACTCGACCATGGTGAAGGTCGCGGGCGAGGGCAGGAAGGTGACTTCCGTGCCGCGCTTCGGGGCGCCGTCCTCTATCGGCGCATCGCCGACGACTTTCAGGTCATCGATCGCGTCGCCATGCGAGAACTCCATGAAATGCTCTTTGCCATTGCGCCAGATGCGCAGCCTGAGCCACACGGAGAGCGCATTGACCACAGAAACGCCGACGCCATGCAGGCCGCCCGAAACCTTATAGGAGTTCTGGTCGAATTTGCCGCCCGCATGGAGCTGGGTCATGATGACGTTGGCCGCCGACACGCCCTCTTCCGGGTGGATGTCGGTCGGGATGCCGCGGCCATTATCCGTCACCGTGCAGGAGCCGTCGGCGTTGAGCGTGACCGTGACGCGCGTCGCGTGGCCGGCGAGGGCTTCGTCGATCGCATTGTCGACGACTTCATAGACCATGTGATGCAGGCCGGTCCCGTCATCCGTGTCGCCGATATACATGCCCGGACGCTTGCGAACCGCGTCAAGGCCGCGCAGCACCTTGATGGATTCGGCGCCATATTCGGAGGGGTCGTTCGGCTTCTCGTTCTCGCTCATTTCGCTCGCTTTTCCGGGGATTCCGGGCCTTTGATTCGTAAAGCCCATTCTACCCCGGAACGGCAAGCGATTGCACGTGTTAAGAGGGGTTTTCTGGTTGCGTTAACTATTTGATATTTCCAAGTCTTCTCCGATCAAAATCATGCGGATGGCCGGAATGCCCGCCATTATATCCGAAATGAGGCTCGCGAAGCCCGCCAACGCCGCCGCCGTGAGCCGCCACAGCGAAAATGTGACGTTGAAGCGGTCGCCCTCAATCGTGATCTGTCCGGCGCCGTCTTCATCGCCGCGCCCTTCGCGTCGTCTTTCAGCCGGCATGGGTCGTTTCGAGAAGCCTGCGCAGCGCGGCGTCCGCCGCCCTGGCCGCCCAGTTGCGGCGGGCGAAGACGACGAAGCAATCCGGAGCGCGCCATTGCGGCTCCGGATTTTGATCCGCTTCGTTCGCAATGAGGGGGGATTCAAGTCCGTTCAGCGATAGCCTTCCTCCGCCAGCACCTGCCGCACGGCGGGCCGCGCCTTCATGCGCTGATAATGCGAAGAGCAGTTCAGGGGCAGGGCCATGCCGATCTTGTCCGCCCAGAATTCGACATAGAACAGCGCTGCGTCGGCGATGGAGAAGGGGCCGACGGCGTATTCACGGCCTGCGATCTCCCGGTCGACGGTCTCGAAGGCGGAGGCCGCGATCGCATGGCCCTCCGCGATCGTGGCGTCCGGGTCCGGTCCGTAGCGGTCGGGCGTGAAGACGCGGCGGAAGGCCTCTCCGTGGATGTGGCGCGTGCAGAAGGCGAGCATGGCGCGCGCCTCGTCGGCGAGGACGGGATCGTCGGGCAGGAGCTTGCGCCGGGGATAGGTCTGCGCCAGCCATGTCGCAATGCCGACAAAATCGGTCAGCGCCGTCCCGTCGTCGAGAACGAGCGTCGGAATCGTGCCCTGCGGATTGATGGCGAGATATTCCGGCTTGAGATGGTCGCCGCGTGGCAGGTTGAGAACATAGGCCTCGAAAACAAGGCCGATTTCCTCAAGCAGGATGTGAATGCCGGTCGAGCAGGAGCCCGGCGTCATGTAGAATTTCATGGGCGCGCCTTTCGGTTGCGTGGAGATTGCAACGGGGGCGCCAAGCGGCGTCCCCCTCTCCCCGCAAGCGGGAAGAGGGAGAGTCAACGCAGCGCCTCTTCCAGCGCCTCTAGAAATGCATCGCCATAGCGGGCCACTTTCCGTTCGCCCACGCCATGCACCTCAAGCAGTTCGTCGAGCGTCGCGGGGCGTTTTTCCGCCATGTCGATCAGTGTGCGGTCGGCAAAGATCACATAGGCCGGCACGCCCTCCTCCTGCGCGAGCGCGCGCCGTTTGCGTTTGAGCGCCGCGAGGATGCGCTCGGTGGTCTCGTCGAGATTCGGCGTCTCTTTGCGCTGGCGCTCGCGGCGCGCCAGCGGGTCGCTGCGCAGCATGATTTTTTCGCGACCGAACAGGATGTCCTCGCCTTTCGCCGTGAGCGCGAAGCCGCCATGCTCCGCACTCGCCGTCTGCAAGGCGCCGGCGGCGAAAAGCTGGCGCAGGATCGAGGCCCACTCCTGTTTGGCGTGATCCTTCCCGACGCCGAAGGTCTTGATCGCGTCATGCCCGTGGCGGCGAACGGCCTCGGTCGCTTCGCCGCGCAGCACGTCGGCGATATGGTTCGCGCCGAAACGCTGGCCGGTGCGATAGACGGCTGAGAGCGCCTTTTGCGCGGGGATGAGGCCGTCGAAGACCGAAACCTTGCCCTGGCACACGTCGCAGCGCTCGCAGGGCGGCGCTTCCTCGGCGAAATAGGCCAGCAGCGTCTGGCGCCGGCAGCGCGGCGTCTCGCAAAGCATGGCGAGCGCGGAGAATCGGTCATGCTCGATGCGGCGGCGTTCTTCGCTCACCTCCTTCTCGTCGATGCGGCGGCGGCGGAACGCCATGTCGTCGAGGCCGTAGAGCGTCAGCGTGTCGGCGGGCAGCCCGTCACGGCCCGCGCGGCCGATCTCCTGGTAATAGCTCTCCACGGAGGACGGCATGTCGGCATGGGCCACGAAGCGCACGTCCGGCTTGTTGACGCCCATGCCGAAAGCGATGGTCGCGACGGCGATGACGCCGTCCTCCCGCAGGAAGCGGTCGCCGTTGCGGTTGCGCATCGTTTGATCGAGGCCCGCGTGATAGGGAAGGGCGTCGTAGCCCTGGTCAACGAAATAGGCGGCGAGGTCTTCCGTGCGCTGGCGCGAGGAGCAATAGACAATGCCGCTCTCGCCCTTGTGGCGTTCGAGAAAGCGCGACAATTGCCGGCGCGGCTGCTCCTTCAGCGCGAAATTGAGCGCGATGTTGGGCCGGTCGAAACTGTGCAGGAAGAGCTGCGGCGGCGAGGGGAAGAGACGCCTGGCGATATCCTCGCGCGTCGCGGCGTCGGCGGTGGCGGTGAGGCCGACGACCTGGATGCCGCCCAGCGCCTCGGCGGCGCGGCCGATCTCGCGATATTCCGGGCGGAAGTCGTGCCCCCATTCCGAGACGCAATGCGCTTCGTCGATCGCGAGGCGGCGCGGGCGCGCGCGGCGCAGATCGGCGATGAGGCCGTCCATCATCAGCCGCTCGGGCGAGACGTAGAGAAGGCGCAGGTCGCCCTCGCGCATGGCGCGGCGCGCCTCGTCATTCTCCTCGGCGCCATTCATGGAGTTGAGGGTCGCCGCGGCGACGCCAAGCGCCCGCATCTGTCGCACCTGATCGCGCATCAGCGCGATGAGCGGCGAGACCACGACGGTGAGCGCCCCCTCCATGATGGCCGGAAGCTGGTAGCACATGGATTTGCCGCTGCCGGTGGGCATGACCGCGAGAACCGGTCCGCCGGCGAGCGCGGCGGCGATGATCTCCGCCTGACCGGGGCGAAAGTCGTCATAGCCGAAGACGGATTTGAGCAGCGCGCGGGCTTGCGGGGGGAGGTCGGACATGCCTGCGGGATAGCATAAGCGAGGGTTGCGGGCTATTTGCGACGCCCGTCATTGCTTCGCTCCGCGCCCCCGCAAGGACGTAGCTCCAATAATCAAATGAGCAGGCTGCGCGCGAGCGGCTCCTGCAACTCCGGCCCGTCGCTCGACACCTTGTTCACGGCGGGGCCGATCTCGAAAAATGACAGCGCGTCCTCGGCCGCCGGCCTCAGCAGCCCGGCCGCGCTCCGGTCGGAAACGTCGTCGCAATCGAGCCAGGCGGCGAAATCCTGCGGCTCCAATATGACAGGCATGCGGTCACAGACGGCGACGGTCGCGGCGTTGCCCCGCGTCGTCAGAATGCAGGCCGTGTCGATCTCCGACCCGTCCGCTCCGAATAGGTTTCCCACAAACCGGCGAAGCCCATCGGCGCCCCGTCGGCGCGGCGGAAGAGATAGGGCTTTTTCTCAATTCTGCGTCCCGCGCCGCCAAGATTCAGCCATTCGTAATAGGCGTCGGCGGGCACGAGGCAGCGCCGCCGCTTCATCGCGGCGCGAAAGCTCGCCTTATCGAGGACCGTCTCGGACCTAGCGTTGACGATCAACGGAAAATTTCGCGGATCTTTTGCAAAGCCAGGCAGAAAGCCCCAGCGGGCCAGCATGAAGCGGCGCGGCGCGCGATCGCCGCGCTCACCCGTGACAATCGGAATGGGCTGCGTCGGCGCGATATTGTAACGGGGCGGAAAGTTTGGCGTTTCGGCATAGCCGAACAGCCGCCTGACGGCCTCCGGCGCCGAAGTCAGCGCGTAACGTCCGCACATAAGTTTTTGTCCCTTGCGCCGCGCTTATATCGGAGAGGCGCGCCGCCCTCAACGCGCAGCTTACCGCCGCGTTTCCGGCAAGGAATTGTTATCGGCCGCACAAGCTCGTTTTGGGCGCATGGGCGAGACCCGACGCCATCGCCCTGGCGAGCGTCGCTTCGGGCTCCCGCCAGTTGCGGGACCGGGCGCCCGGCGCGGAGCGCCTCGTGGCGACCTGCGCGGGCGAAAAGATGCGGATCATCGTGATCCGCGCCTCGCATCTCGTCAATTACGCCAATATAGAAGACCGACTGACCTTATCTTGCCTTGGCGAAAAAGGCCGCGAGCCGTTCGCGCGTCGTGGGCGAGGCGAGCGCTTTCGCGAAAATCGCCGCCTCTTCGTCGATCCGCGCGAGAATGTCCGTCGGATCGCCGCGCATCAACCGGCGCGAGGCCATGAGCGCGGCCGGGGGCTTGGCGGCGAGTTTCTGCGCCGCGGCCATGGCGGTCGCCAGCACCGACTCCGGTGGCGCAAGCGCGTTGATCAGACCAAGCGCATGCGCTTCGGCGCCCGAAAAGCCGTCGCCGAGGAGCAGATATTGCGAAGCCCGCGCCAGGCCGAGCCGTTGCGGAACCAGAAGGCTCGCTCCCGCCTCCGGCACGAGGCCGAGGTCGATGAAAGGCATGCGCAGCCGCGCTTCCGGGCTCGCATAGACGAGGTCGCAATGGAACAGCATGGTGGTTCCAACGCCAATCGCGTCCCCGGCCACGGCGGCGACCATCGGCTTCTCGAAGGCCGCGATCGTCTTCACGAAGGTCAGGGCCGGGAACGCGCCGGGTTGGTCCAGGAAATCCCGGAAGTCGGCGAGGTCGTTGCCGGCCGTGAAGTCGCCGTCGGCTCCCGCGAAAAGGACCGCCCGGACGCCGTCATCGGCTCGCGCCGCGTCCAGCGCCGCGATCGCGGCGAGATATGTCTCGCGATCCAGGGCGTTCTTCTTTTCGGGGCGGTTGAACAGGAGCCGAAGAACGCCGTTCTCTCTGGCAACAAGAACCTTCTCGGTCATCGTCGGCTCCTCGCGCGCTCCGAGGCCCGCCCGAAGGCGGCGCGGCGCCGACGGGCTTTTCCCAGTCCGTCTAGAAAGCTCCGGGTTCTTCCTTTTCGCAATGGGATTCTGGCGCGGCGGCGGTCGCGCTCGCCGCGGTGAAGCCGACGCCGTCCGCGCGTGGGCGACGGCGCCTCGCTTGGCTCGAAAATCGGAAGAAATCTGAGAACCGAACGCCGCTTGCGCCCCTGTGCCGAAAACTGAACAATTCGGAAAAACTTTTCTAAGATTAGGGTGTTACGCGTCCTTTAGCCCCCAGGCGCCCTTGCAAGGCGGGACGGATGCGCTTAAGCCCTGCTTTCAGGCGTCTTGTCGGCGTATCGGCTATCATTGCTTCCGCAAAACGGATAATTTTGCGGGCGTCGGCCAGCCAGCGCCGGGGCGGCCATCAGGGCGGCGGGAATGCGCGGATTTTTCAGTTGGTTCTTCGGCGATCCGGCGCAGCGCACGCAGAGTTTCCTGCGCGCTGGGGAGCAGCGGCTCGTCCAGTCGCTCGTCGAGAAAGTTCCCGATAGCGTCGATCCCGTGCAGCTTTCGGGCCTTGGCGTCCTGGGCGCCCTCGCCGCCGCGACGACCCTCGTCGCCGCCCGGAACTGGCCGGGCGCCGTCTCGCTCCTTCCCGCTGCGATGACCGTGAACTGGTTCGGGCTTTCGGTCGATTTGCCGCTCGCCCGCAGCCGGGGCGCCGAGGCCGCCGCGGAAAGCATGGCGCATCATCTGGGCGAAATCTTCTCCCATCTGGCGATCCTGCTGGCTTATGGATTCTCGCCCTTCCTGACAATGCGTTCGGCCACGATCGTCATCGTCTGCTACCTGCTCTTTTCCGCCTATGGTTACATCCGGGCGGCGACCCGGCATGTAGACCAGATGGCCTATATCGGGATCGGGGTGACCGAGTTCCGCGTTCTGCTGGCGCTCTGGCCTTTCGCCGCCTTTTTGCTCGGCGTCCCGGAGACGATCGGGGAAAGGTTGCCGCCCATCGACCTGGCGATCATGTCGCTCGCGGGCCTCACGGTGATGGGGCTGATCGCGAAGCTTTTTCTCGACGGCCGGAAAATTACGGCCGCTTCAGGCCGCGAGGACTAATTTTGCCGCATTGCAGCGTAACCTTGGCGGACATGGATCCCTCGGTAGCGGGTTTCGGCGTTAAGGTTCGTACAACCTTATTTTCGGAATTCGGGTAGCGGTTAATCAACCTTAACAATGGGCTGTGACATAACCGCCACATGGGGAGACAATTGAGCGGCGTCGAGGTCCTCCTACCCGTAAGGCGTTGGAAGTGCTGGGCGCAGTCTGGTAGTTTGAGCCTCTCCGGATTGAGGCTCTGGCGCGTTTGGAGCGGCTTTGAGAACTTCGTGCGTCACTCTTTTTAAGTGTTTAGCCTTCGCGTTCGTCGCGGGCCAATTGTCGGGCTGCGGGCTGACGCCGGCCAGCGGCCCCTCGCGCGACGATATGGTGCAAAGCGTCTATTCGCCGCCGGCCGAGGGGGCGGAGCCCTTCGCTTGGGTCGAGATCAACGGGCGTACGCTCGACATTCTTGCGCGCCGCGCGCCGCCGACTCTGCGGGGCTTTTTCGGCGATTATCGCCCGTCGGCTTCGCAGGTGATCGGGGTCGGCGATTCTCTTCAGGTGACGGTTTGGGAGGCGGCCGCCGGCGGCCTCTTTTCAGCCGGGCCCGAGGGCGGCAATGTCGCGCCGGGTTCGCGTTCGGCCGCGATTCCGGAGCAAAGCGTCGGGCGCGACGGCTCGATAACCGTGCCCTATGCCGGGCGCATTCAGGTCGCCGGCCGCACGCAGCAACAGGTCGAAGCCGCAATCGTGGAGCGGCTGCGCGGCAAGGCGATCGAGCCGCAGGCCCTCGTCAGCGTCACCCACAACGTCAGTAATACGGCCACCGTGACCGGCGAAGTCGCCAACGGCGCCCGCGTGCCTCTCTCGCTGCGCGGCGACAAGGTCCTCGACGTCATCGCTGTGGCGGGCGGCTATCGCTCGCCCGTCCACGAGACCTTCATCAGCGTCACGCGCGGCAATCGCACGGCGCGCGCGCCCCTGCAGGCGCTGCTCGCCAATCCGAGCGAGAACATTTTCGTTCGACCGGGCGACGTCCTCACCGTCGAGAGCCGCCCGCAGACTTTTACGGTCGTCGGCGCGACGGGCGCCAACGGCGCCGTGATTCCCTTCGACGCGCGAGGCATCACGCTGGAGGAGGCCCTCGGGAAGTCGGGCGGCCTGGCCGACAATCGCGCGGATCCCGACGGCTTGTTCGTCATGCGCTACGAGCCGGAGCCGCTCGTTCGGGAGTTCCCGAACGTGTCGCCGAAACTCTTGGAGCACCAGAATATTCCCGTCGCCTACCATCTGAATATGAAAGATCCGTCCGCGCTTTTCGCGGCGCGGCGATTCGCGATCCGGGACAAGGACATCATCTATGTGTCGAACTCGCCGCTGGCCGAGGTCGGCAAGGTGGTGCAACTCGTGCAAACGCTTTCGCAGCCGGCGATTCAAGGTGTCGCGGTCAGTCGGATCGCGCGGTGACGATGAGCGTGTTGCGCCGCAAAATTACCTCCCGATCGAGGGCTGCGTCCTTGACCGGGAGGCTGGTATGGGAGACAATAGAGGCGTTCCGATCCGAACCATTCGTCGCGTCTCGCGCCTCTGAGCCTCGTAGTTTTACGTCGCTGCCTGGCAGAAACGCCAGGATTGATTGCTAAGCGTTGTTCCAGGAGGGCGTCGTGGCCAACGTCAGAATTAATGATAGTATGCTCGCGATCGCCGAGCGCGCGACGCTCGCGTGGCTTGTCCGTCGCCTGCCCCCTTCCGTAACGCCCGATCATCTCACGTCAATTGGCTTGGTGGGCGCCTTGGTGACGGCCTCTGGTTTCATCGCCTGCTGGTGGTCGAACTGGTTCCTTTTCGCGGTCGTCTTCGGCCTGTTTCTCAACTGGTTCGGCGATTCGCTCGATGGCACGCTGGCGCGCTATCGCAAGATCGAGCGGCCTCATTATGGTTATTTCATCGACCATTCGGCCGATCTGATCGCCCAGACGCTGATCGTCGTCGGCCTGGGTTTCTCTCCCTTCTTCACCATTCCCTCGGCGCTGCTGGTTTTGTCGCTCTATCTGCTGATGAGCTCCTACACTTATCTCCGCGTCGTGACAGAAAGCGTGCATCGCCTGTCCTATGGCGGCATGGGCGCCACGGAATTCCGCATTCTGGTCGCTTCCTGGGCGCTGTTCGCCGCCTGGCTCGGACCCGGGATCGCCACGGGCCGACTCTTTTCCTTCATCGCGCTCGACGTGGTCATCGGCCTTCTGTCCGCCTGCACCTTCCTGGGGTTCGTCTGGATCGTCCGCAACGATCTCAGCCGCCTGCAGCATGAGGAGCGGGCGGCGCAGAAGGCCAAGGCGGCAATGCGCGCGCCTGGGCAGGACGTCCTCTTCGAATTGCCCAAGCCTGATCTGGCGGAGCAGGTCGCGCGATAAGACGTTGCATTTTTCCGCGCGAAGACGTTGCGTTTTCTTGCGCGAGGGCGCGCCGGTATTTTCCATGCCGCGGCGGCACGGTGACGCTCGCAAACCGTCGCGACAGAAAGTAAAACCCGTAATCGCGTTGGTTGTGGTGTCGCGAAGCGCCATACCGCCTTCATCAGGGTTTGCGGCGCTGGCATATGAGCAATAAAGACTTGGTGCTTGTCACGGGCGCGAGCGGCTTTATCGGCGGCGCTGTCGCGCGGGGGTTGCTTGCAAAGGGCCATTCCGTCCGCACGCTTGTGCGGCCAACGAGCTTACAGGGCAATGTCCCGCCCGAATGCGAGAGGGTCGCGGGAGACGTCACGGACGCGGAGAGCGTCCGGGCCGCCATGAAGGGCGTGCGTTGGGTCTTTCACGTCGCCGCCAATTATCGTCTTTGGGTTCCTGATCCTGAGCCCGTCTTCCACGTGAATGTCCGCGGCGCCGAGATCGTCATGCGGGAAGCGATGCGGGAGGGCGTCGAGCGCATCGTCCATACCTCGAGCGTGGCGACGCTCGCTGCGGAGAATGGCTGCGTCTGCACGGAGGAAAGCCGTCTCGCGCCCGAGAAGGCCGTCGGCGCCTATAAGCGGAGCAAGATCGTCTCCGAGCGGCTCGTCGAGACGATGATTGAAAAGGAAGGCCTGCCGGCGGTCATCGTCTGCCCCTCGGCGCCGCTCGGGCCCGGCGACGTAAAGCCGACGCCCACCGGCCGGATCGTCTCAGAGGCGATTCGCGGGGCGATGCCGGCCTATGTCGAAACCGGGCTCAATATCGCCCATGTCGACGACGTCGCCGCCGGGCATCTCGCCGCCATGGAGCGGGGGCGGATCGGCGAGCGTTATATCCTCGGCGGCGAAAACTTGACTTTGTGCGACCTGCTGACGGAAATTTCGCGCCTGACAGGCCGTCCGGCGCCACGATTCAAACTGCCCGCAGGACCGCTCATGCCCTTGGCCTACGCCAACGAATGGGGCGCGCGCCTGATGGGCTACGAACCTTTTTTGCATTGCGACAGCTTGAAAATGTCCCGCACGCGCATGTTCTTCGACGACCGGAAGGCGCGGCGCGAGCTCGGATATGAAACCAGGCCGGCGCGGCTCGCCATCGAGGACGCTGTAGATTGGTTCCGCAACGCTTCCCGAAAGAGCCGGATGCGAGGATAAGCCGGGCGCCGCAACGCGCCGCCGCGGCCGTCATCGTCCTTTTCGCTTCCTTACCGAGCAGCCTGGCGGGCGAGCCGCCGAGCGGGTTCAATTTTTGCGCGCCGCCGCCGCGTCCGGGCTGCATCGACGCGCCCGCGTCAGTGGATGCGTGCGAGCTGGAAGTGCAAGCCTTCATCAAGGCCGTGTTCAAATATCGCACCTGCCTCGACAAGGAGAGCGAGCGCGCGGTGCGCGAGGCGAATGACGCGCTGGAAGTGTGGAAATGCCGCTCGGGCGCGGTGCAGTGCCGATGAGCCGCGCCTCCATGCCCCCCGTCGTCTACGATGTCACGCGACTCGTCACGCGCGGACTCAACACTTCCCCCAATGGCATCGACCGGGTCGACTTCGCCCTCGCGCGGCGCTTCTTGAGCCGCGGCGCCGTTCCGCTGTCTTGCACCGCCTTCGGTCCCCGTCTCGCCGAGACGCGAAAAGCGCTGGAGGCGATCGACGAAATCGAGTCGTTCTGGCGCGAGGACGGCGACGTTGCGCGAGACGCCGTCTACCAAGCGGTCGTCGCCGCGCTGACGGCGCCCAAAGGCGCGCGCATCGCACGGGCGCGGCTCGAACGCAAGCCGGGAACGGAGCGCATCGCGCGCAACTGGCGGGCGCTGCGCGACTGGGCGCTGCATCTCGGGCGCCCGCCAAGCGAGATCCCGCAAGGCGCGGTCTATTTCAACGGCACGCAATTCCTGCTCGACCGCCCCTGGTATGTGCGCTGGCTCGGTTCGCGGCCCGACGTGAAGCCGGTTTCTTTCGTCTATGACCTGCTGCCAGTGGATCAGCCGCAGTTTTTCCGGCCCGTCGAGGCGATGCTGCACCCGCGCCGCAACCGTAATATCTGCCGCTTCGCCGCCGGCGTCGTCGTCAGCGCGCGCGAGGTGGCGACCCGGTTCAAGGCCTTCGCCGCCGAAAACGGTCGCGCGGAGATTCCTGTTTGTGTCGCGCGGCTTCCGGTCTCACCCGTCTTCGAGGCCGCGACAGAACCGCCGCGGGAGCTCGCAGGAGTCGATTATTTCGTGGTCTGCGGCACGATCGAGCCGCGCAAGAACCATCTGCTGCTGCTCAATGTCTGGCGAGAGCTGGCGTCGCGCGGGCGCGCGCCGAAGCTCGTCGTCGTCGGCAAGCGCGGCTGGCTCAATGAGAATGTCGTGGACATGATGGCGCGCTGTCCGGCGCTCGCCGCCAATGTCGTCGAGGCGGCCGGGCTCTCGACGCCGGGCCTGCGCCAGTTAATGGCCGGCGCTCGCGCATTGCTCATGCCGTCCTTCGGCGAGGGCTTCGGGCTTCCTGTGGCGGAGGCGCTGGTCGCGGGCGCGCCGGTGATCGCCTCCGATCTCGACGTTTTTCGGGAGGTTGGCGGCGCCGCCCCCGATTATCTGCATCCGCTCGACGGGCTCGGCTGGCTGCAG